>JADGHE010000018.1 GCA_019689555.1 Variibacter sp. | reverse complement strand
GCATCGTCGGGATTCTTTCCCTCAACGGCCACGGCCAAGTGAACTCCAACGTGCTCGCGCGCATGCGCGACACGATGACCCACCGCGGCCCGGACGGCGCCGACTGCTGGATTTCCGACGACCGCAAGGTGGGTTTCGGCCATCGGCGTCTCTCCATCATCGACCTCAATCCCCTGGCCGCCCAGCCCATGCGCAATGAGGACGGCCGGGTGATCATCACCTTCAACGGCGAGATCTACAATCACGCGAAGCTCAGGCCTGAGCTGATGGCCGCCGGTCACCGGTTCCGGACCGACCACTCGGACACCGAAGTGCTCGTCCACGGCTACGAAGAGTGGGGACTCGATGGCCTGTTGCAGCGGATCGAGGGCGACTATGCCTTCGCGATCTGGGACGACCGCAGCCGCTCGCTCTCGCTCGCGCGCGATCGGATCGGCGTCAAGCCGCTCTATTTCTCCTTCACGAACGGCCAGCTCCTGTTCGCGTCGGAGATGAAGGGCATCGTCGCGCACCCCGACT
This sequence comes from Variibacter sp., assembly GCA_019689555.1. Classification (GTDB taxonomy): domain Bacteria; phylum Pseudomonadota; class Alphaproteobacteria; order Rhizobiales; family Xanthobacteraceae; genus JADGHE01. The sequence continues at coordinate 53,883 of JADGHE010000018.1, read as the reverse complement.
TCGTGCCCGACATCGACCCCTACGCGCTCTATCACTATCTGTCGTTCCTCACCGCGCCGGCCCCGCTCACCATGATGCGCGGGGTCTACAAGCTGCCGGCGGGCTGCAGCCTCACGATCGACCGCACGGGGGCCGTGCGCATGCGGCGTTATTGGGACGCCGTTCCGGGCCGCGGCATCGATCCGGCGGAGACGGCGAACCTGTCCGAAAAGGCGCTCGAGGAGTTCTACATCCGCGGCATCCGCGAGCGGCTGCGGGCCGGCGTCGAGAAGCGGATGATGTCGGACGTGCCTCTCGGCGTCTTCCTCTCCGGCGGCATCGACTCCTCCACCAATGTTGCGCTGATGAGCGAGTTTTCGCCGCATCCGGTGGAAACCTTCACCGTGGGCTTCGGCGACCATCGGCACCTCAACGAATTCGAGCACGCCCGTACGATCGCGAAGCGGTTCAAGACCAACCACCATGAGATCGTCATCCAGAAGAAGGATATGATCGATTATCTGGAGAAGATGATCTACCACCAGGATGAACCGATCGCGGACTGGGTCTGCATCCCGCTCTATTTCGTCTCCAAGCTCGCGCACGACAGCGGCATGAAGGTGATCCAGGTCGGGGAAGGGTCCGACGAGCAGTTCTGCGGCTACGCGAGCTACATGGGGTATCTGAAGCTTTACCATCAATACTGGAAGCCTTTTCGCAAGTTCCTGCCGAAGCCGGTCCAGAGCCTGATTGCCGGCGCCGCCAAGCTCGCTTCCAATTTGCATCCGCGCCTTCCGGCCTATGCGGACATCGTGGATCGCGCGGCGCGCGACCGCGAGCATTTCTGGTCCGGTGCCATGGCGTTTCACGATACGGCCAAGGAGAGGCTCGTCGACCGCACCGCGCTCGGCGCGCCGCCCGACCATTCGATTGCGCTTGATGCCGGCATTCTGGACCCGAGCTATCTCGAGCCCGACACCTTCAACGTGATGCGGAGCTATTTCGGTCCCCTGGACAGGGACCACCCCGGCCAGGACGCGCTGACGCGCATGATCTACAGCGAATTCCGCCTGCGCCTTCCCGAGCTCCTGCTCATGCGCGTCGATAAGATCGGCATGTCCGTGTCGCTCGAGGCCAGGGTGCCGTTCCTGGACCACCATCTGGTCGAGTTCACCATGGACATTCCGGAGCGCTGGAAGACGAAGGGCGGCGAGGCGAAATACCTGTTGAAGAAGGCGGTGGAAGAACTGCTTCCGCACGAGATCATCTACCGCAAGAAGATGGGCTTCGCGGCTCCGATGGGCGACTGGCTGCGCAGCGATTTCGGCCGGGCCGTCCATGCGTCCATGCGCGCGTCCGGGCTGATGCAGCGCGGGTTCTTCAACCGCGCCTACATCGACAAGCTGTTCGACTGGCACATGAGCGGCCGCGCCGACTGCAGCCTGTTCATCTGGAGTCTCTACAACACGACGGCCTGGTACGATTTCTGGGTTGATCGCAAGCAGGTGGGTGCCTACTGAACGCGGCCATGTCGCTGACGTCCGTCGTTGCGCGGGCGCGACGCCTCGCGCGCAAGCGCCCAGCCTATATTCTCGACCGCGCCCTGCGCGAGGCGGAGTGCGAGTTGGACCGCTGGCTCGCGCCGCGCCGCGCGCGCCGGCTCGACCGCAGGCGGCTGCTCGCGCTGGCGAAAGCCTCGAGCGTCGACGAGTTGTGGACACGGCTTGCCGATCGGGCCTTCCCGGCGACGACGGCCCCGATGAGCGTTGGCGCGGTGGACGCGATCGAGCCGGGCGAGAGTGCCCGTATTTTCGCCGCGGCGGAACGCGCCGTGAGCCGGACCGTCGATTTGTTGGGCAGCGGCCCCGTCTCGCTCGGAACGCCGGTCGACTGGTCGCGGGATTACAAGACCGGAATGGGATGGCCGTGCGCGTTCGCCCGCGCGATCGACTACGTTAATCGTGAGCGACCGAGCGACGTCAAAGTGCCGTGGGAAATCTCGCGCCTGCAATGGCTGATCCCCGCAGGCCAAGGCTATCTCCTGTCCGGCGACGAACGGTATGCGGCGGCCGTGCGCGACCTGCTCGAAGAGTGGATGCAGGCAAACCCGCTCGCCTACAGCGTGAACTGGTCGTGCACGATGGAAGCGGCAATGCGCATCTTCACATGGACGTGGTTCTTCCATGTGTTCGCGCGCAGCCGCGCCTGGGCCGACGAAGCGTTCCGCCTTCGCTTCCTGTCCTGTCTGTACCTGCACGGCGATTTCACGCGCAGGCACATCGAGAAGGCGGATATCAACGGAAACCATTACACGGCCGATCTGGCCGGGCTGGTCTTTGCCGGGCTTTTCTTCGGAAACGTCGGGGCGGCGCCGCGCTGGGCGGCCAAGGCCTGGGCCGGTCTTTGTGCCGAGATCGAACGCCAGGTGTTTCCGGACGGCGTCGATTACGAAGCGTCTTGCGCCTATCATCGGCTGGTGTGCGAGCTGTTTCTGTGGCCGGCTCTCTACCGCCTGGCGCTGGGGAAGGACGTGCCGCCGGCCTATGCCGAGCGGCTGCGGCGCATGGCGCGCTTCACGGCGGCCTATGCGCGCGCGGACGGGAGCAGTCCGTTGTGGGGCGATGCCGATGACGGACGCGTTTTGCCGTTCGGCGGCCAGCCGGTCGGCGATCATCGGTATCTCCTGGGCATGGTCGCTCTGGCCTTCGCGGACCGACAGCTTGCCGACTGGTTCGGCGGCGGCCGCTCGGAGCTGCTCTGGACGTTCGGCCCGGAGCGGGCGCGCGCTCTGCCGACCGTTCCGGTCGCGGCCCCGGGCTCGCGCGCGTTCCCGGACGGCGGCTGCTACGTCATGCGCGACGGCGGCACGCACGTCTTCATCGATTGCGGTCCGGTGGGCCTGGCCGGGCGCGGCGGGCACGGCCATAACGACGCGCTGTCGTTCGAGGCGTGGCTGGAAGGCGCGCCGTTGATCGTCGACTCCGGGTCGTATGTCTACACGGCCTCCTTCGATACGCGAAACCGCTTCCGCGCGACCGCCTGCCACAATACGCCCCAAGTCGACAGGCAGGAGATCAACCGGTTCGACCCCGCCAACCTGTGGGCGCTCGAAGACGATGCGCGTCCCACGCTCCTCGTTTGGCGGAGCACGGACACGGAGGACGTCTTCGTCGGCCGCCACCGCGGCTACGAACGGCTGGGCATCGCGGTCGAGCGGACGATCAGGTTCGACAAGCGCACGCGGGCGTTGGAAATCGTCGATCGCGTGGAGGGGGAGGGCGAGCACACCGTGACGATTCCGCTGCACCTCGCGCCAGGGGTGTCGCTCGAAACGGGCGACGGCGGCTGTACGCTGCGCTCGGCGGGCCGAGATTTTGAGATTGCGTTCGAGGCGCGCGACGGCTGGACGGTCCGCGCCGAACCGTGCCTGATCTCGCCGAGCTACGGCGTCGGGCTCAAGTCGCAAAGGCTCGTTTGGACGCGACAGGCCGCTCGACTCCCGGCAATTCTGAGGCTCATCATCCGGCCCTTGCAGGTCGCAGGCGGTGCAATTTGCGCGTGACTGCTCGCGGCACGCGGATTGTGGCCGGCGGTACCCGCATGCATCATCCGGATTGACTTGAACAATTGGCTTGCTGAAGGTTGAACGATTGGTTTGGTAGTTCTGTTAAGGCGCCATTGCGCAGCATGGTGGCGTGCAGGTGGAGCTTGGGATGCAGCACGAAAAGATTTTGCCTGGCTCGAATGGATCTGACGGCAAGAGCCCTGCTGCCGACGGCGCCGAATTCGGCTTGATCGAAATCCTGGCCGCGATCGCCAGTCACTGGCGCCTGGTCCTGTCCATTGTCCTCGCGAGCGCGGTGATCGGAGGTGTGACTTTCTTTTCGAAGTCGCCCAAATACGAGTATTCGACCATCATCGAAATCGGGTCGCGCGTCACAAACGCCGCCAATCCTGAGCTTCTGGAGCGTGAGGATCTGTCGCTCGCGAAGCTCGAGAACCTCTATATCCCGGACGTTATGCACCAGGAGACCCTGCGCGCCGGCCAAGCGGGGGACGCTCGCCCGCCCGAGCTCAAGGCCGCCGTGCGGCCGCGGGCGCCCGGCATGATCGTCCTTTCGAGCAGAGCGCGCGAAGACGAATACGAGCGCACCCGCCGTATGCACGAAGCCGTCTTCTCTTTGTTGCAGAAGGATCACGCGCGCATGGCCCAGCTCGAGAAGGAAGAGCTTGAGCGCCGGCTGCAGAATGCGCATGCCAGGACGGAACAGGCGAGGGCGGACGTACGGGAATTGACTTTCCGTATGGAGCAATTGTCTCAACGTCACGCCGAGAGATTGCGTAATCTGGACGCCACCGTTCGTGGGATCGAGACGCGCCGCAAGCGGCTCGAGGACGGCGCGCGCCTGCTTCAGGAGCAGATCCAGGGGGTGTTTCGCACCATCTCGCACGCCGAGGAGAGGCAGGCCGCGCCGATTCACGAGGGGAGCGACGCCGCCCGTGCCATGACCATCCTGATCATCGGAAACGAGATTCAGCACTATCGGAATCGACTCGCAACGCTGGAGGAGCGCCTTCAGGTCGGCATACCGCGCGAACTGGATGGTCTCGATCGCGAGTTGGCGATGGCATCCGTCGAAAAGCAGAATGCTGTTCGCGAATATGAGAATGCCCGCCAAAAGCTCGTTCAGGAGCTCAACGAGGCAAACTGGCAGATTCGCGAAAGGGAGGCCGCGGAACGCGCCATTGCCCGGCAACTGGCGAATTTGCGTGAAACACAGATCAGATCGCTTGCGCTCCGGTCGCGCGAACCGGTGGGGCTCACCCGTTCCATGGCATTCGCTCTGTGCCTTGTGATCGGCGTCGTTGTCGCACTGGGAGCCGTGTTCGGACTCGAGGTAGCGAGATCGGTGCGCCGCCGGCTTGCACAGAACGGGGCAGCGGCCTAAGCCTCGTCTTTCATTGGCGATGCTTGGCGCCGGGAGCGCCTTCGGGGGGGGGACGCGCCCGCGATGGGCGCGCTTCCACGATGAGCGCCCATCCCTAAAGGTCCATCCGTACGGAGCGACTTTATCGCGCCGCTTGCCGAGCAGGGCCGGCGTGCACACGAACGGCCGAGACTGACCCTGCCCAGCGCTGGGCGACCGAACGGTCGCGCCTCGACATCCTCGCCGGGCTCGGCATGGGGCCGCTCAGGCGTCTCGCCGTCGTAGCCGGGCTGCGCGGCGCCGCCCGCCCGGGGTGTGCACGTCGTCCCGGCCGTCTTTGGTCGAGGGATGAGCGCCTCGAAAGGGCGAGGAGGGAACGGACGCGCGCAACGGACCGGTTCCGCCTTTCGCGGACGGAAACACTTCGATGGAGCGCCGTGCTCTCCGCGCGAATATCGCGCGAAAGCGATATCCCCCATCGCGATCCGCCGGCTCAACGAATCGGGACCGAGGACTCAGAAGTCCCCGGCCGCGGGAACCGCCGATTCGCTCCATCGAAAGAAAGGCCTTAATGTGAGGCGCCTGCGGAGCGAGAGGGCGGACGAAGAACGGCCCGCAGGGGAGGGGGGAGACGCGCATGCGAGGCTGGTCGGGACTGGCCGCCGCCGCCGGTGTTTGCCTTTGTCTTGCGACGACGGCCGCCGCGCAGGAGCGGACGCCCCCCGTCCTTGCGGACATCAACGATGCGGCGGAACGCGCCCGGGTCGAGGCGCTGATCGAGGACGCCCGCAAGGAGAGACACTTCTCCTGGATCGGCGTGATGATCCTGCCGGAACAGGGCCGGAAGATCCTCGCGGAATTCAAGCGCTATTACGGCCTCGATGAATTGAGCGCCGAATACACCTACGCCCACACGGGAGAACTCGTCACCCGCGTCGAGCAGCTCCTGCGCGCCAAGCGCAATAGTTTCGACGTGGTCTGGACCATCGCCTGGCCCTGGTACAAGGACCTGCTCATGCGCGGCGAGCTGATGCACTACAGTTCGCCGCACTACGCGGCCTACACCCTTTCGCACCAGGCGCGCCTGTCGATGGACGGCTATTGGGTGTCGGACGCCTACACGTTCAGTCCGCTCTACAATCCTGCGGCGCTTGAGGCGCGCGGGGTCAAGGGCTTTGCGCCGACGAGCTGGAAGGATTTCACCGACCCGCGGCTGAAGGGCCTCGTGTCCATCTCCGACATGGTGAAGTCCACGTCCTCGGCGCCGACCGGCGTGGGCATCGCCAAAGTGCTGGGCGAGAAATGGTTCCATGACCTCGCCCGGAACGTGCAGCCCGTCCTTTACGCGCAGACCGCGCAGGCGCGCGACTGGGTCGGCTCCGGCGAGTTTCCGGTGACGCTGTTCAACTACGCCAAGGACGCGACCATTCTCCTGAAACGCAACATCAAGGTGAGGCTGATTTACCCGCAGGAGGGGGTGGTCCTGCTGCCGTTTGCACCGGCGATCCTGAAAAGCGCGCCGCACCCGGCGACCGCCAGGCTGTTCATCGACTTCGTCCGCAGCGCCCGGGGTGCGCAGACGGTCATGGACGCCGGTAGCCTCCTGTTTTTCGGCCGGCCCGGCGTGAAGTCCCCCGACCCGGAGCTGCTGCCGCCCTGGGAGAATCTCAACCTGATTCCGTTCGATTGGGAGACGGACGGCTCACCGGCCTCGATCAAGCGCATCCGGGAGGTTTTTCGCGAGGCGGGGCTCGGGCGGTAGGCGGAACTCGGGCAGTCGGCGGAATCTGCCCGGGGGGTTAGAGGCAGAGCAGGTCGAGGATCACGCCAGAGGCTGCGAAGACCGCTGCAGGCGCGGGGCCGATCACAAAGCCCTGGAGATTATACAGATCGCCATCCGGATGCCGCCCAGCATGATGCAGGATTGGGAGCGGCGCACAGCGTCGCCCTGGCCGAGCACCTCAATCCGGTCGGAGGCCTCCGATGTCACCTCCGGTCCGTCAGTCGAACAGCTCCTCGAGGAACGACTTTTTCCGCTTCCCGTATCCGTGGGAGTACGCGTAGCCCGGATCGTAGGCTCGCGTGTGGACCGGGTGGGCGGCAGGAGCTGGGGCCTCTCTGGCGCTGCGCTCGATGATCTTGTCGAGCTCGCCTCTGTCGAGCCATACGCCGCGGCACTGCGGGCAGTAGTCGATCTCCACGCCCTGCCGTTCGCTCATCACGAGTGGCACCCGACAAACAGGGCAGGGCATGCCGACGGCGGCATTCGTCATTGCTTGGCCTCCGAGTTGCTGGTGGAAGGCGAGGCCCCGCCGGCGGACGCGGAAACCGGCGCCGGCCCCGCTTGGCGGCGTCTATGCCGCCACGCCGGGCCGCGGCTCGCACCGCCCACCTAGGGCGACAACGACCGGGTTTCAGCCGGCGTAGGGCAAACCGCGGCGGGTGGCCGCAGGCGAGCGGGAAGTGTCCATGGGATTCATGCAGCGGACTGCTCGGTGCCGCTCCCGCGCCTTGCGGTGGCGATGTCCCGGAAGAAGCTTAAAGCGGCTTGTATCGGACGGCAGATAGCGGACGTAGACTGCTGTCTAGCGCAGTGCTTATAAATGAGGCTTGTCCGCTTCGATCAAGAGCATGCCGCCAAAGCGGTGCCCCAGGGCTCGAATGAGGGACCTTGGGGCCAAGCGCTGTCCCAGCCGGTTCACGAAAGTGTCACGGCTCTCTCGCAACTTAAAATCGAGGAAATCGCCATGGTAGAGATGCGGCTTGATCGAAAAGGGGGCAAATCCGGCTCGCTGCAGCATTTCTGATGCCTCGCGGACGGTATAGGCCTTGGTTCCTGGGCTTTCCATGTGAGACGCCAGCACTTCGGAGAAGGTGCGGAACGGACGGCCCCTCAAAACCGCAAACCTTAGCCAGTAGAAAAGCGCGGTCCACGATCTGCGATGATAAATCATGATCCGCATCTGCCCGCCAGGTTTCAGCACACGGAATGCTTCTTCGAGAGTTTTTTGTGTATCGGGCGAGTGATGCAGGACGCCCCAAGAGTATACGATATCAAAACTGTCGTCTTGGAACGGCAGATGCTCGGCGTTTGCCTGGCGTAAATGATAATTGTGAGCGGCGAGGCCCTCGACTTCAAGCCGCGATTTCGTATGCTCTATCGCCGCTTGGGTGAGATCGACGCCTGTGGCAATCGCGCCAGCGCGAACCCATTGGGCAAAGTCTGTTCCCGCTCCTACGCCGATCTCGAGAACGGCTTTGCCACTGGCTTCGTTGAAGCGTGCGAATCCAGGTATCTCCGGGTGCAATCTGTAACGCGTTTCTTCAATTTCCCGCAGTCGCGCGCTCAGCTCTGCGCCTGTGCCGTAACGGACTCCGCAGGTCTCCTGCTCCCAAAACTCTCGTACAGATGCGAGCAGAGATTCTGTACGGGGCTGGCGATCGTCTCGCTTCAGAAGTGAGGGTTCAAGAGTGCTGTTCATGTTGTGGGCGGGAGCGCTGCTGCAGGGCACTTAACTTGGTCGTCCAGGGGCCCGAGATCAAGCCTCCACCTGGAGGCGCCTGGGCGAAGGGGCCCTGCGACCGGATGCGACCGAAGGCTGCGGAAAAATGGTCGGAGCGGCGAGATTTGAACTCGCGACCCCCAGTCCCCCAGACTGGTGCGCTAACCGGGCTGCGCTACGCTCCGCCAGTGATGCGGGCCATGGTCTAAGCCGCCGCGCTCGCGCGCGCAAGGGGCGGCACGCCTCGACACCTCCTGCATCGCAGATGGTGGGCCCGCGCCGCCAGAAGCGGCGGGAACCAGAGGCCTCGTCCTAGGCGCGTTGTCGAGCCGCGCCCGCAAGGGGCGGCGCGGGGGCGGCTGCGGCCGGCCCGGCCGCCGCCGCGCGGCAACGGCGGGCGGAGGCGGCCGCCAGGCCCCAGACCAGGCCGAGCAGCATGAAATAGTGGCGCCAGTGGTCGCTGTCGATAATGAGGCTTTCGCCGGCGGCGCCCACGAAGGCCGCGTAGACGGCGAGATAGGGGCCGCGCCACGGCGTCGCCACGAAGACGCCACGCAGGCCCGCCGCGAGCGTGAGGCTGACCAGGGTCAGGTAGCTTGCGCCGCTCAGCCATCCCCCGGACATGAAGGCGTTCAGGTAGGCGTTGTGCGGGTCCTCGGGGAAGATCTTCGCGAACTGCAGCGGTCCGATCCCGAAGGGCCGCTCGAGCGCCAGCAGGAAGCCCAGCGCATGGCGGCCGAATCGGCCGGTGGGCCCCGTGTCGTAGCTCTGCTGGAGGCTTGCGCGCTCCTTGAAGAGGTCGGCGACCTGATCGACCGAGAGCAGCGCCAGAACGAAAAGCGCGAGCCCGATGCAGCCGATCCCGGCGATGGCGACGATCCGCATCCGCTCCCGGCTCGAGCGGCTGGTCAGAAAGGTGAGCAGCAAGAGCAGCGCCGCCGCGCCCGCGAACTGCCCCCAGGCGCCGCGGGAGAAGCTCAAGAGCAGCCCGACGGCAAGGAAGAGCAGCAGCGCGCCCCCGCGCATGATCTGCGCCGGCCGTCCTGCGAACATGCGCTGCAGCGCCAGCAGGGCCGGAAGGACGAGAAAGGCGCCGAAAACGTTGGGGTCGTTGAACGTGCCCTGCGCGCGCTCGTAGCGGAGGAACAGGGCCGAGGCGCCCGGCACGAGGTGAAAATAGCCGGCGACGGCGGCCATCGTGGCGACAACGGCGGCCGCCATATAGCCCTTGAGCAGCAGGCGCAGCCGCGCCTCGGTGTTGGTTCCGAGCATGGCCGCGAAAAAGGTCGCCGTCGCCGCCATGTACAGGGAGATCATCACCCACTGCATCGTCTTCGGCTGGCCCATCACCGGCACCACGGCGATCATGAAGCCGATGACGTAGAAGGCGAGCAGGAAGATGAGCGGCATGATCGCCGGCCGCAGCGCGAGCCCCGTAAGCGCGAAGACGGCGATCGTGGCGAGCGATACGATCTCGTAGGGCGAGGGCTCGACGAAGACGAACGCGCCCGCAAATCCGGTGAGCCACAGCAGGCCGCCGCGCAGGGCTTCGAGCGGCACGCGCAGCGTCACTCGATACGCCGCGCCTTCCGCCTCGCCGCCGCCGCGCATGAGCGTCAGTAGGCGTTTTCGCTCTTGGCGAGCGCAAACGGCGTCTTGAGGAGGATGTAGAGGTCGAACAAGAGCGACCAGTTCTCGATGTAGTAGAGGTCGTGCTCGACGCGGCGCTGGATCTTCTCCTGCGTGTCCGTCTCGCCGCGCCACCCGTTCACCTGCGCCCAGCCGGTGATGCCGGGCTTGACGCGATGGCGGGCGAAGTAGCCGTCCACCGCCTCGTCATAAAGGGCGTCCGCCGCCTTGGCGTGGACGGCGTGCGGCCGCGGCCCGACCAGCGACAGGTTCCCCTTGAACACGACGTTGAAGAGTTGCGGCAGCTCGTCGAGACTCGTCTTGCGAATGAAACGGCCGACGCGGGTCACGCGCGGATCGCCCTTGGTGACGAGCTTGGAGGCGGTCGCGTCGCACTGGTCGACATACATCGAACGGAACTTGAACACCTCGATCAGCTCGTTGTTGAACCCGTAGCGCTTTTGCCGGAACAGCACGGGGCCCGGGCTGTCGAGCTTGATCGCAAGCGCGACCAGCGCCATCACCGGCGCCGCGGCAAGCAGCAGCAGGCCGCCGACGATCTTGTCGAACAGCCACTTCATGACGACGTCCCAGTCGGTGATCGGCTTGTCGAAAACGTCGAGCACCGGCAGATTGCCGATATAGGAATAGGCGCGCGGGCGGAACCGCAGCTGGTTCGCGTGGGCCGAGAGGCGGATGTCGACCGGAAGCACCCAGAGCTTCTTCAGCATCTGCAGGATGCGCCTTTCGGCCGAGATGGGCAGCGAGAACAGCACGAGGTCGACCCGCGTGCGGCGGGCGAACTCCACGAGGTCGTCGACGGTGCCGAGCTTGGGCAGGCCGCCGCAGACGGGCGGCGAGCGATCCTCGCCGCGATCGTCGAACACGCCGATGAGGCGCACGTCGGAATCCTTCTGGGCCGCCAGCGAGCGCACGAGCGCCTCGCCTGCGTCCCCGCCGCCGACGATGACGGCGCGCCGCTCGAGGCGGCCCTCCCGCGTCCAGTGGCGGACCAGGGCCGAGAGGCCGAGGCGGAAGGCGAGCAACACGGCGAGCCCGCCGCCCCAGTAGCCGGCAAGCCAGACGCGCGAGAACATGCCCTCGAACTTGGCGAAGAACGCAATCGCCATCGCGACGAAGAAGACGATCGTCCATGCCGGCACGAGGCGCACGCACTGCGTCGCCGTCATGCGGAAGGCGGGCACGTGGTAGATGTCGGCGGCCTGGAACGCCAGCACGGCCATGACGGTGATGAAGCCGATCGCCGCCAGATAATAGGCATCGAAGCCGTTGGTCGGAAAAACGTAACCGAAATACACGGCGAGCCCGACCAGCGCGGTGAGGCCGAACTCGATCATGCGGACGAAGCCGGCGAGAACGATGGGAGAGTAGGCCGGCGCCACGGGCTGGGCGGCGACCCTCTGAGCCGCAGGAGACAGGCCCGGCTTGGCGGCGCGGAAGGCGGCCACGGAGCCGCCCGCGGCGACGGCTGCCGCGGGCGCGGTCGCACGCAGAAACCGACGCTGATCCAATTCACTCATTGTAACGCACACACCCTCGCGCGGCGCAAAACGCCGCGCGCTCGGGAAAAACCCTTCCCAAGCGGTTTTGCGCATACGGGAAAAGCGTCAAGAAATGCTTAGTGCAGCCGTAACAATCCCGGGCGCTTCAATTCAAAGCTTCCGTGTAGGCCGCAAGGATCCGATCCGTCATGGAGTCGACGGAAAATCCGGCGCGGATGCGCGCCTGGAGCCGCCGCGCGGCCGCCTGCGCTGCGGGCAGGTCGGCGAGCGTCGATCGGATGGCGCGCGCGAGGGCGGCCGCATCTTGCGCCGGCACCAGGCGGTCGGCGTCCGGCCCGAAGATTTCGGCGATGCCGCCGACCGCCGTCGCGATCAGCGGCATCGCCGCCGCGCCGGCTTCGAGCACGATGTAGGGCAAGGATTCCGCCCGCGAGGGCACGACGAGGACGCGCCCGCGCGCGAACGCCGCGCGCGCCGGCATGGGGCCGGGGAAGCGGATACTGTCGCCGAGCCCCGCCGCCTTGGCGCGCGCCCTGAACCGCTCGGCATCCGGCCCGTCGCCGACGATGGTGGCCGTCGATCTCCGCCCTTGGCGTGCGAGCAGGGCGAGCGCGTCGATCAGCACATCGACTCCCTTCAGCATCCGCAGCTCGCCGACGAAGACGAGGTCCGTGGCGCCAGGCTCTGTGGCGATCGGCGCAAACTCGGCGTCGCTCACGCCGTTGTGGACGACGCGCGCGCGGCACGCAGGCGCGCCGATGCGCGCGCGGAAGACGTCCCGGCCATAAGCGCTCTCGAACAGGAGGAGGTCGGTGCGGGACAGCAGGATGCGCTCCAGGGAGAGATAGAGCAGGCCGGCCGGCGAGGTCGGCCGGTAGTGCAGGCTGCCTCCGTGGGGAGTGTAGACGCGGATCGCGCGGCCCGGGGGGCAGAGGCGGGCATAGGCGCCGCCCTTTGCGCCGTGGCCGTGGACGACATCGGCGGCGCAGGCCTGCACGCGCATGGCGACGAGCCGGCGCGCCGCGACGTCGCGCCAGCCGAGATGCCGGCTCATGGGAATGCGCAGCACGCCGAACGCAAGCTCGGCGGCGAGCGCCCGCAGCGCCGCCTCGGCGCGCTCGGCGCCGGTCGTCGCATCGGCGATCAAGCCAACGCGGTGTCCCCGCGCGGCCTGCCCGCGCGCAAGATCGACCACGTGGCGAAAAAGGCCGCCGACCGGCGCGCGCAGCACATGCAGGATGTTCAGGGGCCGCACGGCGACCCGATCGCTCAGAACCAGCGTTCGGCGACGTTGAGCGTGTCGCCGGGCTGCACCGGATAGGTGAGGGGGACTCTCGCCCGCGCGAGCTGCCCGTCGATGGCGCGCGTGAGCTCGACATAGCTCTTCTGGGCGCGCGGCGTGAAGCCGCCCGCGATCGCTACCGCCGTCTCCACCGTCATGCGGGCCACGTATGGATATTGGCCCGGATGGGCGACCTCGCCGAGAATGAAGAAGGGCCGGTAAGTCTCGACCTCGACGGCGACATGCGGCTCGCGGATGTAGCCCTGGCGCAGCCGGGCGGCGATCGCCTGCGCGAGCTGGGCGGTCGTGAGCCCGCGCGCCTTCACGGCCCCGATCAGCGGCATGGTGATGCTGCCGCCGGCGTCGACCGTGTAGCTGTTGCTCAAGCCGTCCTGCCCGAAGACCATGACCCGCAGGCGGTCGCCGGAGTCGAGCCGATACGGCCCCTCCGCGGCCGGCGCATAGGCGGCCGCCTGAACGGCCTTCACGGGAGGAACGCTCGCGCTCCGCGTGGCGCAGGCCGTGAGAGCCAGCACCGAGAACAAGAGCGCAAGGACGAGCCGCAGCCGCATCGAAATCCGTCTGGAAGCAACGATCGTGGCCCGTACTTCTTGCGCGATATGGTTAACAATCCCTCACTGTTTCGGGAGTGCAGACGCGCGGTCGTCCGCTTAACGCGACGGCAACCTTAATCGTCTCCAATGGGCGCGGTGCCGGCAAGTCCGTGCGCGATGTGGAGTTTCAGGGATGAGCCGCGGGCAATTGCGCGACAGGGATGCGGCCGTTGAGGAGGCGCCTGACGGCGAACTGGATTTTCGCGCCATCGGCCGCGCGCTCTGGCGCAACAAGGCTCGGGTGCTGCTGCCGGCCGGCCTCGTCGCCGCGCTGACGCTCGTCGCCGTTTCGTTCGTGACGCCCCGCTACAAGTCGGAGGCGCGCATCCTCTACGAAGGTCGCGAGAACGTGTTTCTGCGGCCGGAGGCCGAGAAGGCGGTCGACCGCGACCGCGCCGTGGATCAGGAAGCGATCACGAGCCAGGTGCAGCTCGTGCTGTCGCGCGAGCTGGCGCGGCAAGTGGCGGGGCGGCTCAAGCTCAACGAGCGGCCGGAATTCGACCCGGTTCTGCGCGGGATCGGGCCTGCGCGCCATCTCTTGATCCTGCTCGGCCTTGCGAAGGATCCGCTGCGCATGTCGCCGGAGGAGCGCGTCTTCGAGGCCTATTACGAGCGCTTGCAGGCGTATCAGGTCGACAAGTCCCGCGTGATTGCCGTGGAGTTCCAGTCGTCCGACCCCGAGCTCGCGGCGCAGGCCGCCAACGCCATTGCTGAAGGCTATCTGGAGCTGCAGCAAAAGGCGAAGCAGGAGCAGACCCGGGCCGCGAGCCAGTTTCTCGCCGGCGAGATCGAAACGCTGCGCAAGAAGGTCGCCGAAGCGGAGCGCAAGGTCGAAGAGTACCGCGCTCAGTCGAACTTGTTCGTCGGCGCCAACAACAGCATGCTGTCCACCCAGCAGCTCGGCGAGCTGAGCTCCCAGCTCGCGCTCGCGCGCTCGCAGCAGGCGGAAGCCGAGGCCAAGGCGCGCCTCATCCGCGACATGCTGCGCTCGGGGCGCCCGATCGAGTACGGCGACATCATCAATTCGGAGCTCATCCGGCGCCTCAACGAGCAGCGGATCATTTTGCGCGCGCAGCTCGCCGAGCAATCCTCGACGCTTCTTGAGGGGCATCCGAGAATCAAGGAACTGCGCGCGCAGCTCGCCGATCTGGAGCACCAGATTCGCACCGAGGCCGAGCGCCTTGCGCGGGCCTTCGAGAACGACGCCGGCCTCGCCCGCGCGCGGGTCGAGCAGCTCGGCGCCAATCTCAACGACCTCAAGCGCCAGGCAGCCTCCAGCAACGAACTGGACGTGCAGCTGCGCGCCCTCGAACGCGAAGCCAAGGCCCAGCGCGACCTCCTCGAGTCCTATCTCGCGAAATACCGCGAGGCCACCGCGCGGGAGAATCTCGACACGAGCCCGGGCGACGCGCGCATCATTTCCCGCGCCATCGTTTCGAACACGCCCCACTTCCCCAAGAAGCTCCCGATCGTGCTCATCGCCGTCTTCGCGACGCTCTTCCTGAGCGCCGGCTTTGTCGCCACCGGCGAGATGCTGACGGGAAGCGGCTATCGCGCGTTCGCAACGCCCGTCGCATCGCCGCGGGGCGCCGAAGGCGAATTCCGGGCGGAACCGACCTTCGGCGACGAGCCGCCCGCGGCGGATAGGCCGAACGCGCCGGAGGCCCCGAATGCGCCGGCGACGCTGGATTTCGGCACGCCGGTCGGCGTCGCGGTCGAGCGCCTGCGCGCGACGCCGGACGCACGCAGCCGCGACATCGTCGTGGGGGCGGGGCCGGACGTCGAGAGCGCGGCGACCAGCATCGTGCTGGCGCGGGCGCTGGCGGCGGGGGCGCGGGTGGTCCTGGTCGATCTCGCCTTCGCGGCTCCGAAGCTGTCCGCCTTATCCAGCGCGCCGCATGCCCCGGGCATCGCCGACCTCGTCCTCGGCCGCGCGTCGTTCGGCGCCGTCGTGACGCGCGACCGCGGATCGCGCGCGCTCATTGTCGGCGCCGGGCGGGCCGGCGACGATGCAAAGCGCATTCTCGCATCGGCGCGCCTCGAACTGGCGCTGGAGGCGCTGGCGCAGGCTAACGATCATGTGATCATCCACGGGGGCGCGCTCGGGGAGATCCCGCTCGACCGGCTCGGCGCGCTCGCCCGGCGGGTCATCGTGGCGGTTCCGGACGGGGCGGAAGAGGAGGGGAGGCGCGCGGTCGAGGCGCTGCGTGCGGCCGGGTTCCTGCCCTCGGCGATCCTAACGGCTCCGGGCCGGCGCGTGACCGAGGCCGCGGAGGCGGCGACGGCGCAGGCGGCCTGACGCAGCCTTCCCGCGCCGAGCGGGCCGGATCAGCGCCGGCCGCGCCGCCGCTTCAACGAACCGAGTATCGCGCGCAGCTTGACAGCCGCCGGCCCGAGAATCGGCGACTGCTTGATCGTGCGCTTCGCCGCGCGCGCGGCGGCGATCGCCACGGCGGCCGCGAGCCCGCGTGCGCTCGCGGCGGCGACGTGGTCATAGAGCTTGAGCTCGGTGTCGCACCAGTCGCGCTTGTAGGGTTCGTCGCCGACGGTGAAATCGAAGATCGTGCAGCCTTGCTCGATAGCGTGGCGCAAAAGCTCGCGCAGATGCGCGGCGCCCGGCCCGAAGCGCGCGAGCGGCCCGTCGTCATAGCTTGCGAGAACGTGATAATAGACGTCGCGCAGCCTGAGCCCGAGATTGGCGGCGGCCGTGATCTCTCCGACCTGCAGCTCGCTCACATGCACGAGGGGCCGCAGGCGAGGGTTCGTCGCGACCTCGCGAAAGAACGCGCGGTAGCCGGGGCGCGCGAAGAGGTCGGGCACGCCCATGCGCGCGAAGGCGCGCCGCTTCTGCTCGATCAGCGTCTCCGTGGTGCGCAGCCTGTCGTCCGGCGCGGCCGGCGTCACCAGGCGGATCACGCCGTGCTCCGCGAGCCGCTTGCGCTTGCTGCGGTCGCGCCGGCGCGTCGCCGAGGAGCGCCTCGCGGCATAGAAGGTGTCCCAATCGTCCGTCAGGTGCGCGAGATAGGCGCTGCTCGGATGCCGGCTCACGGGGAGCTGCAGCAACGGGTTTGCCTGCGCGCCGACTCGCTCGGGCATCTTGTCGAAGAAGACGACGTCATGGCGGTAGCGCCTGTTTGCCTGCAAAAGAAACTGAATATCGACCCATAACGCTTTGAAATTTGTGTGTCTTTTTTCAAAGTCGAAGGCCAGCAAAGGGGCGTTGTAGTCGCCGAGATCGCGGCCGAGAAAGGTGAGCTCGCGCCAGCCTGCGCGCTGCCGGACGGCCAGCGGAAGGATGAACTCGGTTTCGTCGCCGCGGCGGCCGAGCACGATTGCGGGAACGGTCGCCGTCAGTGCGCCGATGTGGCGCTGCCACGCGGCGAGCCAGTCGTAGCACTGGAACGCGGTGCAATCGGCGTGGCGCTCGAAGGCGCGCCATTCGTCTTGGAGCGCGGCGAGATCCGAAGTGACCAGAAGCTCCATCGTCTCGCTTGCGCTGCGCGGCGGCCGCGCGGGCGCCGGCGCGGGCCGCGGGCGAGCCTCGTCGCGATCGGCGCGCAAGTTGAAGGCGATCGAGTCGGCTTGAGGCATGGCAGGGCCCGCTTCCAGAAGCGGATGCAGCTATTGTCCAATTTCGTAAAGATTCCTCAACGCCTCCGTGAAATTCTCGGCGCTTCAGGCCGGAGGAGTCGGCGCGTTGAGACAGGCGGTGATCCGGACGGGGCTCGAAACGCTCTATTTCACGGGCGCCTATATCGCTCTGCGCGGACTGCTCGGCGGAGTCGGGGCAATTCTCACCCTCCATCACGTGCGGCCCGCGCGCGCCGACGCTTTCCAGCCCAACCGCCTGCTCGAGGTCGCGCCGGAATTTCTCGAAAATGTGATCGTCGAGCTGCGTCGGTCGGGAACCGAACTGGTCTCGCTCGACGAAATGCATCGGCGCCTGACGACCGCGGATTTCGGCCGGCGCTTTGTCTGCCTTACCTTCGACGACGGCTATCGCGACAACCTGACCTTCGCCTATCCGATTCTCAAAAAGCACGCGGTCCCCTTCGCCGTTTATGTGCCGACGAGCTTTCCCGACCGGCTGGGCGATCTGTGGTGGGTGACGCTGGAGGCGGCGATCGCGGCCGCAGAGCGCATCGACCTCGCGATCGCCGGCAAAAGCTGCTCCTTCCGGTGCGCCACGGTGGCGGAGAAGCGCGAGACCTACCGCGCCCTCTATTGGATCCTGCGCAGCCTCGACAGCGAAGAAGACCTGCGCGCGATCGTTCGCGACCTTGCGGCGCGCCATGGCGTCGACCCGAGCGCCTTTTGCGAGCGGCTGTGCATGAGCTGGGACGAACTCGCACAGCTCGCGGCCGATCCGCTGGTCACCATCGGCGCCCACACCGTCAATCATCTGATGTTGAGGAAGCAGCCTGAGGAGGTCGTGCGTCGGGAAATGCTCGCGGGCGCGGACGCCATCGAGGCCGCGCTCGGCGTGCGCCCGGATCATTTCGCCTTTCCGGTCGGCGACCCCACGTCGGCAGGGCCGCGCGAATTCGCCATCGCCCGCGACGTCGGTTTCAAGACCGCCGTGACGACGCGGCCCGGCGTCCTTTTCCCCGAGCACCGGAACTACCTGACCGCCTTGCCGAGGATTTCGCTCAACGGCGAGTTCCAGCGCCTGCGCTATGTGCAGGTGCTCACCTCCGGTGCCGCGACCGCGCTGTGGAACCACTTCAGGCGCGTCGACGCAGCCTGACGGGGGCCGTCGCGGCGGCGCTCAGCTCGGCTCCGGGTCGGGCCGCTGCATCCAGCGGATGAGCGGCATCGCGGGCAGCACCCAGCCGAGGCCCGCCACGACATAGTAGATCGCCGCGACCCAGCCGTTCACGGCCGGCAGCATGAACTGCGCCGCCGCCATGGCGAACAAGGCCCACACGAACACCAGCGCGAGCAGCGCGATGGTGCCGATGAATTTGCGAACCCGGATTGACATCTCGTCCCTGGCTGTCTCGCAAATGGCGCCCTATGCCCGCGTCTTCGGCCGGGCGGGTGCCGTTCAAGGCGTCCTTGCTCCCGTTGATCGTCGTCGGAGCGGCGCCGCCCGCTCCATCCGCAGCGCCGCGGAGCCGCGTTGCCGCAAAGCGGGCCGGACTATATGTTCCGCCCGGTTTTCTGGGAAGGATCGAACGCGCGTGCCTCAGCCCACCGCCTCCGGACCGATGGCCATCCGCATCTGGCTGTGGTCGGTCGCCGCCCTCATTTTCGCAATGGTTATAGTCGGCGGAGCCACCCGGCTCACCGAATCGGGCCTCTCGATCGTCGAATGGCGGCCGGTCACGGGCGTGCTGCCGCCCCTGTCCCAGGCGGACTGGCAGGCGGAATTCGAGAAATACAAGGCGATCCCGCAATACAAGGCCCTCAACACCGGGATGAGCCTTGACGACTTCAAGACCATCTACTGGTGGGAATGGACGCACCGGCTGCTCGGCCGCGTCATCGGGGCGGCGTTTCTTTTTCCGTTCCTGTGGTTCCTGTGGCGCGGGGCGGTGCCGCCGCCGCTGCGCGCGCGGCTGTGGATGATCTTCGGGCTCGGCGCGCTGCAGGGCGCGGTCGGCTGGTGGATGGTGGCCTCCGGGCTCGCCGAGCGCATCAGCGTCTCGCAGTACCGGCTTGCGTTTCATCTGACGCTCGCCTGCGTGATCTATGCGGCGGTGGTCTGGAGCGCGGAGGCGCTCGCGCCGGGCAGGCTTGCGGCCGCGCCGCGGCGGCTGCGGCTCGGCGCGTTCGGGCTCCTTCTCCTGGTGTTTTTGCAGCTTTACGTCGGCGCCCTGGTCGCGGGGCTTGACGCCGGTCTCGTCTACAACACTTGGCCGCTGATGGACGGGGCCTGGGTGCCGGCGGCGGACAAGCTCTTCTTCCTGTCTCCGGCCTGGCGCAACTTCTTCGAAAACGAGCTGACCGTGCAGTTCGTTCACCGTACGGTGGCCTATGCGCTCTGGCTGGCGGCGGTTGCCCACGCGGTCGATGCCGTTCGCACGGGCGGAGAATGGCGAACCCGGGCCCTGGCGCTCGCCTTCGCCGGCGTTGTGACGCTCCAGGCCGCAATCGGAATTGCGACCCTCCTCTGGGTGGTGCCGATCGGCCTTGCGCTACTGCATCAGGGCGGAGCGCTCGCCGTGCTCACCATCGCGGTTCTGCACGTGGCGCGCCTTGCGCCGCAGAAGCAGGGGGAGGGCGCCCCGAATCTGCGCGCCGGAACGCAGCCGGCGCGCTCGGCCGGTTAGCCTCTCCCCATCAGACAAACGGGCCCGCTTTGCGCGGGGCGCGCGGAACCGGGAGCGCCGTGCGAGCGGCCGCCCGCGCGGCCGGCGTCAGGCCGTGGCCAAGGCCTGCTCCAGGTCGGCGATGATGTCTTCCTTGTCCTCGAGGCCGACGGAAAGGCGCACTACGTCCGGCCCGGCGCCCGCCTGGATCTTCTGCGCATCGGTGAGTTGGCGATGCGTCGTGGAGGCGGGATGGATGATGAGCGAGCGCGTGTCGCCGATGTTCGCGAGGTGGGAAAAGAGCTTCACGTTCGACACGAGCTTGACGCCGGCGTCGTAGCCGCCCTTCAGCCCGAAGGTGAAGCAGGCGCCCGCTCCCCTCGGCGTGTATTTCTTGGCGAGCTTGTGGTAGCGGTCCCCGGGAAGGCCGGGATAGCTCACCCACGCCACCTTCTCGTGGGAGGCGAGCCATTCGGCGACCGCCAGCGCATTGTCGCAATGTCGCTGCATGCGCAGCGGCAGCGTCTCGATCCCCGTGAGGATCAGGAAGGCATTGAACGGCGAGAGCGCGGGGCCGAGATCGCGCAGGCTGAGCACGCGGCAGGCGATGGCGTAGGCGAAGTTCCCGAACGTCTCGTGCAGCACGATGCCGTGGTACTCGGGCCGCGGCTCCGACAGCATCGGGTAGCGACCCTCGCGCGACCAGTTGAACGTGCCGCCGTCGACGATGACGCCGCCGATCGAGTTTCCGTGGCCCCCGAGGAACTTCGTCAGCGAATGCACGACGATGTCGGCGCCGTGCTCGAAGGGCCGGCACAGATAGGGCGTCGCCAGCGTGTTGTCGACGATAAGCGGCACGCCCGCGCGGCGCGCCACGTTCGCGACCGCCTCGATGTCGGTGATGACGCCCCCGGGATTGGCGATCGACTCGATGAAGATCGCCTTGGTCTTCGGCGTGATGGCGCGCTCGAAGGTCGAGATGTCGTCGGGGTCGGCCCACACGACGTTCCAGCCGAAGTTCTTGAACGAGTGGTTGAACTGGTTGATCGAGCCTCCGTAGAGCTTCTTGGAGGCGACGAGCTCGTCCCCCGGCGTCATCAGCACGTGAAGCGCGATCACCTGCGCCGCATGCCCCGAGGCGACGGCGAGCGCGGCCGTGCCGCCCTCCAGCGCCGCGACGCGCTCCTCCAGCACCGCGTTCGTGGGATTGCCGATGCGCGTGTAGATGTTTCCGAACGTCTGCAGTCCGAACAGCGAGGCGGCGTGGTCGACGTCGTCGAACACGAAGGAGGTCGTCTGGTAGATCGGCGTCGCCCGGGCGCCCGTGGTGGGGTCCGGCTGCGCGCCGGCATGGATGGCAAGCGTGGAGAATCCGGGGGTGCGGTCGGTCATGGCTCAGTCCTCGATGGTCGGCCGGGGCGCGCCGTTCGATTTAAAGGTCATTTTGTATGTTTTATAGAACGGATCGGGCAGGTCAAGCTCACGGGTTCAGCGGCCCGCAGTCGTGTCCTTTTCGGCGCGTTCCGCCGCCGCGGTGCTGCCGCCCGTCGTGGTCTGCCGGTTGAGCGACATCCGCTGCACGCCTTTTCCGAGAAGGGGCGCGCGCTTGGCGCTCAGCGTGCGGGAATTGACGCCCATCCAGCCGATTTCGGAGGAAAGGCGGCCGTATTCGATCTTGGGGCAGCGGTTCATCACGACCTTGAGCCCGGCGGCTTCCGCCTTGGCGGCCGCGGCATCGTTGCGAATGCCGAGCTGCATCCAAATCACCTGCGGGCGCGGCTTGAGGGCCAGCGCTTCGTCGACGATGGCCTCGGCATATTGCGAGGCGCGGAAGATATCCACCATGTCGACCGGCTCGGGGATGTCGGCGAGCCGCGCATAGACCTTGCGTCCGAGCAGCTCGCCGCCCGCCTGGCCCGGATTGACCGGGATCATGGTGTAGCCGCGCTCGAGCAGGTATTTGAAGGCGAAGTAGCTCGGACGATTTTCCTTCGGCGACACGCCCACCATCGCGATCGACTTCACGGTGTTGAGAATGCCGCGGATGTAGGCGTCGGGGTAGCTGTCGTGGTTCATGGGGCCAACATAGGCGGCCGCGGCGGCGGGCGGAAGGTGGGTCGCGCGAGTCTTTTCAGTCTTTCCAGTCAGTCTTTCCAGCGCGGCGTGCGCTTCTCGATGAAGGCGCAGATGCCCTCTTCGGCGTCTTGCGCCATCATGTTCTCGACCATGATCTCGGCCGCATAGGCGTAGGCCTGCGCGAGATCCATCTCGAGCTGCCGGTAGAAGGCTTCCTTGCCGAGCTTCACGACGGCGCCCGATTTCGCGGCGATCTTCGCGGCGAGCGCGGTCGCCTCCTCGCGGGCCCGGCCGGGGGCGACGACGCGGTTGACGAGGCCGATGCGCCAAGCCTCTTCGGCTGAGATCATGTCGCCCGTCAGCAGCATCTCCATCGCGTGCTTGCGCGAGACGTTGCGTGATAGGGCCACCATGGGGGTCGAGCAGAACAGGCCGATGTTGACGCCCGGCGTGGCGAAGCGGGCGCTCTCGGACGCAACGGCGAGATCGCAGCTTGCGACGAGCTGGCAGCCGGCCGCGGTCGCGACCCCCTCGACGGCGGCGATCACCGGTTGCGGCAGCCGCACGATCATCTGCATGACCGCGCTGCAGGCCTCCATGACCTGCTTGAAATAGGCGCGGCCCCCGTCGGCGTCGGTGCGGCGGGCGGTCAGCTCCTTGAGGTCGTGGCCGGCCGAGAAGGCCGGGCCGTTGGCGGCGAGCACGACGGCGCGGACGCCGCGGTCGGCGCCGATGGCGCCGAGCGCCTCGCCGAGGGCGCGGAGCATGGCCTCGGACAGGGCGTTGCGCGCCTCCGGCCGGTTGAGCGTGAGGGTCGCGACGCCGCCGGCATCCACGCGCAGCAGGATCGGCGCGGCGGAGGTCTCGCGAAGGGCAGGGGCGGGGGCGTTCATCGCTGGCATCCCGGACGAGTTTGGAACTCATAGTGGGCGGCGGCGGCCGGGTGCGCAAGGGCGCGCCGCGCGCGGAAGGGGCGCAACGGCCCGTCGGCAGCGCCGCGCCGCGGATGCGCGCCGTTTCTGCGCGCGAGAACGCGCCGGCCCGCGTGACCGCACGGCTCCGATGCGGTAGACCGAATCGCGCAACAGCAGCGCGTGGGCGCAAGGTCTTGGGGAGGAAGAATGGCCGCAGCGGCTATGTCGGCGGAGGAGCTCCAGCGTCGCCTCCATGCCGAGTTTCCGGAAGCATTCAACCCATCGAGCGGACTGTACATCGAGCATCTCGAATACGGCGCCTGCCGCGTCCGGCGAAAGTTCGATCCCTCCACGCTGCGCCCCGGAGGCACGATCTCTGGCCCGACCATGATGGCGCTCGCCGACGTGGCCATGTACGTGGTGGTGCTCGGCGCCATCGGCTGGGCGCCGCTCGCGGTCACGACGCAGCTCAACATCCATTTTCTGCGCAAGCCGGCGCCGGGCGACCTGCTCGCCGACGCGAGGCTGCTGCGCCTCGGCAAACGCTCGGCGGTGGGGGAGGTGACGGTGCGCTCCGACGGCGAAGAGGCCCCGGTGGCCCACGCCACCAGCGCGTACTCCATCCCGGAGTAATATGATACCGTTCCTCTAGGCCGCTGAGGTTGCGCGATTTTTTGGGCCGGGGCGGTTGACCGAAGGGCTTTCGCGCGTGTACAAGCGAGCCCGACCAGCGGCCGTTCCGGCGCCGCTTTCGTTTCGCATCGGGTTTGAGAGCCATGACCACCTATTCGACCAAGCCCGCGGAGGTCGAGAAGAAGTGGGTGTTGATCGACGGGAGCGGACTCGTCGTCGGACGCCTCGCCTCCATCGTCGCCATGCGGCTGCGCGGCAAGCACAAGCCGACCTACACGCCGCACGTCGACGACGGGGACAACGTGATCGTCGTCAATGCCGAGAAGGTGGTGTTTACGGGGCGCAAGCTGCAGCAGAAGGTCTATTACCACCACACCGGCTATCCTGGCGGCATCAAGGCGCGGACGGCGGCGTTTATTCTCAACGGCAAGCACCCCGAGCGCATCGTCGAGAAGGCTGTCGAGCGCATGCTGCCGCGCGGGCCGCTCGGGCGCCGCCAGCTGCGGAACCTGCGCGTCTATGCCGGGCCCGACCATCCCCATGAGGCGCAGCAGCCGGAAAAGCTCGATCTCGCGGCCATGAACCGCAAGAACGTGAGGAGAGACTGACCGTGGCCGACACCGTTCAATCGCTCGAAGCCCTGTCGGCGCTGAAGCCGGCCGTTGCGCCAGAAGCACCGAAATACGTCCAGAAGCTCGACAGCCTGGGCCGTGCCTATGCGACCGGCCGGCGCAAGGACGCCGTCGCGCGCGTGTGGGTGAAGCCCGGCAGCGGCAACATCATCATCAACGACAAGCCGCTGGAGGTCTATTTCGCGCGGCCCGTGCTGCGCATGCTGATCCAGCAGCCGCTCGTCGTCACGAACCGGAACGGGCAGTACGACGTGCGCTGCACCGTCTCCGGCGGCGGCCTCTCCGGTCAGGCGGGCGCGGTGCGGCACGGCCTGTCCCGGGCCCTCATGAACTACGAGCCGGAGCTGCGCGCCGTGCTCAAGCGCAACGGATTCCTCACGCGCGACCCGCGCGTGGTCGAGCGCAAGAAGTATGGCCGCCGCAAGGCTCGCCGCTCCTTCCAGTTCTCCAAGCGCTGACGGCGACAAACGTCGCAACACAAAGAGGGCGCGCCGCTGCGCGCCCTTTTTGTTTTGAACGTCGCGCAGGGAGATCGGGCAGGGGCGCCTGTCGCCCCCCTCGCATGGCGAGGGCCATCCGCCGGACGGACCGCCGCATGCGCCTGCCGCTGGTCAGGAAAACCGGGCGGCTCTCCACGCGGCACGCGTCTCCCCTCACGATGAAACGGCGAGGATTTGGGGGCAGCGGCGCAGAGCCTGCGCGCAAGGACGGCGCAGCGCCCGCGTTCGACGGCACAATGACGGAACAGGGGCCGCGCTCGACGACGAATCGGGGAGTTCCGGGTCGGTCGCGGCAACGGACCCTTTACCGTGCCGGCGCTAAGATGTGCGCATGTCAATGCCGCCCGCAGCAGCCGTCGAAAGCGATCTCGCCGCCCTCACCCGCGCCGCCGAGCGCGCGGGCACGGCGCTCGCCTGCCTGTTCTCATCCGCCGCCGAGTTCGAGGCGGAGCTCATTCGCGCGCGGCGGGCGCAGGGCTACTACCGGCCGCGGCGGGCGCGTGGCGCCCGCCTACGCCGGGCGGCGCTGAGCCTTGCGCTCGCCTTCGTCCTGCTCATGTTCTGATCCCATATCCGATCGGCCGTCGGCGTCGCGCCATGGGCGTGAGCGAGAATTTCGCACGAGCGGAATCGCGCGACTGCTTGTCTTGCGCAGCGCGGGCGGCATCGGTTCACCCCCGGCACGACTCCGTTCCCGGACGCAGTGCAGCGCGAAACGAAGCGGTGCACTGCCGATCCGGCGAGTGGCTCTGGGGCGTCAGGTTGGAAGCCGAGCTGGCTGCGGACGATGGTGCTTTTGCGGTGACGAGGATTCGGCGCGCGAGCCCGATCATGGCGACCTCGCAGGACTTCTGAAGCGAAAGCGAGGCGGGCCGTTTGAGCTTGCGCGTCCAGGCCATTCGCTCTCTATTCAGAGATCTTCAAGTTGGCCCGCTTGGCGACGTCGGCCCATTTTTTTGTCTCCTCGACGAGGAAACGGTTGAACTCCGCAGGCGTGCTGCCGCGAACCTCGGCGCCGAGCGCCGCGAACTGGTCGATGACGCTCGGCTGCGTGACCGCCTGGCGGATCGCTGCGCTCAGCGTCTCGACGATCACAGGGGGCGTATTCTTTGGAGCCAGCACGCCGGTGAACACAATGCCCTTCACACCGGGAAAGCCCGCTTCCGCCATGGTCGGCACGTCGGGCAAGACAGGCGCACGCCGATCGCCCATGACGGCCAGCGCTCGCAGCTTGCCGCTCTGCACGTGCTGGATCGACTCGGTGAGCTGGGCGAAGCCGGCGTCCACATGCCCCGCAATCAGGTCGTTGAGGGCGGGCGCGTTGCCGCGATAGTGCGCCGCCGTCCACCGGATGCCGGATTCAAGTTTCAACAGCTCGCTCAGAAAGTGGTTGATGCTGGCGCCAGTGTCCACGGCGACCGTGAACTTGTCTGGGTTGGCTTTGGCATATTCAATCAGCTCCTGGACCGAATGCACCGGCAGGGAGGACCGGACCAGGAGCACGTTCGTGCCGACGGTGAGCCAGCTCACCGGCGTGAACGCGCTGTCCCACTGGTAGGCCGGCTTGGGCAGAACGAGGGGGCCGAGAATCAGCGGCCCGTTCGACGCCACGAACAAAGTGTGGCCGTCCGGTTCGGAACGGGCGACGTAACTGCCGGCGATCATGCCGGCGGCACCTGGCCTGTTTTCGACGATGATCGGCTGGCCGAGGGAGTTGCCGAGCGCCGTCTGCAGGATGCGCGCACTGATGTCGACATTGCCGCCGGGCGCGTAGGGTACGACCAGGGTGATCGGCTTGGTTGGAAACTGTTGTGCCGAAGCCGGACTCGCGAGCACAGCGAAAAGGCCGAACAGCAGACCAGAAATGCGCATGCTTCTCCTCTTTATTTGGATCGGTCTCGCCAGCGCGGGCCGTGGTGCGGCCGCCCGGCCAAGTCTTCAGATCAGCCCCGGATAGGAGCCGCCGTCGAGCTGCAGGTTCTGCCCGGAAATGAAGCCGGCCTGGGCGCTGCACAGGAATGCGCAGGCATCGCCGAATTCCTCGGGACGGCCGAACCGCTTGGCAGAAATAGTGGCGATGATTTTCTGCCGGGCCGCCGCGATCGAAATGCCCTCCGCCTTTGCCATCTCCTCGGCCATGAACTGCTGGCGGCCGGTGTCGAAGCGTTCCGGCAACAGGTTGTTGATGGTGACGTTGTCGGCGGCGATATCGCGCGACAGCGCCTTGCACAGCGCGGTGAGGCCGGTGCGAGCCGCCGTCGACAGGCCCATGTGGCCGCGCGGCGACTTCACCATCGCCGATGTGATGTTGACGATGCGGCCGAATTTTCGCGCGCGCATCCCCGGCAGCACGGCCTTGATCATGAAGATCGGGGCCAGCATGTTGGCTTCGATCGCGGCGAGCCAGTCGTCGTGGCTCCAGTCGAGAAAACGGCCGGGCGGCGGGCCGCCGTTATTGTTCACCAGGATGTCCGGGTCAGGACAGGCAGCGATGAGACGGGCGCGGCCCTCCTCGGTGTTGATGTCGGCGCACACGGTCTGCACCGATGCACCAGTCTTCGTGCGGATCTCCTCCGCCGCCGCTTCCAGCGTCGCGGCATTGCGGCCGTTGATGGTGACGGCACAGCCTTCGCGCGCGAGCGCGATGGCGCAGGCCTTGCCAAGTCCCTTGGACGAGGCGCACAGGAGCGCGCGGCGTCCGGCCAGTCCGAGATCCATGCCGACCCCTCCCGCGTCCCGTCAGCGCATCAGCGACAGCACGTGCTTGGCCGCCGCCGAGCGCGTGCCGATCCAGATGTCGTCCGCCGCCTTGGCGATCTCAATCATGCGGTTAAACACGGCCATGCCGAGCGGGCGGCCGAACACGTGCGAATGGATGGTGGGGTCGAGGCGCGCCGCCCCCGTCTCATAGCGGCGGACGTAGTCGAGCCAATCCTCGAATATCTCGAGCATCACTTTGGGCGGGTTTCCGTAGCGCATGTACAGCGGCAGGTCGTTACACTCCATGTTGCTGGAGAACGACACCACCGTGCCGGCGGGGAAATCGACGCAGTAGGGGAGGTCGTCGTTCAGCGAGTCGCCATGCCATTCGAAGCCCTCCTCCGCGAGGAGGCGGGCGGTGCGCGGGCTCGGCGTGCCGCGCGGACTAATCCAGCCGGTCGGGCGCTGGCCGCAGGCCTTCTCGATGAGGTCGACCGTGCGGCGTATGTTGGCGCGCTCCTCCTCCTCGCTGAGATAGATCGGGATCACGTCCATCGCGTAGGAGTGGGCGACGATGTCGTGCCCCTCGTCGGCGATCCGACGGACGATTTCCGGATGGCGCTCGGCCATGATGCCGCACACCATGACGGTCGCCTTCACGTCATGCCGCGCGAGGGTGTCGAGGGCGCGGAAGATGCCGCGACGGTGGCCGTATTCGGCAAAGCCCAGAGCATTGAGATCGGGGAAGCCGGGCTTCAGCGGATTGCCCATGGGGCCGATGCCGGGCCAGTGGCCGTCCGACCAGCCCTCGAAGGCCACCCGGAAGAAGACCGCCAAGCGCTTGCCGGTCGGCCAGCGGAAATCCTCCGGCAGCCGACGCTCGATTCCGCCCGCGTGCACGCTCAGTTGCTCCATGTCCCTTCTCCTCTGCGTCGTATCCCGCCCCTTCCGGCGAGGCCGGACGGTCACGGGCATGCGCCGTCCGCCGGCAACTCGGGTAACACGGAGCGGTCCCGGCGGTCAATTTTTGATCGATCATATTGGCGTTACGTACCAAAAATCGATCATTTGAGCCAAAAATTGTTCCCGGCCGACCCAGCTGCTAAGAGAGGCAGCCAGGAGGTCTGAATGAGCCAAAGACCTTTGGGGGAGACGAGCGGTTCAACTCTCGCCACCCGAATATTCGCGGAAATCCAGGCCCGGATCATTTCCGGCGCGTTTCGGCCGGGGCAGAAGCTGCGGGTGCGGGAGCTCGCCGAAACGTTCGGCACGGGCCTCAGTCCGGTGCGCGAGGCACTCAACCGGCTGTCGCGCGACGGCTTTGTCTCGCAGATGGACCAGCGCGGCTTCTTCGTCACCCCTGTGAGCGAGCAGGATCTCGACGAGCTGACGCGGGCGCGCTGCTGGCTCAACGAGCGGGCGCTGCGTGAGTCGATCGCGCGCGGCGACGAAACCTGGGAAGAGAACCTGGTGATCGCCTTCCACCGCATGTCGCGCACCCCGCGCTGGGTGGCGGAAACCGACGAGGTGAACCCCGAGTGGGAGCAGGCACACCGCCTGTTCCACCGCCGCCTCATCGAGGCGTGCGGGTCACGCTGGATTGTCGAGTTTTGCGAGCAGATGTTCGATGCGGCCGATCGCTATCGCCGCATGGCGCGGCTCGCCAAGGACGCGAAGATGCGCGACGAACATCGCGAGATCATGGACGCGGCGCTCGCCCGCGACGCGGACTTGGCGGCAAGCCTCCTCAACCAGCATTTCCAGCGCACGGCGGAACTCTGCCGCGGCGAGCTGCATCGTTTCGCCCCCGCGACGCCCGCAGCCAGGCAACGATCTTCGCGGCGGTCGGCTCGCCCGGATGCACCGCCGCACTGACGAGTTTGACGCCGGTTAGGTATTTCCACCCGCGGTGGGGGCGTACTTGCCGGCGAGCTGCTGCGGCGTCGGCCCCTGGCTGCCTTTCTTTCGATGCTTCAGGCGCGTCGCGCGAGCAGGTGCGGCGGAGGTCGTCGTGCGCGCGGAGGCGCAGGCGCCTCAGACGCTCGATCTCGAGCTGGACGCAGGCCGAACCGGTCGCCTCCGGAAAAGCCGATCTTCATCGCAAATGCCCCCCTCCGCGCGCTGCGAAGTCAGCGGAGGCGAAGGCATTCACGCGCGCGAGGTGACGTAAAGGGCCGAAAACGTAAAGGGCCGAAAAGCACATGGCCGGGCGGTGCCCGGCCATGTTCACTGATTTCAGCCGGCGTGCAAGCGCGGCAGGGGAGGCCGATTCGCCAGGGCGGCGATTGGCCCGCGTCCGCTTCCGCGCGCGGCCGCGCGAAGCCTCACGCGTTTCCGCCGTGCGGCAAGGCGCTAGCCCGAATAGTACATCTCGAACTCGACCGGGTGCGGCGTGTGCTCGAAGCGGATGACCTCCTGCATCTTCAGCTCGATGTAGCTGTCGATGAAGTCGTCGTCGAACACGTCGCCAGCCTTGAGGAAGGCGCGGTCCTTGTCGAGATTCATCAAAGCCTCGCGCAGCGAACCGCACACGGTCGGAATCTTCTTCAGCTCCTTCGGCGGCAGATCGTAGAGGTCCTTGTCCATCGCCGGGCCGGGGTCGATCTTGTTCTTGATGCCGTCGAGGCCGGCCATCAGCATCGCCGCGAAGGCGAGATAGGGATTGGCAAGCGGGTCGGGGAAGCGGACCTCGACGCGCTTGGCCTTCGGCGACGACGTGTAGGGGATGCGGCACGAGGCCGAGCGGTTGCGCGCCGAGTAGGCGAGCAGCACCGGCGCTTCGAAGCCCGGCACGAGCCGCTTGTAGGAGTTCGTCGTCGGGTTGGTGAAGGCGTTGATCGCCCGCGCGTGCTTGATGATGCCGCCGATGTAGTAGAGGCACATGTCCGAAAGGTCGGAGTACTTGTTGCCGGCAAAAAGCGGCTTGCCGTCCTTCCAGATCGACTGGTGGCAGTGCATGCCCGAGCCGTTGTCGCCGTAGATGGGCTTGGGCATGAAGGTCGCGGTCTTGCCGTAGACGTGCGCCACCTGATGGATGCAGTACTTGTACACCTGCATCATGTCGGCCATCTGCGTGAGCGGCGAGAACTTGAGGCCGAGCTCGTGCTGGCCCGACGCCACCTCGTGGTGGTGCTTCTCGACCTTGGCGCCCATGCGCGCCATCGCGGCCAGCATTTCGGAGCGCATGTCCTGCCCGGAGTCCTGCGGGGGAACCGGGAAGTAGCCGAGCTTGGTGCCGATGCGGTGGCCGAGATTGCCGCCCTCGTACTCGGTGTCGCTGTTGGTGGGGAATTCGATCGAGTCGATCTTGAAGCCGGTGTTGTAGGGCTGCGCCGCGTAGCGCACGTCGTCGAACACGAAGAACTCGGCCTCAGGACCGAAATAGACGGTGTCGCCGATGCCCCAGGCCTTCACCAGTCCCTCGGCTTTCTTGGCGATGCCGCGCGGGTCGCGATTGTAGGGCTCGCCCGTGGTCGGCTCGAGCACGTCGCAGATCAGGACCAGGGTCGTTTCCGCAAAGAAGGGGTCGATGCATGCCGTCGCCGGGTCGGGCATCAGGGTCATGTCCGACTCGTTGATCGCCTTCCAGCCGGCGATCGAGGAGCCGTCGAACATCTGACCTTCGGCGAAGGTGTCCTCGTCGATCATGGATGCGTCGAACGTGACGTGCTGCCATTTCCCGCGCGGGTCCGTGAAGCGCAAGTCGACGTATTTGACGTCGTTGTCCTTGATCATCTTGAGGACGTCTTTGGCGGTGCTCATTGCATTCCATTCCCTTCGTTATGTCTGGACGTGAAAGCGCGCGGCATATCCGGTCGGTCAAATCGCATCCAGGCCGGTCTCGCCGGTGCGGATGCGGATCGCCTCCTCGATGTTCGAGATGAAGATCTTCCCGTCGCCGATGCGGCCGGTCTGCGCGGCGCGGCGGATCGCCTCGACCGCCTTGTCGAGCATGTCGTCGCTGATCACAATCTCGATCTTCACCTTCGGCAGGAAATCCACGACATATTCGGCTCCTCGGTAGAGTTCCGTATGTCCCTTCTGCCGGCCGAAGCCCTTGGCTTCGATGACCGTGATTCCCTGCAGGCCGATCTCCTGCAGGGCCTCCTTCACTTCGTCGAGCTTGAACGGTTTGATGATGGCCTCGATCTTCTTCATTGGGGTCCCGTTGTTTCGTGCTCTCGGCGATGTCCGCGAGGCCGCGATCGACGGCGTTAGCACGTCTCGTGCCAATCGGCCTCGGCGCGCAGGCCGCACATTTGAGGTGCTTTCGAGCGTGCTGCGACCAGGCAGCCCCGCCCGCATCGGAAGTGTGCCTATCGTGCGCGCTCATTCATTAGGCAAGATGCCTAAACATTATGCAAACCTTGTCTTCCCATGATTGAGCTGCTCACCAGCGAAGAGATGGCGCGGGCCGATCGGCTGGCAATGGCCGCGGGCGTGCCCAGCATGCGACTGATGGAAGCTGCCGGCGCAGCGGTGGCCGAGGCGGCGAGCGCGCTGAGTCCCCCCGGGGCCGCGGTGGCCGTGGTCTGCGGGCCCGGCAACAATGGCGGCGACGGCTTCGTGGCGGCCCGCCTTCTGGCCGAACGCGGCTATCGCGTTCGTGTCCTGCTGCTGGGCGAGGTCTCGGCGCTCAGGGGCGATGCCGCGGCGGTGGCAAGCCTCTGGAAGGGCGGGATCGAGGCCGCGGAGCCCGCGCGGCTCGCCGGCGCGGCTCTCGTGGTGGACGCGCTGTTCGGCGCCGGCCTTGCGCGCCCGCTCGAAGGGGCGGCGCGCGCCATGGTCGAGGCCATCAATGCCGCGGGCCTGCCCGTGGTGGCGGTCGATCTGCCGAGCGGGATCAACGGCACGACGGGGGCGGTCATGGGCGCCGCCGTCATGGCCGCGCGGACCGTCACGTTCTTCCGCCGCAAGCCGGGCCACCTGCTGCTGCCGGGCCGCCTGCATTGCGGGCCGGTGAGGGTCGCCGACATCGGCATTCCCGCCGCGGTGCTGGAAGAGGTCCGCCCCCGCACCTTCGTCAATATGCCCGATCTGTGGGGCGGGCTTCTTCCGATCCCGCGCCTCGAGGGCCACAAATATATGCGCGGCCATGCAGTCGTGGTCTCGGGCGGGCTGTCGTTCACCGGCGCCGCGCGGCTTGCGGCGCGTGCGGCGCTGCGCGCGGGGGCGGGGCTCGTCACCATTGCGTCCCCGCGCGAGGCGCTACCCGTTCACGCGGCCACGAATCTGGCGGTGATGGTGCGCGCGGTGGACGGCGCCGCCGAACTGAAGAGCTTCCTCGGCGACCGGCGGCTGAACGCGGTGGCGCTCGGGCCGGCGCTCGGCGTCGGCGCCGACACCAGAGCCGCCGTCCTCGCCGCCCTAAACGGAGAACGCGGGGTGGTGCTCGACGCCGACGCGCTCACGAGCTTCGAGAACCGTCTTTCCGAGCTTCGGCCGGCGCTGCAGGGCCGCAAGGCGGGCACCGTGCTGACCCCGCATCAGGGCGAATTTCTGCGGCTTTTCAAAGAAATGCCGGACGTCGTTGAAAGGCCGTCGAAACTCGATCAGGCCCGCGCTGCGGCCGCGGCCCTCGATGCCGTGATGGTGCTCAAGGGCGCGGACACGGTGGTCGCGGCGCCGGACGGCCGGGCCGCGATCAGCGAGAACGCGCCGGCCTGGCTCGCGACCGCGGGGGCCGGCGATGTCCTGACCGGAATGATCGCGGGCCTTCTCGCGCAAGGCATGCCGGCCTTCGAGGCCGCCTCCGCGGCGGTGTGGCTGCACGGCGAGGCGGCGGCCGCGGTCGGCCCGGGGCTCATTTCGGAAGACCTCTCCGAGGCGCTGCCGGAGGTCTATCGCACGCTCTTCGCGCGGCTGCGGGCGCAGAGCGAGGCGGCGGCCGGGCCCGCCTTCGCCGATCCGTCGGCGCCGACACGGGGCCCGTGAGGAACCCGAAACCGCGCACGCGCCCCAGCGGGGCACGGCCCCGAGTTTCCCGGCGCGGTCAGACCACCTCGAACCATGCCGAAAGCGCCGTCGCCACGGGCTCCAGCCGGCGGCTCTCCACGAGCCATCGGCCCGGATTGTCCGCGACGAAGGCGACGCGTGCGGTCTGCCGGGGCAGCACGAGCAGTGTGTCGAGCCAGAACGGCTTCCAGCCGTCGTCGAGCGCGTCAAGCAGGCGGAAATGGTGGCCGTGAAGGTGAATCGTGTGCGGAGAAGCCGTCCCGTTCCGGAAGGCCAGCATCACGGTGCGGCCCCGCTTCACCGAGAAAAGGGGCGGTCCGGGCGGGGCGTCGCTCGCCGCCGTCCATAATGTCCATAGGGGGCGACTGGCGTCCGCCTCGCTGCGGTTGCTCCGGCCCTGCCGACCGGACGCAGCCTGCATCGCGCCGCGCCTTGCGTCGGCTTCGAGCGGCAGGTCGAGCCTCAGGGCGTGCGCGAAGTCCATGCGTTCGGGCAGGGAACCGGGAGGGAGCTGCGGAGAAGTGCTTCGCGGGGCAGGGCGCGCCGGCCCGTCGTTCGCATAGGCGCAGCGGGCGATCGGCGTTTCGCCGCCGGGCGTTTCGAGGAAAAGCGTGGCCGTGGAGCCCGGCGGCAGCTCGGCGTCGAGAATGAGATCGACGCGGTTTCCCGGCCCCAGCACCACCCGCGCGTCGCGCGCCGCAAAAGGCTCGGCCGGTTGCCCGTCGATCGCCACGACGATCGGCCGATGCCGTTCGATGCGTAAGGCCATCGGCCGCGAGCCGGCGGCGTTCAGCAGGCGCAGCCGCATCCGCTCATGGCTTCGCACCGGGAGATCGAGCGTCGGCCGGCCGTTCACGGTCACATGCTCGTCCGGACCGGACGAGCCGACGCTGTCGGTCGGCGGCAGGCGCCGCGCGTCCGGCATCCCGCCGGGATCGAGGCGCCAGGTGTCGAAGGCCAGCAGCACGTCGCGATCGACGTCGATCGCCTCCACCTCGTCGACGATGAGCGCGCCGTATAGGCCGCGCTCGACCTGCCCCGGGGCGGCGTAAGGCGCGTGATACCAGAATGTGCCGGCATCCGGCGGCGCAAAGCGGTAATCGAAGCTGGCGTTCGGAGCGACCGGCCTCTGCGTGAGCGGCGGCGCGCCGTCCATGGCGCTGGGCAGCCGCACGCCGTGCCAGTGGATCGCCGTGGGCTCGGCCAGCTCGTTGACGAGACGGACCGAGAGCGCTTCGCCGCGCCGCACCCGCAGCAACGGTCCGGGCACGAAGCCGTCATAGCCCCAGAGGGGGGTCGGGGACTTGCCTTCGCCACGCAGCGCGGCGAAGCCGAGGCGGGCGCGCAGAACCCGGATGCCGTCCGCCGCGGCCGCGCCCGGTGGCGAATCCTGGGCCGATGCGCCGCACGGCAGGAGCGCGGCGAAGAGGGAGACGCCGGCCCCCGCCAGAACCACCCGGCGCGAAACGCCGCCGGCAGCGACCGCGGTCTCTCGCATGGGCGCACAATGCGGCCCCTGGCGCGGGCGCGCAAGCCGCCCGCCATCAGCCGGGACCGGCGCTTTCCGCCGCGCGTCGCGGGGGAATCGTTGCCGGAGGAACCGGGGAATCGACGTGGCGGAATCGTCGTGACGGATTCGCCGCGGACCCGCCGCACGACCGGCGGCGGGCGATTCCCGAACGGCCATGCCCCGCCTTCGAGAACTGCTCCGTGCTGCCGCAGCCGCCACGCGGAGGCTTGGGCGCCGTTGGCGGGCCTCGGCCGATCTGCTATGGCCTTGCGCCGCGCCTGAAAGCCGCAGCGAGCGTCGATTTTTCTTGATGCGCAGCGAACGGGCCATGCTATAAGCCGCGCCGCTCGCTCAGCGCCTTCCGGGTGCGAGGCGGGTTTCGCGTGCGGTGCGATGTCCGGGCGCCTGTGTTTCGGGGTTCGGAGTTCCCTGCGCATCGAACGTTAGCGGGTCGCATGTTTCGCTGCCGCGGCAGAGGGAGGCGCGACCGGCTAGCGGGCGTGGCGGAATTGGTAGACGCGCTGGATTTAGGTTCCAGTGACGAAAGTCGTGGGGGTTCAAATCCCTCCGCCCGCACCATGCCGCTCGGAGCGCCGGCGCCGTGCGTCAGCCTCCTAGCCGCCAAATCCTGAAGGACACGAGAACGGCCTAGACATGCAGGTGCAACAAACCTTTGCGGAAGGACTGAGGCGGGAATTCCGGGTCGTGGTGCCCGCGGCGGAGCTCGACGCCAGGGTCGAGGCGCGACTGGGCGAACTCAAGGACAAGGTGCAGATCCGCGGGTTCCGGCCCGGCAAGGTGCCGATCTCGCACTTGAAGCGGGTGTACGGCCGTTCCGTCCGGGCCGAGGCGATCGACGCCGCGGTGCAGGAGGCCAACGCCAATATCGTGCAGGAGCACATCGCGAGCCAGGGCCAGCGGGTCGCGATGGAGCCCAAGGTCACGCTGCCGACCGACGAGAACGAGGTCAAGGCGCTCATCGACGGCAAGGCCGACCTCACCTACACGGTCGCGCTCGAGATCCTTCCGAAGTTCGAGATCGCCGATATCCGCACGATCAAGCTCGAGCGTCCGGTCGCGCCGGTGACCGAGGCGGAGGTCGACGAGGCGCTCGGCCGGCTGGTCGAGCAGAACCGGCCGTTCGCGGCGAAGGGCGAGGGCGCCAAGGCCGAGACGGGGGATCGGGTCGTCATCTCCTTCGTCGGCACCGTCGACGGGAAGCCGTTCGAGGGCGGCTCGGCCGAGGACATCACGGTGGAGATCGGCTCGAACGCGTTCATCCCCGGGTTCGAGGAGCAGCTCATCGGCATCGGGGAAGGGGAGCAGCGCACGGTCAACGTGACCTTCCCAAAGAACTATCTCAATGCGGAGCTCGCCGGGAAGGCGGCGAGCTTTGCGGTGACCGCCAAGGCGATCCATGCGCCGGGGACGGTGGAGGTCAACGACGAGTTCGCCAAGTCGCTCGGCATGGAGTCGCTCGCCAAGCTGCGGCAGGCCATCAAGGAGCGGCTGGAGCGGGAACATGCCGCCGCGAGCCGCAGGCACCTCAAGCGCGCCCTGCTGGACGCGCTGGACGAGCGCCACAAGTTCGAACTGCCTCCGGCCCTGGTCGAGGAGGAGTTCAACAATGTCTGGCGGACGGTGCTTGGCGATCTGGAGATGCAGGGCCGCACCTTCGCGGACGAGGGCACGACCGAAGAGCAGGCGAAGGAGGAGTACCGCAAGCTCGCCGAGCGGCGCGTCCGCCTGGGCCTGGTCCTCGCCGAGATCGGCGAAAAGAACCAGATCAAGGTGACGGACGAGGAGGTGAGCCGCGCACTCGTGGAACGCGCGCGCCAGTTCCCGGGCCAGGAGCAGCGCATCTGGGACTACTACCGCAAGAACCCCCAGGCGCTGGCCGGGCTGCGCGCCCCGATCTTCGAGGAGAAGGTCGTGGACTATCTGATCGAGCTCGCCGAGGTCCACGACAAGGAGGTCTCCCGCGAACAGCTCTTCGCGGAGGCCGGGCCCGAAGCCGAGCCGCAGGGCTCCTGACCCGCCGCGGGGCGGCCCGCCGGGCGGCGGGCCAGCGCGCCCCGCGGGCCCCGGATCGGAATTGATGGCGCCCGCGAGCGGTCGATGCGGGGAAAACGATGCGCGGCTGCCATGAGCCGGCCGCAGTCCCGTCGTGAAAGAAGCGCCGGCGGCTTTTCCGTCTTGTGCTGGGCGCAGCAGCCTATATCTGTCATGGCTGCGTCAGATGCGTCCACACCCTCCATGATCTCGGCGGCCGGGGGCCCGAAAGGACCGAGGCCGCCTCATCAGGTGACCAATGCGTGATCCTGTCGATACCTACATGAACTATCTGGTCCCGATGGTGGTCGAGCAGACCAACCGGGGCGAGCGGGCCTACGACATCTATTCACGGCTTCTCAAGGAGCGGATCATCTTCATCACCGGCCCGGTCGAGGACCAGATGGCCACCCTGGTGGTGGCCCAGCTTCTGTTCCTCGAAGCCGAGAACCCGAAGAAAGAGATCAGCATGTACATCAATTCGCCGGGCGGGGTCGTGACCTCCGGCCTGGCGATCTACGACACCATGCAGTTCATCCGGCCGGCGGTTACCACGCTGTGCATCGGGCAGGCGGCGTCCATGGGTTCGCTGCTGCTGGCCGCGGGCGAGAAGGACATGCGGTTTGCCCTTCCCAACGCGCGAATCATGGTTCACCAGCCGTCCGGCGGCTTCCAGGGCCAGGCCACCGACATCATGCTGCACGCGCAGGAGATCCTCGCACTGAAGCGGCGGCTCAATGAGATTTACGTGAAGCACACGGGCCAACCCCTTAAGAAGATTGAAGAAGCTCTCGAGCGTGACTATTTTCTTACGGCCGATGGGGCACGGGATTTCGGGATCATCGACAAGGTGATCGACAAGCGGGTGGAGGAGCCGGCCCTGGTGAAGGTCTGAACCGGGGCGACCGACTTGGCGCAAAATTTGCCTGCGCGGGGAAGGAACGGCCTCCCTCCGGTGTCGTACGGAGAGGGAAATCCGGGAGTTGTCTTTCCGGCTATCGTTAATGTTTGATTATGGGAACGCGGGCATGGTTCGCTAGGCCTTTGTGAAGAGGCTCCGCCGCTGTGGCGGGCGTGTGCGTGCCGGGCTACGGATTCTTAGTCCGGCCGCCGATACAAAGGTGACCTGATTGGCCAGGGCCGCACGCCTTGGCGGAACGGACTGACGGAGAGCGGAATGAGCAAGGTTGGTGGCGGCGAGTCCAAGAACACGCTTTACTGCTCGTTCTGCGGCAAGAGCCAGCACGAGGTGCGCAAGCTCATTGCCGGGCCGACCGTGTTCATCTGCGACGAGTGCGTCGAACTGTGCATGGACATCATCCGCGAGGAGAACAAGTCCTCGCTGGTGAAGTCGCGCGACGGCATCCCGACGCCGAAGGAGATCCGCAAGGTTCTCGACGACTACGTGATCGGCCAGGACCACGCGAAGAAGGTGCTGTCGGTCGCGGTCCACAACCACTACAAGCGCCTCAATCACCAGGCGAAGCACAACGACGTCGAGCTCGCGAAGTCGAACATCCTGCTCATCGGGCCGACGGGTTCGGGCAAGACGCTGCTCGCGCAGACGCTCGCGCGCATCCTCGACGTGCCGTTCACGATGGCGGATGCGACGACGCTCACCGAGGCCGGCTATGTCGGCGAGGACGTCGAGAACATCATCCTGAAGCTTCTGCAGGCCGCCGACTACAATGTCGAGCGCGCCCAGCGCGGCATCGTCTACATCGACGAGATTGACAAGATTTCGCGCAAGTCCGACAACCCGTCGATCACGCGCGACGTGTCGGGCGAGGGCGTGCAGCAGGCGCTGCTGAAGATCATGGAGGGCACGATCGCTTCCGTGCCTCCGCAGGGCGGGCGCAAGCATCCGCAGCAGGAGTTCCTGCAGGTCGACACGACGAACATCCTGTTCATCTGCGGCGGCGCCTTCTCGGGCCTGGAGAAGATCATCGCCGCCCGCGGCCGGTCGACGTCCATCGGCTTCGGCGCCAACGTCGCGGCGCCGGAGGACCGGCGCACGGGCGAGATCTTCCGTCAGGTCGAGCCCGAGGATCTGCTGAAGTACGGGCTCATTCCGGAGTTCGTCGGCCGCCTCCCGGTCGTGGCCACGCTGGACGATCTCGACGAGGCGGCGCTGCGGCGGATCCTCACCGAGCCGAAGAATGCCCTGGTCAAGCAGTACCAGCGGCTGTTCGAGATGGAGACCGTCGATCTGACGCTGACCGACGATGCGCTGACCGCCATCGCGCGCAAGGCGATCGAACGCAAGACCGGCGCGCGCGGCCTGCGCTCGATCATGGAGGGCATCCTGCTCGACACGATGTTCGAGCTGCCGAGCCTGGAAGGCGTCGAGGAGGTCGTCATTTCGAAGGAGGTGGTCGAGGCGACGGCGCGGCCGCTCTACATCTACGCCGACCGCCGCAGCAGCGACACCGGCACCGCGAGCGCCTGAGACGCGAATGTCTGCGAGAGGGCGCCTTCCCGCCACGTGCGGGGAGGCGCCGCGACGAAAAAAGCTGTGCCAGCGGGATTACTTGACACCCCCTGACGGCATCGCCACCTATAACGCGAAAGTCGAGTACGAGAGATTCCGGGCAGGGTATCGTACCCGCCGACTTGATTCCGCGGGGCCTCCGGACTGGACGGCCAGCGTTTCTCCCTCCCGGCCCAACCGCTCTCCTCGCCGATCGCCCACAGATTGCGGTGGGAGAGCCAGAACGATAAGGAGCTGGGCCCATGACCAGTTCAAAGCCGCGTCCACTTCCTCAACCCGGCGAAGTCCGGACCTATCCGGTGCTGCCGCTGCGCGACATCGTGGTCTTCCCCCACATGATCGTGCCGCTGTTCGTCGGCCGCGAAAAGTCCGTCAAGGCGCTGGAAGAGGTGATCAAGAGCGACACGTTCATTCTGCTCGCGACGCAGAAGAACGCCGCCGACGACGATCCCTCGACCGACGCGATCTACGAGATCGGCACGCTCGCGAGCGTGCTGCAGCTCCTGAAGCTGCCGGACGGAACCGTGAAGGTGCTCGTCGAGGGGGCGGAGCGGGCCAAGATCAAGCGCTACACCGAGCGCACCGATTACTACGAGGCGGAAGCCGTTCCGGTGGCCACCGTGCTCGGCGAGCGCGTGGAGGCGGAGGCGCTCGCGCGCTCGGTCGTCTCCGAGTTCGAGAGCTATGTGAAGCTCAATAAGAAGGTTTCGCCGGAAGTCATTGGCGTCGTTCAGCAGATCGAGGACTACTCGAAGCTCGCCGACACCGTCGCCTCGCACCTCGCGGTCAAGATCGCCGACAAGCAGGCGATCCTCGAGACCGCCCGCGTGGTGGAGCGGCTGGAAAAGGTGCTCGGGCTGATGGAGAGCGAAATCTCCGTCCTGCAGGTCGAGAAGCGCATTCGCACGCGCGTCAAGCGGCAGATGGAGAAGACGCAGCGCGAGTACTACCTCAACGAGCAGATGAAGGCGATCCAGAAGGAGCTGGGCGACGAGGAGGGTCGCGACGAGCTCGCCGAGATCGAAGAGAAGATCAAGAAGACCAAGCTGTCGAAGGAGGCGCGCGAAAAGGCGCAGCACGAGCTCAAGAAGCTGCGGCAGATGTCGCCCATGTCGGCGGAAGCGACCGTCGTGCGCAACTACCTCGACTGGCTGCTCTCCATTCCGTGGGGCAAGAAGTCGAAGGTCAAGCACGACCTCGCCAACGCCCAGGCGATCCTCGACAACGACCACCACGGCCTCGAAAAGGTCAAGGAACGCATCGTCGAGTATCTTGCGGTACAGAGCCGGGCCAACAAGCTCACGGGCCCCATCCTGTGCCTCGTCGGCCCGCCCGGCGTCGGCAAGACCTCGCTCGGCAAGTCCATCGCCAAGGCGACGGGGCGCGAATTCGTGCGCGTCTCGCTCGGCGGCGTGCGTGACGAGGCGGAGATCCGCGGCCACCGGCGCACCTATATCGGCTCGATGCCGGGCAAGATCATCCAGTCGATGCGGAAGGCGAAGACATCGAACCCGCTGTTCCTGCTCGACGAGATCGACAAGATGGGCGCGGACTTCCGCGGCGATCCCTCCTCGGCGCTGCTGGAGGTGCTCGACCCCGAGCAGAACCACGCGTTCAACGACCACTATCTCGAGGTCGACTACGACCTCTCCAACGTGATGTTCATCACGACGGCGAACACGCTCAACATTCCGCCGCCGCTGATGGACCGCATGGAGATCATCCGCATCGCCGGCTACACCGAGGACGAGAAGATCGAGATCGCGCGCAAGCACCTGATCCCGAACTCGATCGCCAAGCACGGGCTCGATCCGAAGGAGTGGTCGATCGACGACGACGCGCTGCTGTATCTGATCCGGCGCTACACCCGCGAGGCGGGCGTGCGCAACCTCGAACGCGAGCTGTCGAACCTGATCCGCAAGGCGGTGAAGGAGCTGATGCTCGACAAGAAGAAGAAGTCGATCCGGGTCACGCAGGAGAACATCTCCGACTATCTGGGCGTGCCGAAGTACCGTTACGGCGAGGTGGAGCAGGAGGACCGCGTGGGCGTCGTCACCGGTCTCGCCTGGACCGAAGTCGGCGGCGAGCTGCTCACGATCGAAGGCGCGATGATGCCGGGCAAGGGCAAGATGACCGTGACCGGCAACCTGCGCGACGTGATGAAGGAGTCGATCTCCGCCGCGGCCTCCTATGTGCGGTCGCGTGCGGTCGACTTCGGCATCGAGCCGCCGCTCTTCGAGAGAAAGGACATCCACGTCCACGTGCCGGAAGGCGCGACGCCGAAGGACGGTCCTTCCGCCGGCGTCGCGATGGTCACGGCCATCGTGTCGGTAATGACCGGCATTCCCGTGCGGCGCGACGTCGCCATGACCGGCGAGATTACGCTGCGCGGCCGCGTGCTGCCCATCGGCGGCCTCAAGGAGAAGCTCCTGGCCGCGCTGCGCGGCGGCATCAAGAAGGTCGTGATCCCTGAAGAGAACGCCAAGGATCTCGCGGAGATCGGCGACAACGTGAAGAGCGCGCTGGAGATCATTCCGGTGACGCGGATGGACGAGGTGCTCGCGCACGCCCTGATGCGCAAGCCCGAGCCCATCACCTGGGACGAGGAGAACGCCAAGCGCGTCGACGTGCCGCCGACCGACGGGGAGGCCGAAGTTTCTCCTCCGCTCACGGCGCATTGACCGCCTGCATCCGAATGAGCGGCGCCGCCGCCCGCGCGGGCGACGGCGCCGTCCGTTTGGGTGGGGGCCCTTTGCGCGCCGCCCAAAATCGGCTTGCAATCGGCCTCAATTCGGAAAACTCTGCGGGCGCAGCCTGACAAGCCTCCGAGTCTTTTCGACACGCCGAAGGAACCGATCCATGACCAAGAACGAGCTGATCGCGGCCGTTGCCGAGCGGGCGAACATTCCCCGTTCGGCGGCGGCG
Organism: Variibacter sp.; assembly: GCA_019689555.1. GTDB lineage: Bacteria > Pseudomonadota > Alphaproteobacteria > Rhizobiales > Xanthobacteraceae > JADGHE01. Next base: position 11,783 of record JADGHE010000018.1, on the reverse strand, counting down.
TCCGCGGTCGAAGCGACCTTCGCGGTGATCGCCGGCACGCTGCGAAAGGGCGGCGAGGTGAAGATCCCCGGATTCGGCAGCTTCAAGGTCGTCAAGCGCGCGGCACGCGAGGGACTGGATCTGCACACCGGACAGCTCATCAAGATCGCGGAGGCGAGGAGTCCGAAGTTTTCGCCCGGCCAGGCGCTGAGGGACGCGGTGAACCAGTAGCTTGCGGAACGGCCGCGGGCGCGCCTTGCCACTGCGCCCGCCAAAGGGATAATCGGCGCGGGGCGGTTAGCTCAGCTGGTAGAGCATCTCGTTTACACCGAGAGGGTCGGCGGTTCGAGTCCGTCACCGCCCACCAGCCTGCGCGTGTGTCCGGCCCGGAGACATGGGTGACAGATTGTACCTAAGACATGGGTGACAACCTCGTGCCGAACGGGTTGTCGATGGTCTGCCAGGTTCTCTGCTCCAGGTCGATAGAGCCGAGATCGTAGTGCCTGAAGCTGACGAGCCCAATGCCGTCGTCGACCTCCTTGATGCCGAGTTTCTGACCGGCGAGGACGGTGGAGATATTGATTGTCTTGCTGTGCATGCAGATGCGGCCGCAGGCGGTGACGAGGATTTCGCGGTCGTGGAAGGGGTATTCGAGCTCGGGCAGGCCGGCAGGGGGGCGCGGTGAGGCCGTGTAGGGCTCGGCCGGACACTTCATGGCGAGCGCCGCGTGGGGGCGTTCGGCATGGAACTCGTTTCGGAAGGCGTCGAATTTCTCCTGCTGCTGCAGGATGTTGGCCCCCGGCGGGCGGGTGGCCTCTCGCTTCAGGGTCAGATGCAGGCGTTCGTGGCGGCCGTTCTGCTGCGGGTGCCCGGGCTGGATGCGCTCGATTGCGATGCCAAGCCCGAGCCACCAGACCGAGAGGCGGGAGAGGTTGTAGAGGCCGTTGGGGCTGGCGAAGGGCAGCCCCTTGTCGCTCCTGATGGCGAAGGGCAGGCCGCGTTCGCGGAAGAGCCGCTGGAAGGCGGCGATGACCGGGCCTTCGCGGGTCGATTCGAGGGCTTCGCACAGGAGCAGGTAGCGCGAGGCCTGGTCGGAGACCGTGAGCGGGTGACAGTAGCGGCCGTTGCCGAGCTTGAACTCGCCCTTGAAGTCGGCGCACCAGAGGTCGTTGGGGGCGGCGCCGGCCGACAGGGGCGTGCCCTGGGCGCGGTTCCTGCGCTCGCGGGCGCGCTGGACCAGGCCGTGGCGATCGAGCACGGCATGCACGGTGCTCTTGGCGGGAATCCGCACGTCGCCGGCAAGCTTCCTGACCAGCAGTTCCCGGATCTTGCGCGCGCCCCAATGCGGCTTGTCGCGCTTGAGCTCGACGATCAGCCGTTCCGTCTGCCCCGGAAGCTGGTTGGCATAGCGCACCGGCCGGCGCGAGCGGTCGGCGAGCGCATCGAGCCCTTCCTCCCGGTAACGATGGAAGATTTTGTAGCCGGTCTTACGGGAAATCCCGAACTCCCGGCACACGTCGCTCATCGCCTCCCCGTCGAGCCGGCGAGCGACGAAACGCAGGCGTTCCTCCATCACCGAACACGCTCTCCACGGCATCAACACCTCCCGCCAAAGAGCGAAAAGTGTTACCCATGCGTCCGGTACGTTCTGTCACCTATCTCTCAGGTCGCTCAGCGATCTCGGCGCGCGGGCGCGCATCACGTCGGAGCCGGGGCAGCGGTCCGTCATGTCCAGCCCATTCGTTGCGTCTCCGCATCGCGCGACCGGATGGGCCTATCTCCTTCTCGTCGTCGCGACGCTCGCGTGGGGCGGCAATGTTGTCGCCAGCCGCCTCGCCATCGGGGCGGTCTCGCCGATGGCGCTGACCTCGCTGCGCTGGGTCGTGGTGGTGGCGATCTTCCTGGCGCTCGGGCCGCGCCGGCTCGCGCGGGAGTGGCCGGCGCTGCGGCCGCATTGGCGCTTCGCCTTCGTCATGGGGGCGGCCGGCTACACCGTCTTCAGCGCCATGATCTACATCGCCGCGTACTACACGGAGGCCGTGAACCTCGCGATTCTGCAGGGGGCGATGCCGGCAATGGTGATGGCGGGCGCGCTGCTCGCGCACGGAACGCGGGTCGGCTCGAGCCAGATCGCCGGGGTGCTCGTGACGCTCGCGGGCGTTCTGGTCGTCGCCTCCAAGGGGGAGCTGGAGGCGCTCGCGGCGCTGCGGTTCAACGGCGGCGACCTGCTGATGTTGCTCGGCTGCGCGAGCTATGCGGGCTATACGGTGGCGCTGCGCCGGCGGCCCGACGTACCGGCGATGAGCTTCTTCTTCTTGATGGCGGCCGGCGCCTTGCTGGCGTCCTTGCCGCTCGTGGCGCTCGAGGCGCTGCTCGGCCGCCTGCAATGGCCGACGCTGCAGGGCTGGGCCGTGGTCTTGTTCGTCGGCCTCGGACCGTCGTTGATCGCGCAGCGCGCGTTCATTCGCGGCGTCGAGCTGATCGGCCCGGGACGGGCCGGGCTGTTCGTCAATCTGGTTCCGGTGTTCGGCGCGTTCTTATCCGTCGTCCTGCTCGGGGAGCGCTTCGCCTTCTATCACGCGCTCGCGCTGGCCCTGGTGCTCGCCGGAATCCTGCTCGCCGAGCGGGGCGCGCTGCCCTGGCGCCGCGCGCCGCGAACGAAAACGTAGCGGGCGCACCGGCGCGAGGGCGGGCCAAAAAACAGATGCCCGGCTGTGCCGGGCATCTGAAACCGGTGCAGGCCGAGCACGGTTTGGCTAGATGGATTCCTTAAGCTCCTTGGAGGCGCGGAAAGCGACCTTCTTGGACGCCTTGATCCGGATCTGCTCGCCGGTCGCCGGATTGCGGCCCATGCGCGCGGCGCGCTTGCGCACCTGCAAAATGCCAAGGCCGCCGATGCGGATGCGGTCGCCCTTCTTCAGGTGCTTGACCACGAGGCCGACCATGTCGGTCAGCACGGACTCGGTCGCCTTCTTCGACATGTCGTGCTGCTCCGCCAACTTGGCCGCGAGATGCTTCAGTGTGACGGTGGTGGGGCTGGCCTTAGCCGACGTTGCCATATAGACGTGCTCCTCTGTTGCCGAGCATGCTGCAAAGCATATGCGAATAGGCCTGATTTTACGCGATTCGGACTGTCTGACCACGCAGAATTCCGCTGTTTGCAGGCACTTTCGCGATTTGCGCGGCCGGCATGGCGGTGCAAGGGGCGCGGTCACGACCTTCAGTGGCTGTGGGGCGAGGATCGGCACGCGACGCGCGGACGCCTTCGCCCCCGCGCCCGCCCCCGCACCTGAGGGCGGGAGAACCGAAGCGGTTTCGATTGGCGGGGAGGCGGCGCGTTGAGCGCGCAAGCGAGGCCTTGCGGATGCGGGGACCCGGCTTCACCAGCCGCGGCCGCGGCGGACGAGGGGCCGCCATCTTCCCGGGGGGTAGTCGGATCGGCGACCTTGACTTGGCAGGGGGGGTTCCGTATCTCACGCGCGCGCCTGCGGCGCGATCGCCCTTCGCGGGGGTGTAGCTCAGTTGGTTAGAGCGTCGGCCTGTCACGCCGAAGGTCGCGGGTTCGAGCCCCGTCACTCCCGCCAGAATTCAATCGCTGAGCCCCAACGTCAGTCCCCCCGCGCGTGTCACATCCGCCGACGGTGTGGCACTTTCGCCGCTTTTTGTTCGCGAATCCGCTGCCGCCCGAGTCGCCGTTGCCCGCCGACTCGCCGGACCGTCGAAAGATCGACGGGCGCATAGGTGCATCCCGTAGCCGGCACTGAACTCCACGCGGGATGTTATTTCGACCGTTCCACCGCCGGCGGGTCCCATCGGCCGGTTAAGGCATCGCTTTTCGGCGCGTAGAGGCGCATCGTCAGATTGAACGGGCCCTTGGGGGCGGGCAGCCAATTGCTCTCCAGGGCGTCGCCCGGGCTGTCGTTCTGGACATAGAGATCGAGCGACCCGTCGGGGTTGTACTTGAAGGGCATCCAGCTGCTCACGGCGAAGCGGTCGAGCGCGTTGGCCACCTGGAAGCCCTCCTCGTCATAAAGGGTGATCGACCAGAAGCCCTCGGTCGGGGGCAGCGCCTCCTTGCCGAAACGGATTTTGTAGCGGTTGCCGCCGTCGAGGGGCTGTCCGGTATCGTCGGCGAGATTCATCGGGTACACGGCGTCCTGCGGTAGGTTCGCGCCGAGACCCATGTTCGCGACGATGGCCCGCTTCAGGTAGTCATTGCCGTAGGTGCCCATCGTATCCGTATTCATGCTCCACCCGTTGGCGACGCGCGCCATGGTCGGGAGCTTCCATGCCATCAGTCGTTGGCCCTCCGCGGCGCACGTTTGGAGCCCTGCCCGGACCGTCGGGTCGAGCCTGGCGATGTCGAAGCTCTTGCCCGGCTCGATGCCGATGCGTTTCATGCGCGCAATGATCGGCTGGTCGGTCATGTGGGGCCGCTGCAGCTTCATGATTTCGGCCGCATAGGCGAAGAACTCGCCCGAGGTCATGCGATCGACCTGCGTTTTCGGCGAGGTCTTCATGTCGACGGCCGGATCCGGCTTGAACGTCGGCGGCTGTTCGGCCTTGCCCCATCGCGACAAGGGCGTGAGCTTGAAGCCTGCCTGGATCTTGTGGACGGCGTCGTAGTCCTTCGGACCGTCAGTCTTGGTGCGGCCGATGATCCAGACGTAGGGCGTCGGCGCATCGATCCGCTCGGTGCCCTGCGGCAACCTGAACTCCGCGATCAATCTTTCGCGCAGGTCTGGCCGCCAGCCGGGCGGAACGAGGACGAAACTGCCGGCCTTGGTCCCCGTCGTGCGCCAGCCCGGCGAAGCGAAAACGTCCGTCCACATGTCCAGCATGGGCAGGAGATAGTAGCGTCCACCCGTGTCCGGCACCGACACGATCACCGGCTCTTCGGTCAAATCCACCCAGCCGCTGGAATAGAGCGTATCGAAGTTCGGCCGCACCACCGCCTTGTCGTTCGCGGTCGGATAGGCTGGCACGTTGACGAAGCCGTTCATCGGACCGCCGAAGCCTTTGCCGGGCTCCATATTGGTCAACTGCTTGCGCGTCACCTCCATGGTCACGAGCGGATAGAGATAGACATAGGCGTCGACGCCGATCGCATGGGCCTCCTCTTGGGAGACCGACTGGGTCGCCCCCGGAGACGGTCCAACGGCGAACAGGGCGGACACGACGAGCGCGGTCGAGACTGCATGACGAGCTTTGTGGGCGACCATGGGCGGTCTCCGTGCGGCGAGATGTGGATGGGGCGAGTGTCGAGAGAATGTGGCGGCGGAAGCGACTGGGCCGCCAAACCTCCATGATCCGGGGCAGCCGGAGCGTCGGATGCTGAACGTCGTTTCGAGCACGACTCTTTGTTCGTTGATTTGTTCCCGGCGTCCTGGCCGGTCCAGTGCGGCGGCTTTGCAAGGGACCTTGTCTCGCCTTCCGTGATGCGGCGCAGCGGATCGTGTCCCTTGGGCGCGGTCGAGGTGGCGGCGAGGCATGGCCCCCGCCGGGCTGGTCAGCCGGCGATTGCCGGAAGGCGGACGAATTTTCCAGGATCGCGGAGCGGGGCGCGTCATCGGCGAGCACGCTCGCCCAGAACCTCGCAATCTTTCCGCCGGCGGTCCGCGCAGGGCGAGCACGACCGCGAAATCCTTGCCGGCCTCGGCGCGAGCGAGGAAGATGCCGCGGCATCGCACAAGCGGAAGGCGATATGAGCGCCGTTACAGATCGTCCGAACTTCACCTCGTCGACCGGCAGGGAGCTGCCGGTGTGGCGTTCGCTGCTCTACGTGCCAGCCAATGTCGAACGCTTCGTCGCCGGCGCGCATCGGCGCGGGGCCGACGCCATCATCCTCGACCTCGAGGACAGCGTGCCGGCGGCGGAGCGGCCGCGCGCGCGAGCCGGGCTCAGGGAGGCGGCCGCCTCCGCCGCGCGCGGCGGCGCCGACATTGTCGTGCGCATCAACCGGCCGTGGCGCGAGACGATGCGCGACCTCGAAGCGGCGATCTGGCCCGAGGTGCAGGCGCTCGCCGTTACCAAGGTCGACAGCCCCGACCATGTGCGGCTGGTCGCCGAGGCGGTGGCCGAGCTCGAGGCCGAGCGCGGCATGGCGGTCGGGACGACGCGGTTCATCGTGATGATCGAAACGCCGGCGGCTTGGTTCCGCATGCCGGAGATCGCCGCCGCCCATCCGCGCATCGTCGCGATGACCTTGGGCGGGGAAGACTTCGCCATGACGGTCGGCATGCTGCCGACGGCGGAAGGTCTGTTCATGCCGAAGCAGCAGCTTGCGCTCGCGGCGCGGGCGGCCGGCGTCATGCCACTCGGCTTCATCGGCACGGTGGCCGACTACAAGGACCTCGAGGCCTTCCGCAAGACGGTTCGTTTCTCGCGCCAGCTCGGCTTTCTCGGCGCCTCCGTGATTCACCCGAGCCAGGTTCCGATCCTGAACGAGGAGTTCGCGCCGAGCGCGGAAGAGGTTGAGCAGGCCCGGCGCATCGTCGCCGCCTACGAGGAGGCGACGGCGGCCGGCCGCGGCTCGATCGCCGTCGACGGCAAGATGGTGGACGTTCCCGTCGTCCTCCGCGCCGAGCAGCTCCTCCGACGCCACGAGGCCATCCTGGCGCGCGCCGCGCACGCAAGGGCCGCCTCATGAGCCGCTTTTCCACGATGCGCCGCCTTCGTCGTCCGTCGCCCTGATCGGGGGCCGAAGAGCGTGCCCGGCCCGGACGGCTGCGGACATCGATTGCTTAGGACTTGCGTCCCGGGTCCTCCGGGGCGAGGAATTGCCCCTTCTTTCGAGAAGCGAGGGAGACCCGAATGCCGCGACGTTTGATCGACCTTTCGGTGCCGCTCAAGGCGGGCATCGCCAGCGACCCGGAGTACATGAGGCCGCAGATCGAATACCAGGACCACAAGCAGACGGCGCCGCAAATGGCGGACTATATGGGCGTCCGGGTCGACCAGCTCGTCGACGGCGAGTATGCCGCCATGGAACGCTGCATCATCAGCACGCACAACGGCACGCACATGGATGCGCCGTGGCACTTCGCCTCGACCACCAATCACGCGCTGAAGCCGGGCGGCGAACCCGCTTGGCGGATCGACGAAGTGCCGCTCGAATGGTGCTACCAGCCGGGGGTCAAGCTCGACTTCCGCCACTTCGAGGACGGCTATGTCGTGACCGCGAAGGACGTCGAGGCCGAGCTCACGCGCATCGGGCACACGCTCAAGCCGCTCGAGATCGTGGTCGTCAACACCCGCGCGGGCGAGCGCTACGGCGAGGACGACTTCGTCGACTCCGGCTGCGGCATGGGGCGGGACGCCACGCTGTATCTCTTGGAGCGCGGCGTGCGCGTCGTCGGCACGGACGGCTGGAGCTGGGACGCGCCGTTCTCCTTCACGCGCAAGCGCGTGGCCGCGACCGGCGACGCAAGCCTCATCTGGGAGGGCCACAAGGCCGGCCGCGAGATCGGCTATTTCCAGATGGAGAAGCTCACAAATCTCGATAAGCTGCCGCCGGACGGGTTCGAGATCATCGCCTTTCCGGTGAAGGTTCATCGCGCCTCGGCCGGGTGGACGCGCGCGGTCGCCATCCTGCCGGAGTGAGGCGAAGCGCGGAGGGGGGCGGACGATGCGCAGCTTCGATCTCACGGGCCGGGTTGCGGTCGTCACCGGGGGAAATGGGGGCATCGGGCTCGGCATGGCGACGGGGCTCGCGGAGGCGGGCGCGGCCGTCGTCATCGCCGGCCGGCAGGCATGGAAGAACGCCGACGCCGTGCGGCGGCTCGAGAGCCTCGGGCCGAGGGCGCTCGCCATAGAAGTCGACATTGCCGATGCCGCGGCGTGCCGTAATGTCATCGACTGCGCCGCGGAGCGCATGGGGCGCCTCGACATTCTCGTGAACAATGCCGGCGTCACGGTGCGCAAGGCGCCGCAGGCCCTTTCCGACGAGGAATGGGAGCGCATCGTCGACGTCAATCTGAGTGCGGCCTTCCGCTGCGCGCGCGCCGCCTATCCGCACATGGTGCGCGCCGGCGGCGGCAAGATCATCAATATCGGGTCGATGCTCTCGATTTTCGGGACGCCCTGGGCCGCTCCCTATGCGGCGAGCAAGGGCGGCCTCGTGCAGATGTCGCGCGCGCTCGCCACCGCCTGGGCCAAGGACAACATCCAGGTCAACTGCGTGCTGCCGGGCTGGATCGACACCGACCTCACGCGCTCGGCGCGCGAGCAGGTTCCGGGCCTGAACGAGCGGGTGCTGGCGCGCACGCCCGCCGGCCGCTGGGGCACGCCGGCCGATCTCGCGGGGCTCGCGGTCTTCCTCGCAAGCCCGGCCTCGGATTTCATCACCGGCACGGCCATTCCGGCCGACGGCGGCTATTCGATCATGGGGTAGAGCGGGCCGGCTCGTTTCCGGAAGCCAGGACGCCGATCAAAAGGGGGAGGAACGCGCGATGGGTCGTGTGATCACGCTCGCGGAGCTGAGCGCCAGGCCGGCGGCAAATGGCGTCGGCACGGCGCCGGTGACCGCCGGAGAGACGAGGGAAGTGGCGGCCGCGTATGTCCGCCTCGAGCCGGGCGCGGTTTGGAGCGAGACGGCGCCGCAGGGCTCCGACTGCTACCTGTTCTCGATCGACGGTTCTCTGGCGATCGACGCGGGGGAGGGCTCGCACCCGATGCCGCCGCAGACCTTCGCGACCGTGCAGGAGGGCGTGGCCTTCACGGTCCGCAACGACGGCGCAGCGCCCGCCGGCCTTCTCAAGGTCATTGCGCCGCCCGAGCCGGCGGGGCGCGCCCTGGCCGGCTTCAAGGGCCGGCTCAGGGTGGCCGAGCGGGCTAGGTCCGCGGTCGTGCCGGTGCCGGACGAGCACAAGCAGCGCATCTACTTCGTCGGCCACGGCGCCGCGGAGTCCGAGCGCGGCCATGCCATGATCGTCGTCTACGACGGGCTGACCAACACGGCGCTGCACCACCATCCCAATGCCGACAGCCTCTTTCTTCTCCTCGAAGGGGCGGTGCAGTTCACGGTGAACGGCGAGCCGGTCGTGGTGAGGCCGGGGCAGATCGCGTACTTCCCCGCCAACGATTGGCACGCGCTGCAGACGGCGCCCGGGCATGCCGGCGCAAGCTTCCTCGAATTCCATATCCCCGCCGCCTATGCGACCGTGAAGGCGTAACGGCTCCCGGCAGCGCGCGGCCCGCAAGTCTGTAGGCGCCGGCAGGCCGCGCCGCGCGCGAGCGAAGACGGCACCAAAGTCGCCACCGAAGACGGCGCCAAAGACCGGGGCCGCCTCGACCCGGTGGAGGCGGCCCGATGTTTGGCCCGCGGCCTATGGCAGGGGCTTGGCGCCCTTGTCCGCGGAGACCGAGGCCCGCGCGAGGCGCAGCCGCCCGAGCCGCAGCTCGGCGAGGCGGCGACGCACGGCTTCCCAGTAGGCGAACTCGTTGAACCGCGAGCCTTCCAAGGCGGCGATGGCGACCGCCGACAGGAAGGGGAGGCTCTGCACCAGGAGCACGACCGCGAAAATGTAGATTTCGCGGACCCGCTCCTTGTTCGTAGCGACCAGAACCATCGCGCCGCACACGAGCAGGGTGCCGAGCACGGCTTCCCAGAACGCCGGGAAGGATTGCGCACGCCCGCGGCCGCCCTTGGCGGTGCGCGCGAACGGCAGCCGATCCTTGATCAGGCCGTCCCAGATGGCCCGCGCCACCGTCCATTGCAGCGACATGGCCGCGATCGCGGCGGCGACCGTCTGGGGCAGCGGGATCGGCACCCGCAGCCGGTAGAGCGTCGCGAAGTGCATCAGGGAGACGGCGAACGCGCCGATGATCGGCAAGGTGAGAATCCTGTCCGGCACCGCAATGCCGATGAAGGCGACCACCGGAACCCAGAGCAGGTTCAGGATGGCGACGACGACCCCCAACGTCTCGGCCCCGAGCCAATTGAGCCAGCCGAGCGCGTATTCGCGCCGCTGGTCGCGGGTGAGCAGGCTCGCGCCGGGCAGGAAGCGGCGCCAATGCTTCTTGATGATCTGGAAGCCGCCGTAGGCCCAGCGATGCCGCTGCTTGCGGTAGGCCTCGAAGTTGTCGGGCAGCAGGCCGTAACCGTAGCGGCGGTTGGTGTAATGGGCGAGCCAGCCCTGTTCGAGGATCGTCAAGCCGAGATCGGTGTCCTCGCAAATGGTGTCGGTCGGCCAGCCGCCCGCCGCTTCCAGCGCCGAACGGCGGATCAGGCACATCGTGCCGTGGACGACGATGGCATTGACCTCGTTGCGCTCCACCATGCCGATGTCGAAGAATCCGGCATACTCGGCGTTCATCGCATAATGCATGACGCTGCGGTGGCCGTCGCGATGGTCCTGCGGGGCCTGCACGAGGCCGACCCGCGGATCGGCGAACAGCGGGGCGAGATCCTTGAGCCAGTCCGGGTGCACCGCATAGTCGGCGTCGATGACGCCGATGACCTCGGCGTCGGGCGCGCTGTGCGCGAGCGCGAGCCGCAAGGCCCCGGCCTTGTAGCCTTCGACCTTCTCCGCGTTGATGAACTTGAACCGCTCGCCGAGCAGGCGGCAGTGCTCCTCGATCGGCCGCCAGAAGGCCGGATCGGGCGTGTTGTTGATGACGACGACGCACTCCCAGTTCGGGTAGTCAAGCCGGGCCAGCGCGTCGAGCGTCTGCTTGAGCATCTCCGGCGGCTCGCGATAGGCGGGCACGTGGATCGACACTTTCGGCGTGTAGCCGCCGGGCGCCGGGACGACGGAAAGCGCGTGGCGCGATTTGCGGCCGAACGCGATCGCCGCGATCTCCTTGATGCGCGAGAGCGCGATGATGACGAGCGGGATGAGCAGCAGGATGCCGGCGCCGAGGGCTATGGCGGCGCCCGGTACGAAATAGTGCCCGTTCCAGTAGGCGAACACGGTCGCGACCCAGCCGCCGACGGCGTGAGCCGCGACGGTGAGCAGCATCGCCTGGCCGAAGGTCGCCGACGCCATCGCGAGCACCGGAAGCGACAGGAGGAAGCCGGTCAGAACCGCGATCCCGGCGATCCGCCCTTGCTCGGAATCGACGATCGGCCCGGTCCAGGCGAACTTCATGTTGCCTGCGGCGTCCCACAGGCCCCAGTAGGGACCGACGCTCCCCTCGAAGGTCTTCCAGGGCTGATCGAAGGCCTCGATGATGTTGTAGTCGATGCCGAGCGCCTCCGCGCGCGCGACGAAATCACGCAGCACCTGCGCTTGCTCGAAATGTCCGGGGAAAGCGTCGCGCCGATTGTAGCCCGCGCTCGGCCAGCCGAACTCGGCGATCACGATGCGCTTGCCGGGATGCACCCGCCGCAGCCGGTTGTAGAACTCGATGGTCTGGTCGACCGCGTGGCCGGCCGAGAATCCCTCCCAGTAGGGCAGAATGTGCGCCGCGATGAAGTCGACCGACGAGGCCAGCTCGGGATGCTCGACCCAGACGCTCCAGATTTCGCCGGTCGTCACCGGCAGCTGGGTCTCCCGCTTCACCTTCTGGATGATCTGCATCAGCTCCGGGACGGTCAATTCGCCCCGGTAGATCGTCTCGTTGCCGACGACGATGCTCGTCACGTTGTGGTTCTTGCGCGCAAGCTCGAGCGCGGCGCGGATTTCGCGCTGATTGCGCTTCTCGTCCTTGTCGATCCAGATGCCGACCGCGACCTTCAACCCGAACTCATTGGCGATCGCCGGGATGAGCTCGCCGCCGCCCGTCGACGAGTAGGTACGGATCGAGCGGGCGTAAGGCGCGATCGCCTTGAGGTCGGCGCGGATCCGGGCGGGGGTGGGCGG
>JADGHE010000059.1 GCA_019689555.1 Variibacter sp. | reverse complement strand
GCACGGGGGAAGGCGAGGCTTGAGGCGGGGGAGCCGGCTGCGCGGCCGGCGGCCCGGCGGGCTCAGCCTGCGCCGGCGGGTTGGCCGGCGTCTGGCCGCTGCCGGGACGCAGATCGGCGAGCATAAGCATGAGGGCGGCAGCGATCGCCGTCAGGCAAGCGCGAAACATAGCGGGGTCTCCTGAAGCCAACCCAGAGCACACAACCCGCCCGTGCTCGGCCGCGGGACGCTCCTTTGGGCACGGGTGGTATCCTCCTAGCATGGGCGGTATCTGACGCGCCGCAAATATGGCCGGCCCGTGGCCCAGACCAGGGGCAGACTCGCAAATGAGCGGCCGTTCGTCCTATATGCGGGACAAAGGCGGATGAACATGAGCGCGCTCGGCGGACATTCCTTCGTCAAGATGAACGGCCTCGGCAACGCAATCGTTGTCGTGGACATGCGCGCGCGCCCCGTGCCGGTGCCGCCCGAGGAGGCGCGCGCCGCGGCCGGACCGCGGGGCGTCCCCTACGACCAGATGATGGCCCTTTATCCCCCGCGCACGCCGGGGACCGACGCTTTCGTTCGCGTTTTCAACAACGACGGCTCCGAATCCGGCGCCTGCGGCAACGGCACGCGCTGCATCGCCGCGCTCTACTTCGAGAAGACGGGCATGGACGCCGTCACCTTCGAGACGGCCGCGGGGCTGCTCCCGTGCTGGAAGGCGGATCGCGCGGGCCTCGTCACCGTCGACATGGGCGCGCCGCGCTTCCGCTGGAACGAAATCCCGCTCGCCGAAGAGTTTCAGGACACGCGTGCCATCGCCCTGCAGATCGGGCCGATCGACGCCCCCATCCTGCACTCGCCGTCGGTCGTCAATGTGGGGAATCCGCACGCGATCTTCTGGGTCGAGGACGTCGACGCCTACGATCTCGGCCGCATCGGCCCGATGCTCGAAAATCACCCGATCTTCCCCGAGCGAGCCAACATCTCGCTCGTCGCCGTGAAGTCGCGGCAGCACCTCGTGGTGCGCACCTGGGAGCGTGGCGCGGGCCTCACCAAGGCGTGCGGCTCCGCCGCCTGCGCGGCCGCCGTCGCGGCCGCCCGCACGCGCCGGGCCGACCGCTCCGTGACCGTGACGCTGCCGGGCGGCGACCTCTTCATCGAGTGGCGCGCGGCCGACGACCATGTGCTGATGACCGGCCCCGTGGAGTTCGAATACGAGGGCCGCTTCGATCCGGCGCTGTTTCAAGACACGCCGGCCGAGGCTTAAGCATGATCGGCGCTTTTGCCCCAGCGCGTAGAGATCCGATGACCGTCGAGCTCGTCACCTTCGGCTGCCGCCTCAACACCTACGAGTCCGAGGTGATGCGCCGCCATGCCGCGGCGGCGGGGCTCGAAGGCGTGGTCGTGGTCAACACCTGCGCGGTGACGGCGGAGGCGGTGCGGCAGGCGCGCCAGACGATCCGCCGGCTCAAGCGCGAGCGCCCGCAGGCGCGCATCGTCGTCACCGGCTGCGCGGCGCAGACCGAGCCTGCGACCTTCGCGGCCATGCCGGAGGTCGACCGCGTGCTCGGCAACGCCGAGAAGCTCGAAGGTTCCTCCTGGACCGACCTGCGCGCCGCGCTCGCGGCTGCCCCGTCCTTCGGGCTCGAGGCGGAGGAGAAGGTCGTCGTCAACGACATCATGGCGGTGAAGGAGACGGCCCTGCACCTCATCGACGGCATCGAGGGCCGGGCGCGCGCCTTCGTGCAGGTGCAGAACGGCTGCAACCACCGCTGCACGTTCTGCATCATTCCCTACGGGCGGGGAAACTCGCGCTCGGCGCCGATGGGCGCGGTGGTCGCGCAGGTGCGCCGCCTGGTCGAGGCCGGCTATCGCGAAGTGGTGCTCACGGGCGTCGACATCACGAGCTACGGCGCGGACCTTCCCGGCGCCCCGACGCTCGGCAAGCTGGTGAAGCAGATTCTGAAGCACGTGCCGGAGCTGCCGCGGCTGCGCCTGTCCTCGATCGATTCGGTGGAGGCGGACCGCGACCTCGTCGACTGCATCGCCGGCGAGTCGCGCCTGATGCCGCATCTGCACCTCTCGCTGCAGGCGGGAGACGATTTGATCCTCAAGCGCATGAAGCGGCGGCACCTGCGCGCCGACGCCATCCGCTTCTGCGCGGAGATGCGGAGGCTGCGTCCCGACATCGTGTTCGGCGCCGACATCATCGCCGGCTTTCCGACCGAGACCGAGGAAATGTTCGCCCGCTCGCTCGACCTCGTCGACGAATGCGGGCTCACGCAGCTCCATGTCTTTCCGTTCTCGCCCCGGCCCGGCACGCCCGCGGCCCGCATGCCGCAGGTGCCCCGCCCCGTCGTCAAGGAGCGCGCGCGGCGCCTGCGCGAAAAGGGGGACGCGGCGTTTCGACGCCACCTCGACGCCGAAGTCGGCCAGCGGCGCAGCATCCTCGTCGAATCCGACGGCGCCGGCCGCACGGAGCATTTCACCCCCGTGAAGATCGGCCGCCCGATGGAGCCCGGCGCCATCGCCACGCTCGCGGTCACCGGCCACGACGGAGAGCGCCTGCTCGCGGCGTGACCGCCGCGCTGATCACGTGATAAACAGGCGGGCGATCTTGCGCTTTGCGCAAGCCGAGCAGACGAGGCGGCCTCATGAGCAGCAGCGGTTCCGCGGACTACGTCATCACGAGCATCGAGGAGCTGGAGCGGCTCTACACGCCGGTGAACCCCAACGCGCTGATGAAGGAGGTCGCCTACGTCCACGAGCATTACCGCAAGATGATCGAGGCGGCGCCCTTCGTCGCGATCGCGAGCGCCGGGCCCGAAGGGCTCGACTGCACGCCGCGCGGTGACCACCCCGGCTTCGTGCGCGTCGTCGACGACAAGACGCTGATGATCCCGGACCGGCGCGGCAACAACCGCATCGACACGCTGCGCAACATCGTGCGCGACCCGCGCGTCGCCCTGTTGTTCCTGATCCCCGGCGTCGGCGAGACGCTGCGGGTGAACGGCCGCGCGAAGATTTCGGTCGATCCGGCGCTGCTCGAGAGCTTCGCGGTCGACGGCAAGCCGCCGCGCTCGGTGCTCATCGTCACGGTCGAGAGCGTCTACTTCCAGTGCTCGAAGGCGATCGTGCGCTCCAAGCTGTGGGACCCGGCGCGGCAGATTGCGCGCAGCGCCCTGCCCTCGACCGGCACGATCATCGCGACGCTGAGCGGCGGCAAGGTGGACGGCGCGGCCTCAGACCGCGAACTGCCCGTCCGCGTGCCCCAGCAGCTTTGCTGAGCCTGCTTGCCGCCCCGCGGCCGCTACGCTACCAGGGCGCAACGTTTCTGCACGTCCCGTGCGCAGCGCAGGAACGCCAAGGGATGCGCTGCAGACACGGGACCCCGGCGCCCGGCGCCGCCGCGGCCATCGGGGTCCCGCATCTGGGGTGCAACGCCGACGCGCGGCACCGGCGGGCGGGACAGGAGCAAGCAGGTCGCTGATGTCCTCGATTTCAAAACCAAACCGCCTCAAGGCGCGGCTGCCGCGCGGGCTCGCCGACCGCGGCGCGGCCGAGCTCGCGGCCACCCGCGAGATGCTGGAGACGATCCGCCGCGTCTACGAGCTCTACGGCTTCGAGCCGGTCGAAACGCCGGCCATCGAATATACCGACGCGCTGGGCAAATTCCTGCCCGACCAGGACCGGCCGAACGAGGGCGTCTTCTCGTTCCAGGACGACGACGGGCAGTGGCTCTCGCTGCGCTACGACCTCACCGCGCCGCTCGCGCGCTACGTAGCCGAGAACTTCGACACGCTGCCCAAGCCCTATCGCAGCTACCGCGTCGGCTACGTGTTTCGCAACGAGAAGCCGGGGCCCGGCCGTTTCCGCCAGTTCATGCAGTTCGACGCCGACACGGTGGGCTCCGCCTCGCCCGCCGCGGATGCGGAGATGTGCATGATGGCCGCCGACGCGCTCGAAGCGCTCGGCATTCCGCGCGGTGACTATGTCATCAAGGTAAACAACCGCAAGGTGCTCGACGGCGTGATGGAGTCGATCGGGCTCGGCGGCGAGGCGAATGCGGGCCGGCGGCTCACCGTGCTGCGCGCGATCGACAAGCTGGACCGACTGGGCATCGAAGGCGTGCGCGCGCTGCTCGGCGAAGGTCGCAAGGACGAGAGCGGCGATTTCACGAAGGGCGCGCACCTTGCCGAAGGCCAGATCGCGCGTGTCCTGACCTATGTCGATTTCCAAATTCCTGCGTCCGAGGAGACTGGCGCCGACAATCGCACGGTCATCGAGGCTCTGCGCAAGGCGTTCGGCGACAGCGCTCTGGCAAGGTCTGGCGCCGACGAACTCGAGGCCTTGGTCGATCTCGCAGAGGCGGCGGGCTACGACGCGGATCGCATTCTGGTCGCCCCCTCCGTCGTGCGCGGCCTCGAATACTACACCGGACCCGTCTTCGAGGCGGAGCTGACCTTCGAGATCAAGGACGAGAAGGGCCGCCCGGTGCGCTTCGGCTCCGTCGGCGGCGGCGGGCGCTATGACGGGCTGGTCGGCCGCTTCCGGCCCGAGCCTGTGCCGGCGACCGGCTTCTCCATCGGCGTCTCGCGCCTGCAGGCCGCGCTCCAGGCGCTCGGCAAGCTCGGCGCCGCGGCGGAGCGGGGGCCCGTCGTCGTCACCGTGTTCGACCGCGAGCGCATCGCGGACTATCAGCGCATGGTGCAGGCCTTGCGCGCGGCGGGCATCCGCGCCGAGCTCTACCTCGGCAACCCGCGCAACTTCGGCAACCAGCTCAAATATGCCGACAAGCGCAACAGCCCCTGCGTCGTCATCCAGGGCGCCGACGAGAAGGCGCGCGGGGAGGTGCAGATCAAGGACCTGATCGAGGGCGCCAAGGCCGCGGCCGCCATCGCCTCCAACCAGGAGTGGCGGGGGACGCGGCCCGCGCAGTTCGCGGTGCCGGAGGACCGGCTCGTCGAGGCCGTGCGCGAGGTGCTGGCGCGCCACGCGCAGGGCTGAACGCCCCCGGGCGCGGCGGACGCCGGGAGGCGCCGCGCGGCCGCGCCGCGACCCCGGCGCGGCCCTTCTGCCCCCGTCGTAAGCCCGTTAATCGAACCGTGGTATGACGGTCGCGCCGCCGCCGCCCCCGTGTTACAGCCCCTCAGTCAGCGAGTTCCGGCCCGATGACCGCGTCAATGAGAACCGAGCCCTTTCCGGCCTCCTCCCGCGCCGCGGACGAGCGCGCGTCGGCCCTGCTCGCCCATTTCGAGGCCGCGGGCTACAGCCGGGCCTCGCCGGCCATCCTGCAGCCCTCGGAGCCGTTCCTCGACCTGTCGGGCGAGGAGATCCGCCGCCGCATGTATCTGACGACGGACGCGGCGGGGCGCGAACTGTGCCTGCGCCCCGATCTCACGATCCCCGTCGCGCGCGATTACCTCGCCTCCCCGGCCGCCGGCGCGCCGGCGAGCTTCTGCTATCTCGGGCCGGTGTTCCGCTATCGCGGGGAGGCCTCGCCCGAGTTCCTGCAGGCGGGAATCGAATCCTTCGGCCGGCGCGACATCGCCGCGGCGGACGCCGAAATGCTCGCGCTCGCCATCGAGGCGACCGCCCATTACGGCCTCCCGGAGCCCGAGGTGCGCATGGGCGACGTCGGGCTGTTCGCGGCGCTGATCGCCGCGATCGACCTGCCGTCGGCCTGGAAGCGGCGGCTGATCAAGGATTTCAACCGCGCCGAGAGCCTCGAACACGACCTCGACCAGCTCGTCATCGAGGCCGCCGCCCATCCCGAATATCAGGGCGTGCTCGCCGCGCTCGCCGGCGCCGACCGCAAGGGCGCGCACGCGCTCGTGACCGACCTGTTGTCGATCGCCGGCATCACCACGGTGGGCGGCCGCTCGGTCGCCGAGATCGCCGAACGCTTCCTCGACCAGGCGGCGCTCGGCGCAAGCCCGCGCCTGCCGCACGAGACGCGCAGCCTTATCCGCCGCTTCCTCGCGATTTCCGGGGAGCCGGACGAGGCCGCCGCCGCGCTGCGCGCGCTCGCGAGCGACGCGGGGATCGACCTCGAAGCCGCGCTCGATCTGTTCGAGAGCCGCACCGGCTTTCTCGCCGCGCGCGGAATCGACGTGAGCCGCATCCGCTTTTCCACCGGCTACGGCCGCGGCCTCGACTACTACACGGGCTTCGTCTTCGACCTGCACGACCCCGCGGGCCGCTGCGACCGCGAGCTCGTCGCCGGAGGCCGCTACGACGACATGCTCACGCGGCTCGGCAGCCCGACGCCCATCCCGGCGGTGGGGTTCGCGGTGTGGATCGAGCGGCTCGCCACGCTCGGAGACGCGCCATGAGCGCCTCGCTCGTCATCGCCGTGCCCTCCAAGGGCCGCCTGCAGGAGCAGACCCAGACCTTCTTCGCCCGCACCGGCCTTGTGCTCGTGCAGTCGCGCGGCGCGCGCGACTACCGCGGGACGATCGAGGGCCTCGAAGGCGTGGAGGTGGCCTATCTCTCCGCCGCCGAGATCGCGACCCAGCTCGCGCAGGGGGCGGTCCACTTCGGCATCACGGGCGAGGACCTGGTGCGCGAGATGATCCCGCAGGCGGAGGCGCGCGTCGTGCTCCTAGAGCGGCTCGGCTTCGGACACGCCAATGTGGTGGTCGCCGTGCCGCAGGCGTGGATCGACGTGCGCAGCATGGCCGACCTCGACGACGTCGCGACCACGTTCCGCCTGCGGCACGACCGCAAGATGCGCGTGGCCACCAAATACGTGAACCTCACGCGCGGCTTCTTCGCGCGCCACGGCATCAGCGACTACCGCATCGTCGAAAGCTTAGGTGCGACCGAAGGCGCGCCGGCGGCGGGCACCGCGGAGCTGATCGTGGACATCACCACGACCGGGGCCACGCTCGCGGCCAACGCACTGAAGGTGGTCGACGACGGCGTGATCCTGCGCTCGCAGGCGACGCTCGTCGCCGCCAAGGGCGCGACCTGGGACGCGCCGGCGCGCGACGCGGCGCGGCGGATCCTCGACCGCATCACCGCGCACGACCGCGCGCGCGCCTATCGCGAGGTGCGCACGCGCTTTCCCGGCTGCGACGAGGCGCTGCTCGACGAAGCGCGCGGGCGTTTCGGCGTGGTGGCGCCCTTCGGCGGGCCCACATCGTCCGGCATGCTGACGCTGCACTGCCCGCCGGACAAAGTGCATCCCCTGGCGGAGTTTTTGCGCGCGCGCGGGGCCGCGGCGGTGTCCGTGTCCGCGCTGGAGGCGGTGTTCACCAACGAAAACCCGCTTTATGCGGCGCTCGAGCGCGGCCTCGCCGAGAAAAAGTAGAGCGAAGGCCGGCTAGCGCGGGGCACCGGCGTCGCGCTCGCGCGACCGAAACACGACGAGGTGCGACAGGCTGAAATTGACGACGAATCCGACGAAGATCGCGGCCCCCTTGGCCGCCCAGAGCGGCACGAAATCGTCGGTGACGACGAGCGTCGTGGTATTGGCGAGCAGGCCGGCGACGCCGGAGGCGACGAAGCGCACATAGTCCCGCCAGCGCAGGCGGCGCCCCGACTCCGCCGCGAAGGTGATGGACGTGTTCATCACATAGGAACCGGAGACGGCCACCATCCAGGCCAGCACATTGGCGGCCACCAGGATCGGCGTGTCGGGGGCCGCGCAGGCGCAGGAGGCGGAGACCGCCGCCGATGCGGCGGCGAGCGTCGCCGAGGCGCTGAGGAGCGCCCGCGCCAGAAAGAACACGCTGGCATCCACGGCGGCGTTGACGACGCCGATGAGGCCGAAACTCACCGCCTTCAGCAGGAGGGTGCGGTGCCTCAGCCAGGGGACGGCGCCGACCAGGCGCTGGATGAGAAAGAAATCGGTCATGGCGGGGGCCGGCTTAGCATGTCCGGGCGGTGCCGCCGAGCCCCGCGCGCGCAGGGCGCCGCCACGCCGATGCCACGACAGCGCCCGCCGCGTGCGCTATAGAGGACAGGCCCGGCGAGGACGCAACGCGTGAGCCATCATGGCGGGAATGCGACGTATGAGTACCCGCACACCATTTTCGGAACCGCTCGATGATCGCCGGCTGTCGATCGTCGTGCCGCTGTTCAACGAGGAGCCGGGGCTGCCCGCGCTGCACGCGCGACTGAGCGAGGTGGCGCGCAAGCTCGCCGCCGCCCGCGGGCTGCGCTGCGAGGTGATCTATGTCGACGACGGCAGCCACGACGGGACGCTCGCCGTCGCCCGCGGCCTGCCGGCGGACGGCCTCGATGTGCAGGTCGTCTCGCTTTCGCGCAACTTCGGCAAGGAGGCGGCGCTGCTCGCCGGCCTCGACCACGCCGGCGACGGGGCGGTCCTGTTCATGGACGGGGACGGGCAGCATCCGCCCAGCCTCATCGAGCAGCTCGTCGGCCACTGGCGCGACGACGGCTACGACGTCGTCTACACCGCCAAGGCGCACCGGGATGAGGAGCCGTGGCTGCGCCGGCTCGGCGTCAAACTCTTCTATTTCATGCTGAACTGGAACGCCCGGCACAAGATCCCCGAGGACGCGGGCGACTTCCGCCTGCTCTCGCCGCGCGCGGTGGCGGCGCTGCGGCGGATGCCGGAACGCAACCGCTTCTTCAAGGGCCTGTCGAGCTGGATCGGCTTCCGCCAGTTCCGCGTCGACTACACGCCGGCCGAGCGCGCCTTCGGCTCGACGAAGTGGAACCTGTGGACGCTGCTCGGCCTTTCCATCGAGGGTCTCACCTCGTTCTCGGTCGCGCCGCTGCGGCTCGCGAGCCTTCTGGGGCTGCTGCTCGCCTTCGCGGCCTTCGTCTTCGGCGTGCAGATCCTGATCGAGACCTTCGTCTTCGGGAAGAGCGTGCCGGGTTATCCGTCCCTCATCGTGGGCATGATGGTGCTCGGCGGCGTGCAGCTTCTGATGATCGGCATCATGGGGGAATACATCGGCAAGATTCTCTCCGAGCTGAAGGCGCGGCCCGTCTACTTCGTGGCCGAGCACAGCGTGAAGCGCGCCGCCGAGAGCGAGGAGGCGCAGCCCGGCGCGCAGCGCCCGGCGGCGGAGTGAGGGCGTGGCGCCGCGCCGGATCCGCCTGTGCGCCGACGACTACGGCATCGCGCCCGGGGTCAATGCCGCGATCCGCGACCTGATCGCCCGCCGCCGCCTCAATGCGACCTCCGTCATGGTCGTGGCGCCCGCGCTCGACCGCGAGGCCGTCGACTCCCTCCTCCAGGTCGCGGCGGACGCCCGCGCCGAGATCGGCCTGCATCTCACGCTCACGGCGCCGTTCGCGCCGCTGACGGGCCCCTTCCCGCCCCTGCGCGGAGGGACGTTTCTGCCGCTCGGCCGCACGCTGCTCGCGGCGCTTTCGCGCGCGTTCGATCCGCGCAATCTTTCCGCCGAGATCGACGCGCAGCTCGACACTTTCATCGAGAGGTTCGGCCGCGCGCCGGACTTCGTCGACGGGCATCAGCACGCGCATCTGTTTCCGCAGGTGCGCGAGGCGGTGCTGGCGGCCGTGAGCGCGCGCGCGCCGCGCGCCTGGGTGCGGCAATGCGGCCGGGCAAACGGCCGGCGCGTCGCCGTCGGCGATCCGAAGGGGCTGCTCATCCACCTTCTCAGCCGGCGCTTCCGCGCGCTTGCTGCGGCGCATGGCCTCGCCGTCAATCCGGCCTTCGCCGGGACCTATCGCTACGGCCCCGCGGCCGATTTCGCCACGCTGTTCCCGCGCTTCCTCGACGGCCTGCCGGACGGCGGCCTCGTCATGTGCCATCCAGGCCGGGTCGATGCGGCGCTCGAGCGCCTCGACCCGCTGACCCATCTGCGCGAGCGCGAATACGCCTATCTCGAGGGCGAGACGTTTCTCGCCGACCTCGCGGCGGCGAACGTCCGCTTGCTGTGAGGACACTGCGCCATCATCTTTCGGCCATGCCGCGCTCCTAACCTTCATGGCCGCAAGCCACCCCGTCGGGGGCGGACCGGAGAACCGCGATGACACCCGAGGAACGCGAACTCGTCGTCGAACTTTTCGATCGCCTGGCCGCGCTCGAACGCGAGCGGCGGGACCCCGAGGCGGAGCAGCTCATCCGCGAGGGCCTCGCGCGCGCGCCGAACGCCGTCTATGCGCTGGTGCAGACGGTGCTCCTGCAGGACGAGGCGCTCAGGACCGCCAACGACCGCATCACCGCGCTGGAAGAGGCCCTGCGGAGAGCCGAAGAGGCGCAGGAGCCGCGCAGCTTCCTCGGCGGGCGCTCCGCCAGCAAGTGGAACACGGGTTCGGTGGTACGCGGATCCGTCCCCCCGGTGCGACCGAGCGACCGGCCCATGGGCGTGCCCCCGGCGTTTGAGCGCGGGCGCGACGAACCCGGCGAAGCGTATCGGGACGCCCCGGCGGGCGGCTACGGCAGCCCGTGGGGCGGCGGAGCGACGGGCGAGCCCGGCCGCGGCGCCGGGTCCTTCCTGGGCACCGCGGCAGCCGTGGCCGCCGGCGCGATCGGCGGGAGCCTGCTCCTCAGCGGCATCCGCTCGGCGCTCGCAGGACAGGGAGACAAGGGCCCGTTCTCAGGCGCGTTCGACCATCTCGGCGCCGGCAAGAGCGGCGGCGCGGGAGACCTTGCGCGCGAGGCGGGCCTCGACGACATCGGCAAGCAAGGCGCCTTGAGCGTCGCCGATCGCGACAAGGACACCGGCTACGACACCGATGCCGACGACAGCGACGACAGCGACCTCGACGAGGACGATCTCGAAGAGGATTTCAGCGACGAGGCGTTCGACGACAACGATGTGTGATGCCGGCCGCGCCGGCGCGACCCCGATGGGTGCGCGGGGCCCGCACCATCATCGGGCGGGATGATGGGGCGCGATCGACGTGATGCCTTGACGGAGCGATGGAGAGGTTCTGAGGGCGTTTGCGCCGCCGCGGCGCCGCCCGGTGCGCGCGCCGTGCCGGGCTGCCCTGCGGCCGCGCGTTGAAACGTCAGGCAGGACAGAAGAATCGAGGGTCAAGGAGGGGCTCGTCGAGGAAACGGCCAAGGAATTCGTCGAGGAAACGGCCAAGGAATTCTGCAAGGAGTTGGACGATGCACGAATTCCTTCCCGACGGCGGCACGATCCGCAAACTCTGGTTCGGGGAATCCGAGCTCTATCGCGACCACCTGCTGCGCCTCGACCCCGAGAGCCGCCGCGCGCGCTTCGGCGGCGCGGTCTCGGACGCCTTCATCCGCGACTATGTCGCGCGGCCGTTCGGCGCCGAGCGGATCGTCCACGGCTTCTTCGTCGCGGGCACGATGCGGGGGGCTGCGGAATTGCGGCCGGTCCGCGCGCTGGCCGGCGTGGCGGAGGTGGCCCTGTCGATCGAGCAGCCGTGGCAGGGCGGCGGCGTCGGCTCTGCGCTCTTCTCCCACACCCTGCTTGCGGCGCGCAACCGCGGCATCCGCAAGCTGCGCATGATGTGCCTTGCGGAGAATCGCCGCATGCGGATGCTCGCGCGCAAGTTCGACGCGGAGCTGTCGTTCGAAGACGACAGCGTCATCGGCGAGCTGGAGACGCCCTTCCCGACGCCGCTCAGCGTGATGCAGGAGATGATGACGGACGGGGCCGCGCTGGCGGCGGCCGTGCTCGATGCGCAACGCCGCCTGCTGCGGCCGGCCTGAGCCGCAGGGCGCCGGACGGATTCGCCCCGCCCGCGCCGGCGCAGAAGCAGAACCTCTCCCCGCACGGGAAACAGGATCGCAACACGCAAAAAAAAACCGTCGTCCTGAGGTGCGCGCGAAGCGAGCCTCGAAGGACGACGGATCGAGCCTTGTGACGGCAGCGGGACGAAACGTGGCAGGCGCAGCGCCGTCGCCCTTCGAGGGCCCGCCTGGCGGCGGCCGCCTCGGGGTGACGGCGCAAAAACAGAGACCTCTCCCCGCGGGCGGGCAGAGGAGAAACGGGACCGCGCCGCGTCGGCGGCGGCGCTCACACTTGGCGTTCCACCATCATCTGCTTGATCTCGGCGATCGCCTTCGCGGGGTTGAGCCCCTTCGGGCACGCCTTGGCGCAGTTCATGATGGTGTGGCAGCGGTAGAGCCGGAACGGGTCCTCGAGGAAATCGAGGCGCTCGCCGGTGGCCTCGTCACGGCTGTCCTTGAGCCAGCGGTGCGCCTGCAGCAGCGCGGCGGGGCCGAGATAGCGGTCGCCGTTCCACCAGTAGCTCGGGCACGAAGTGCTGCAGCACGCGCACAGGATGCACTCGTAGAGCCCGTCGAGCTTGGCGCGGTCGGCCTCCGACTGCCGCCATTCCGTCTGCGGGGTCGGGCTCACCGTCTGCAGGTAGGGCTGAATGGCCGCATGCTGCGCGTAGAACGTGGTGAGGTCCGGCACGAGGTCCTTGATCACCGGCATGTGCGGCAGCGGATAGATGCGCACCGTGCCCTTGATCTCGTCCATGCCCTTGGTGCAGGCGAGCGTGTTGGTGCCGTCGATGTTCATCGAGCACGAGCCGCAGACGCCCTCGCGGCAGGACCGGCGGAAGGTGAGCGTCGAGTCGACCTTGGATTTGATCCAGATGAGCGCGTCGAGCACCATCGGGCCGCAGTCGTCGCGGTCGACGTAATAGGTGTCGATGCGCGGATTTTTTCCGTCGTCCGGGTTCCAGCGATAGACGCGGAACTCGGTGACGTTCTTCGCCCCGGTCGGCTTGGGCCACACCTTGCCTTCCGTGATCTTCGAGTTCTTGGGAAGCGTGAGCTGGACCATGGGGATCGAAACCTCTGCCTTGTTGCTGCGTCACTGTCGGGCCCGGGCCGGCCGCCCGCCAACTGCCCCGCAGCGGCGGCGGCCGGACCGAGCCTCAAGGCGCGATGCGTGACTCTTGCGATGCGCGACTCTAGTAGACCCTCGCTTTCGGCTCGATGTAGGCGACGTCGTTCGTCAGCGTGTAGGTGTGCACCGGCCGATAGTCGATCGTGACCTTGCCGGTCGCCGTGTCGAGCCAAGTGAGGGTGTGCTTCATCCAGTTCTTGTCGTCGCGCTCGGGATAGTCCTCGCGCGCGTGCGCGCCGCGGCTCTCGGTGCGGTTGAGCGCGGCGTCCATCGTCACGACAGCCTGCGCCATCAGGTTGTCGAGCTCAAGCGTCTCGATCAGGTCGGAGTTCCAGATCAGCGAGCGGTCGGTGACGCGGACGTCGGCCATGCCGGCGAAGGTTTCGTGGATCAGGCGATGGCCCTCCTCGAGAACTTCGCCGGTGCGGAACACGGCGCAGTTGTTCTGCATCACCTTCTGCATCTTGAGGCGCAGCTCGGCGGTCGGCGTGCTGCCGTTGGCGTAGCGGAAGCGGTCGAGCCGGGAGAGCGCGAATTCGGCCGAATCCTTGGGCAGATCGGGCTGGCTCTCGCCGGGCTTGATCAGCTCGGCGCAGCGCAGCGCGGCCGCGCGGCCGAACACCACGAGGTCGATCAGCGAGTTGGAGCCGAGGCGGTTCGCGCCGTGCACCGAGACGCAGGCCGCCTCGCCGATCGCCATCAGGCCCGGGACCACGTAGTCGTCCTGGCCGTTCTTCTTGGTCACCATCTCGCCGTGATAGTTCGTGGCAATGCCGCCCATGTTGTAGTGCACGGTCGGCAGCACGGGGATCGGCTCGCGCGTCACGTCGACGCCCGCGAAGATGCGCGCCGATTCGGCGATGCCGGGCAGCCGCTCGTGAATGATCTTCGGATCCAGGTGATCGAGATGGAGATAGATATGGTCCTTGTTCTTGCCGACGCCGCGGCCCTCGCGAATCTCGATCGTCATGGCGCGCGAGACGACGTCGCGTGAGGCGAGGTCCTTGGCCGACGGGGCGTAGCGCTCCATGAAGCGCTCGCCCTCGGAGTTGACGAGATAGCCGCCCTCGCCGCGCACGCCCTCGGTAATCAGGCAGCCGGCGCCGTAGATGCCGGTCGGGTGGAACTGCACGAACTCCATGTCCTGCAGCGGCAGGCCGGCGCGCAGCACCATCGCGTTGCCGTCGCCGGTCTGCGTATGGGCGCCGGTGCAGGAATAGTACACCCGGCCGTAGCCGCCGGTGGCGATGATCGTCATCCGGCTGCGGAAGCGGTGCACGGTGCCGTCATCGAGCTTGAGCGCGACGACGCCGCGGCAGGCGCCCTCGTCGTCCATGATCAAGTCGATGACGAAGTATTCGATGAAGAACTGCGCCGCATGCTTCACGGCCTGGCCGTACAGCGTGTGCAGCATGGCGTGGCCGGTGCGGTCGGCGGCCGCGCAGGTGCGCTGCGCGATGCCCTTGCCGTAATGCGTCGTCATGCCGCCGAACGGGCGCTGATAGATCTTGCCGTCTTCCCGGCGCGAGAACGGCAGGCCCCAATGCTCGAGCTCGTACACCGCGGCCGGCGCGTTGCGGCACAGATATTCGATCGCGTCCTGATCGCCGAGCCAGTCGGCGCCCTTGACGGTGTCGTACATGTGCCAGCGCCAGTCGTCCTCGCCCATATTGCCGAGCGCGGCGGCGATGCCGCCCTGCGCGGCCACCGTGTGCGAGCGCGTGGGAAACACCTTGGTGATGCAGGCGGTGTTGAGGCCTGCCTGGCTGCAGCCGACAACGGCGCGCAAGCCCGCGCCCCCGGCGCCGACCACGACCACATCGAAAGTGTGGTCTTCGATCGGGTAGGCGCGACCGTTGACCGCAGGCGCGGCAGGACCGTTCGAAGAACCGTTTGTGGCCATGAAATCAGACTCCGAAGCTGAGCTTCAACAGCGCATAGGCGCACGCGATGCCGACGACGATGCAGAAGAAGGAGTTCGCCATCAGCAGCGCCACCTTGCGGAACTCGTTGTGCACATAGTCCTCGACGATGACCTGCATCCCGAGCCACATATGGTACGTCATGTTGAGCACGAACAGCAGCATGACGACCGCGACGATGGGCGAGCCGAGGATCTGCACCGCGGCGGCGTGATTGCGGCCCATCAGCGCCAGCACGACGAAGATGAAGGCCACCGTGAGCGGAATCCCGGCCACCGCGGTCAGCCGCTGGCGCCAGAAATGCCGCGTGCCCGAACGCGCCGAGCCCAGCCCGCGCACCCGCTGCAGCGGCGTTCGCATATCGTGTCCGGTCACGCTCATGACGCCCCCACGACCATGTAGCCGACGATCCAGAGAATCAGCGTGAGCCCGATCGAGCCGATCAGCGTCGCGCGCGCGAGCCACTCGCGCTCGTTCGGCTCGAACCCGTAGCCCAAGTCCCAAATCAAATGGCGGATGCCGCCAAGCAGGTGATGCAGCAGCGCCCACGTGCAGAGGAACAGCACGAAGCGCCCGATCACCGACCCCATGAACCACTGCACCGTGGCGTAGGCGTTGGGACCGGAGGCGGTCGCCATCAGCCACCACGCGAGCAGCAGCATGGCGAAATAGAGCGCCGCGCCGGTGATGCGATGCGCGATCGACATCATCATCGTCAGCATCGGCCGGTAGATCGACAAATGCGGTGATAACGGGCGTGTATCCACTGGAGCCACTTCTTGCCTCGGCTTTGTTGTCCGGCGGCAGGCGCCGGAGAGTGCGCAGTTGGTAACCGATGCCTGTCGCGCCCGCAATGCGCGGAATCGAAGAATCAACCGCCGGGGGGCGGGCTCGAGGGGGCGGGCGCGACAGTTCAGAATAGGCCTACACTTCGCGCCGAACGAAGCATGCCACGAAAAATCTGGCGCGCAATATGTATTTGACGTAATCTGCCTTCGCGAAATACGAAGGCTAGACTCCAATGCGGTTCGACCTCACCGACCTCAGCCTGTTCCGCCACGTGGTCGAGGCCGGCAGCATCACCCACGGCGCGGCGCGCGCCCATCTCGCCCTCGCCGCGGCGAGCACCCGCATCCGCGCCATGGAGGAGGCGGTCGGCGCGCCGCTGCTCGTCCGCGGCCGCCAGGGCGTGACGCCGACGCCCGCCGGCCGCACCCTGCTGCAGCACGCCCGGACCATCCTCACCCAGGCCGAACGCCTGCGCGAGGACCTCGGCGCCTATGCGGGCGGGCTCGCCGGGCAGGTCAGAGTTCTTTCCAACACAAATGCGCTGACGGAGTTCCTCCCCGAGACGCTGAGCTCCTTTCTCGCCGCACACCCGCATGTGAGCGTCGACCTCGAGGAGCGGCTGAGCGACGAGATCGTCGGGCTGATCGCCGAAGGGGTCGGCGACATCGGGATCGTCGCCGGCACGGTCGACGCCGGCAAGCTGACCACCTTCCCCTACCGCACCGACCGCTTCGTCCTCGTGGTCGCCCGCGACCATCCGCTCGCGTCGCGCGCAAGCATCGGCTTCGCCGAAGTGCTCGACCACGACTTCGTCGGGCTCGACCGCGCGAGCGCGCTGCAGCGCTTCCTGGCCGACAAAGCGAGCCGGGTCGGGCGGCCGCTGCGGCTGCGGGTGCAGCTCCGCAGCTTCGACGCCGTGTGCCGGCTGGTGGAACGCAATGTCGGCGTCGGCATTGTGCCGGAGACCACCGCTCGCTGGGCCGCGAAGTCGATGGCCATCCGCGCGGTGGCCCTGACCGATCCCTGGGCCGTGCGGGAGCTCACGATCTGCGTGCGCGACCTTGCCGCCCTGCCCTTCTTCGCCCGGAAGCTCGTCGAGCACATGCGCCACGGCCCGGCCGGGGCGGACGCGGCGGCGGTCGCGCGCCGGGGCGGGGAACCGGGGCGGGTCTGAGCCCGCTTCGGCCGCGGCAGCGAGGGGACCATGATCCCGATCCAGACTTGCGTGCCGGTCCGCTATCCGCCCATCGCCAACTATGCCCTGATCGGGCTCAACGGGGCGGTCTTCCTGTTCCAGATTTCGCTGCCGGCGGCCGAGCAGGAGGCGTTCGTGTACAGTTTCGGACTTGTGCCGGCGCGCTTCACGCATCCGGAATGGGCGCTGCGGGTCGGGCTCGATCCCCGCTCCTACCTGCCCTTCGTCACGACGATGTTCCTGCATGGCGGCTGGCTGCACCTGATCCTCAACATGTGGAGCCTGTGGCTGTTCGGAGGCGCGGTGGAGGACCGGCTCGGCTCCGTCCGCTATCTGCTCTTCTATGTGGCCTGCGGCCTGTTCGCGGGCCTCGCGCACGCCGCCGCCAACGCGGAATCGACCGTGCCCGCCGTCGGCGCCTCCGGCGCCATCGCCGGCGTCATGGGCGCCTATATGCGGCTGTTTCCCTATTCCCGGATCGTGCTGCTGGTGCCGATCCTCTTCCTTCCGCTGTTCTTCGCCCTGCCGGCCGCCCTCTATGTCGCAATCTGGTTCATCTTGCAGGTCGTGCAGGGTACCTTGGCGACCTTGCAGCCGCAGGCGGGCGGCGTCGCCTGGTGGGCGCATATCGGCGGCTTCGTCGCGGGGCTCGTGATCGTGCCGCTGCTCCACAGGCCGCGGCGCGACTACCGGCCGCATTATCGCGACGAAGGCATTCTCGGATTCCGGCCGCGGGAGGGACGATAGCCAATGCCGCAGTTCAGCCTGATCGACGTCTTCTGGCTGTTCCTGATGCTCACGGCGGTGCAGCCGATCATCCGCCAGCGCATGATCGAGGCGATGCGACGCCGCAAGATCGCGGAGATCGAGAAGAAGCGCAATTCGCGGGTCATCGTCATGGTGTACCGGCAGGAGACCATGCGCTTCCTCGGCTTTCCGGTGATGCGCTACATCGACATGAACGATTCCGAGGAGGTCCTGCGGGCGATCCACATGACCGATCCGGACGTGCCGATCGACATCGTGCTGCATACGCCGGGCGGCCTCGTGCTCGCGGCGACGCAGATCGCCCGCGCCATCAAGAGCCACCGCGGGACCGTGACGGTGTTCGTGCCCCACATGGCGATGTCGGGCGGCACCCTGATTGCGCTCGCGGCCGACGAGATCGTCATGTGCGAGCATTCGATGCTGGGGCCGATCGATCCCCAGATCAACGGCCTGCC
The DNA here is from genome assembly GCA_019689555.1 of Variibacter sp. Classification (GTDB taxonomy): domain Bacteria; phylum Pseudomonadota; class Alphaproteobacteria; order Rhizobiales; family Xanthobacteraceae; genus JADGHE01. The sequence goes on along the minus strand of JADGHE010000059.1, from coordinate 1,215 downwards.
CGTCGCCTCCCTGATCAGCGTCACCGAGCGCAAGCCGATCGCGGAGGTGGACGACCAGACGCTCATTCTGGCCGATGTCGGCCGCAAGGCCATGAAGCAGATCGCGGAGGCGGCGACCGAGCTGCTCGTCGAGCACATTCCGCGCGAGCGGGCCGCCGAGATCGCGCACCAGCTCACCTGCGGCGCCTGGACCCACGATTATCCCATCATGCCGCGGGAAGCGCAGAGCCTCGGCCTGCGCGTGTCGCTGGACATGCCGGACGAGATCATGGAGCTGATGACGCTCTATCCGCAGCCGACCCGGATGCATCCGCAGGTGGAATATCTGCCGACGCGCCGCGAGCGACCCGTTCCCCAGCCCCTCAACTCGCGCCGGCCATAGCCCGGGGCGCAGCGGGCGCAAGGAGCGGTCCAGCCCGAAGAGCGGTCCGGCCCCGACGCGGAAAGAGCGCCCGTGAGCGGCTGCGGAGGGGCGCCGCGCGTTCCCCGCACGGCACCGTGGAACGCAAGGGCGTCGTCGGCATTGTGCGGAAGAACCCGCCGACGGGCGCAAGGAAAAAACGGCGCGCCGAGACGGCAGCCGGCGGCAGGCGGCGGGCGGCGAACCCGCACGGGCGAAGGAGGACACGATGAATCGCGGCAGGTGTTCGACCGCAGGCGCATGGCTTGTGGCGGCGGCGGTGCTCTGCGCTGCGCCGGCCGCCGCGCAGACGGCGAAGGCGACGCTAAAGGACAAGGACGGCAAGGAGGTGGGGACGCTCACGCTCGTCGAGACCCCCTCGGGCGTGCTCCTTGCGCTTGCGGTCAAGGGCCTTCCCCCCGGCGAACACGCTTTTCACATCCACGCGGTCGGCCTGTGCGAGCCGCCGTCGTTCACGTCGGCCCAAGGGCACTTCAATCCGGGCACCCGGAAGCACGGCTTCATGGCCGCCGAAGGTGCGCACGCCGGCGACATGCCCAACCTGCACGTGCCGGCGAGCGGCGAGGTGAGGATCGAGGTGCTGAACCAGGCCGTCACGCTGAGAAAGGGCGCGCCCAATTCGCTCTTCGATGCCGACGGCTCCGCGGTCGTCATCCACGCCGCCGCCGACGACTACAGGAGCGACCCGGCCGGCCAGGCGGGCGACCGCATCGCCTGCGGCGTCATCCAGTGAGAGCCGCGCGGGCGCCGCTTGCGGGGCGAAGCCGTTCGCCCCGCCCCGCAGGGCCCCGGCC
>JADGHE010000106.1 GCA_019689555.1 Variibacter sp. | reverse complement strand
GTTCCGCCCTCCCCGGATTTCGCTGCGCTCAATCTGGGCTACGTGCTGCTTGCGCGTGCCGATAAGCGCGGCTGTCCCGGCCCGCAGGCGCGACGCGCCGGCTCCGTCAGAACGGAATTTCGTCGTCGAGGTCGTCGCGGCGCTCGCCGGCGAGTGCCGGCTTGCGCGCGGGCGCGGGCCCCGCCGCGCCGAAATCGGACCCGTTGTCGTAGGCGCTGCTGTCGCCGCCGGCCCGGTCGAGCATCATGAGCTGCGCGTTGAAGCCCTGCAGCACGACCTCGGTCGAGTAGCGGTCCTGGCCCTGCTGGTCCTGCCACTTGCGCGTCTGCAGCGCGCCCTCGACGTAAACCTTCGAGCCCTTCTTCAGGTACTGCTCGGCGATGCGGCAGAGCGGCTCGCTGAAGATCACGACGCGGTGCCACTCGGTCTTCTCGCGCCGCTCTCCGGTCGCCTTGTCGCGCCAGGTCTCGCTCGTCGCAATCCGCAGGTTCACGACGGGCCGCCCGTCCTGGGTTCGCCGCACTTCGGGATCGGCTCCGAGATTGCCGATCAGGATCACCTTGTTGACGCTGCCCGCCATCGCCTTTCTCCGTTGCCGCCCGCCACCCTAGAGGGATGTCCGGCGGCGGCAACCGCCATCGCCGTTGTCCACAAGCCTTTGCCCCGGCCGCGCTATTGTTCGCTTTTTGTTCTAGCACCGCCCCGCCCTTCCGGCAAGTGAAACCGCGCCGGCGAGGCCCGCCCGGGAGCCGCGCCGCGGCCCGCCCGCCGCTCGCCCCTTTCCACAGCCGGGCGGCGAACCCATCTTTGGGGCTGGCGCCGCGCCATCGTTCTCATTACGTTCCAAGCTCCCTTGCCGGCCCGGACTCGCGTTGCGACCGGACGCCGCAGGTGCCACATTCGTCAGGCGGGCCGGCGGATCGCGATCCCATGACCGACTTTGTTGACAAGAACCGGCCATCCGACAACCGGCCAGCCGATGCGCGCGTCATCACGATCCGCGGCGCGCGCGAGCACAACCTGAAGAACGTCGATCTCGAAATCCCGCGCGACAAGCTGATCGTGTTCACGGGCCTGTCGGGGTCGGGCAAGTCCTCGCTTGCCTTCGACACGATCTATGCGGAGGGCCAGCGCCGCTACGTCGAGAGCCTGTCGGCCTATGCGCGCCAGTTCCTGGAGATGATGCAGAAGCCGGACGTCGACCAGATCGACGGCCTCTCGCCCGCCATCTCCATCGAGCAGAAGACCACCTCGAAGAACCCGCGCTCGACGGTCGGCACCGTCACGGAAATCTACGACTACATGCGGCTTCTGTGGGCGCGCGTCGGCGTGCCCTACTCGCCGGCGACGGGGGAGCCGATCGAGAGCCAGACCGTCAGCCAAATGGTCGACCGCATTCTAGCGCTCCCCGAGGGCACGCGGCTCTACTTGCTCGCGCCGGTCGTGCGCGGCCGCAAGGGCGAGTACAAAAAGGAGCTCGCCGAATTCATGAAGCGCGGCTACCAGCGCGTCAAGATCGACGGCCAGTTCTACGAGATCGCGGAGGCGCCGGCGCTCGACAAGAAGCTCGCGCACGACATCGACGTGGTGGTGGACCGCATCGTCGTGCGCCCGGACATCGCGACGCGCGTCGCAGATTCGCTCGAGCAGTGCCTCAAGCTCGCCGACGGCCTCGCGGTGGCGGAATTCGCCGATCCGCCGGCGCCGGCGGCGGAGAGGAAGACCGCCAAGATCCACGACAAGAGCGGCCCCGAGCGCATCCTCTTTTCGGAGAAGTTCGCCTGTCCGGTGTCGGGCTTCACGATCCCGGAGATCGAGCCGCGCCTCTTCTCCTTCAACAACCCGCACGGCGCCTGCCCGAAGTGCGGCGGCCTCGGCGTGGAGCAGAAGATCGACCCCGATCTCGTGATCCCCGACAAGGAGGCGACGCTGAAGCGCGGCGCCATCGCGCCGTGGGCGCGCTCCTCCTCGCCCTATTACATGCAGACGCTGGAGGCGCTCGCGAAGGCCTACAAGTTCACGCTCACCACGAAGTGGAAGGACCTGCCGCAGGAGGCGCGCGACGTCATCCTCTACGGCTCGGGGACACGCGAGATCAAGTTCGTCTACGACGACGGCATGCGCGCCTACGAGACGAAGCGGCCCTTCGAGGGCGTGATCAACAATCTCGAGCGCCGCTACCGCGAGACCGAGAGCGAGTGGGCGCGCGAGGAGATCTCCCGCTATCTCGCCGAGATTCCCTGCAAGGCCTGCAACGGCTACCGGCTGAAGCCCGAGGCGCTGTGCGTGAAGGTCGGCGGGCTGCACATCGGCGAGGCCGCCGAGATGTCGGTGAAGCGGGCGGCGGAGTGGTTCGCGGCGCTGCCGGCGCAGCTTTCGCCCAAGCAGAACGAGATCGCCGCGCGCGTGCTCAAGGAAATTCGCGAGCGGCTGAGATTTCTCGTCGACGTCGGCCTCGACTATCTCACGCTCGCGCGCGCCTCCGGCACGCTCTCGGGCGGCGAGAGCCAGCGCATCCGCCTCGCCTCGCAGATCGGCTCGGGCCTCACCGGCGTTCTCTACGTGCTCGACGAGCCCTCGATCGGCCTGCACCAGCGCGACAATGCGCGGCTGCTCGAAACGCTCAAGCGCCTGCGCGACCTCGGCAACACCGTGATCGTCGTGGAGCACGACGAGGACGCGATCCGCGCCGCCGACCATGTGGTCGACATCGGTCCCGGCGCGGGCGTGCACGGCGGCGAAGTGGTGGCGCAGGGCACGCCCGCCGACATCATGGCGAATCCGCGCTCGCTCACGGGAAAATATCTCACGGGCGAGCTCGGCATTCCGGTGCCGGAGCGGCGGCCGCCGCAGCCGCGGCGCATGCTCCGCGTCGTCGGCGCGCGCGGGCACAATCTCAAGAACGTCACCGCCGAGATTCCGCTCGGCCTGTTCACCTGCATCACCGGCGTCTCCGGCAGCGGCAAGTCGACGCTGCTCGTCGACACGCTCTACAAGGCGGTGGCGCGCAAGCTCAACGGCGCGGCGGAGTCCCCCGCGCCGCACGACCGCATCGAGGGGCTCGAGCACATCGACAAGATCATCGACATCGACCAGTCGCCGATCGGGCGCACGCCGCGCTCGAACCCCGCGACCTATACGGGCGCGTTCACGCCGATCCGCGAGTGGTTCGCGGGCCTGCCTGAGGCGAAGGCGCGCGGCTACCAGCCCGGCCGCTTCTCCTTCAACGTGAAGGGCGGGCGCTGCGAGGCCTGCCAGGGCGACGGCGTCATCAAGATCGAGATGCACTTCCTGCCGGACGTCTACGTCACCTGCGACGTCTGCAAGGGCAAGCGCTACAACCGCGAGACGCTGGAGGTTACCTTCAAAGGCAAGTCGATCGCCGACGTGCTCGACATGACGGTGGACGAGGCCGCGGAGTTCTTCCGCGCCGTGCCGCGCGTGCGCACCGTGCTCGAGACGCTTGAGCGGGTGGGCCTCGGCTACATCCATGTCGGCCAGCAGGCGACGACGCTCTCGGGCGGGGAGGCGCAGCGCGTGAAGCTCGCCAAGGAGCTGTGCAAGCGCGCGACCGGCCGCACGCTCTACATCCTCGACGAGCCGACGACGGGCCTGCACTTCCACGACGTGGCGAAGCTGCTCGAGGTGCTGCACAAGCTCGTCGACCAGGGCAACACCGTGGTGGTGATCGAGCACAATCTCGAGGTC
>JADGHE010000105.1 GCA_019689555.1 Variibacter sp. | reverse complement strand
CGTCAGACCGGCTTCGTCAGACCGGCTTCACCAGCGCGTGCCGCTTGCGCCCGAGCGACAGTTTGATCACGCCTTCGGGCGTGAGGTCCTTGGTCGTGAGCACCATTCTCTCGTCCGTCACGGGCCGGTCGTTGACCCGCACGCCGCCGCCCCTGATCTGACGGCGGGCTTCGCTGGTCGAGCTGACGAAGCCGACCTGCACATTGGCGGTGAGGATGCCGAGACCTTTTTCCAGCTCCTCGCGGGCGATCTCCAGGGTCGGCAGCTCATCGGCGAACTGTCCCTCCTCGAAGGTGCGCCGGGCCGTCTCGGCCGCCGCCTCGGCCGCGGCGCGGCCGTGCACCATCGCGGTCGCCTCGGTCGCGAGAATCTTCTTCGCCTCGTTGATCTCCTGTCCGCGCAGCTGCGCGAGGCGATCGATTTCGTCGAGCGGCAATTCGGTGAACAGCTTCAGGAAGCGCGCCACATCGCCGTCGTCCGTATTGCGCCAGAACTGCCAGTACTCGTACGGGCTCACCATGTCGGGGTTGAGCCAGACCGCGCCGGCGGCGGTCTTGCCCATCTTCGCGCCCGAGGCCGTGGTGATGAGCGGCGAGGTCAGGGCGAAGAGCTGGGCGTTGTGCATGCGACGGCCGAGATCGATGCCGTTGACGATGTTGCCCCACTGGTCGGAGCCGCCCATCTGCAGCACGCAGCCGTAGCGCCGATAGAGCTCCACGAAGTCGTAGGCCTGTAGGACCATGTAGTTGAATTCGAGAAACGACAGCTCCTGATGCCGCTCGAGTCGCAGCTTCACCGATTCGAAGGTGAGCATGCGATTGACCGAGAAGTGCCGCCCCACCTCGCGCAGAAAGTCGACGTAATTGAGCGTGTTCAGCCAGTCGGCGTTGTTCACCATCACCGCCGGGTTACCGCCCGCGCCGAACTCCAGGAACTTCTCGAAGATCGTCCGGATCCCGTTGAGGTTCCGCTCGATGGCCTCCTCGTCGAGCAGGCGACGGCTCTCGTCCTTGCCGGAAGGGTCGCCGACCCGCGTGGTCCCGCCGCCCATCAGCACGATCGGGCGGTGTCCGGTCTTCTGCAGCCACCGCAGCATCATGATCTGCACGAGCGAACCGACGTGGAGCGACGGCGCCGTGCAGTCGAAGCCGATATAGGCGGTGATCGGTCCTGCCGCGGCCAAACGGTCGAGATCCTCGGGCTCCGACACCTGGTGGATGAAGCCGCGGCTCGCCAGGACCTGCAGAAAATCCGACTTGAAGGCTGTCATGGTGAATCGTTCTTTACCGCAATCGCCGACCCTCGCAGCGTCAGCGGCGGTGGTGTATCAGGTCACCGTTCCGATTCAAAGGAGCGCGGGGCGATGGGGGTGCGGCGGGCGATCGGGCTCATGAGCGGAACGTCGCTCGATGGCGTGGACGTTGCGCTGATCGAGACGGACGGAGAAACGGTCGCCGCCTTTGGTCCCACCGGATATCGGCCCTATGCGGAAGCGGAGCGGAGGCTGCTGCGCCGCGCGCTCGTGGACGCCGCCGCGCTCACCGACCGCAGCGCGCGGCCCGGCGTGCTCGCCGAGGCCGAAGCGATGGTGACCGAGGCCCACGCGGATGCGGTCGAGCGGTTCCTGCGCGACCATCGCATTGCGCCGGGCACCGTCGACGTCGTCGGCTTCCACGGTCAGACGGTGCTGCATCGCCCGGCGCGGCGCCTGACCGTGCAGCTCGGCGACGGCGAGGCGCTCGCCGCGCGCCTCGGCATCGCGGTGGTCTATGATTTTCGCGCCGCCGATCTCGCCCATGGCGGGCAGGGCGCGCCGCTGGTTCCCGTCTTCCACCGGGCGCTGGCGCAGCGTCTCGCCCGTCCGCGACCCTTGGCGATTCTCAATGTGGGCGGGGTCGCCAATGTGACGGTCATCGATGGCGCGGAGGAACCTTGGGCCTGCGATACGGGGCCCGGCAATGCGCTGCTCGACGATTTCATGCTGGCGCGTACGGGCGTCGCCTGCGACCCGGGCGGTGCCGCGGCGGCGCAGGGACGGGTCGACGAGGCCTTCGTTGCGGCGGTCCTGAGCCGTCCTTTTTTCTCAAAAAAGTGTCCCAAGTCTTTGGACAGAAACGAGTTCGTTGTCGACACATCCGCCTATTCGACGCCCGACGGGGCGGCCACGCTGACGGCGCTCACGGCCGCCGCAGCCGCCCGCGCGCTCGATCACCTGCCGGAGGCCCCCCGCACGTGGATCGTCGCCGGGGGCGGCGCGCGCAATCCCACCCTGATGCGCATGCTGGCCGAGCGCCTGGCGCCGGCGCGCGTCGAGACGGCGGCCGAGGTCGGCTGGTCGATCGACTTTCTGGAAGCGCAGGCCTTCGCCTTTCTCGCGGTCCGCAGCCAGAAGGGATGGCCCATCACTTTTCCCGGCACCACGGGCGCGCCTCGGCCGCTCCCGGGCGGCCGGCATGCGCGCCCGCCCGGGCAGCGGGCGGTCGTGTGAGTCGCCGATCACGGAAGGCGAGGGGGCGGCGGCCGGCCGAAGCGCATCAAGGCCGGCGCGACGCCGCCTGAGAGGGCCGGCGGGCGAGCGCGAGGCCCGCCCGCGTTCAGGCGGCGCTGGTCTTGCGGCCCGCGGAGAGCCGTTTGTCGAGATAGGCCGTGCAGGTCTGCATCAGCACGTCGATCTTCCCGTCGAAGAAGTGGTTGGCGCCGGGAATGATCTTGTGCTCGATCACGATCCCCTTCTGGGTCTTGAGCTTTTCCACGAGCGTCGTCACGTCCTTGGCGGGCACGACGGCATCCTTGTCGCCGTGCACGATGAGGCCCGAGGAGGGGCACGGCGCAAGGAACGAAAAATCGTACAGGTTCGCCGGCGGCGCGACCGAAATGAAGCCCTCGATCTCGGGACGCCGCATCAGCAGCTGCATGCCGATCCATGCGCCGAACGAAAAGCCGGCGATCCAGCAGGAGCGCGCCTCGGGATTGATGGACTGAGCCCAGTCCAGGGCCGCCGCCGCATCCGACAGCTCGCCCTGGCCATGGTCGAACGACCCCTGGCTACGCCCGACGCCGCGGAAGTTGAAGCGCAGGACCGCAAAATTGCGGTGCGCGAAGGCGTAGTAGAGGTGGTAGACGATCTGGTGGTTCATCGTGCCCCCGAACTGGGGGTGCGGATGGAGAATGAGCGCCAGTGGACTGTTCTTTTGTCGCGCCGGATGGTACCGGCCCTCGATGCGTCCCGCAGGGCCGGCAAAGATGACCTCAGGCATGAGCACGAACCTCGTCGATGCAACGGGAAGAAGCAGATGCTCTTCCGAAGTTGTTCATCGATACTTGACGGCAGGGGAAGTGCGCGATACAATTTAGAATAATTCCAAATAGATCGCGCGACCCCGAATTGAGCCTTCTGGGCTGATATAGGGGCGAGACAGTTTCTTAGCACGCCTCCGTGGGCTGGTTGCAAGGTCTGAATACGCGAAGCGGCCGGGCATGATTGGGCAGGCCTACCTCGACTGGAACGCAACGGCGCCGCTGCGGCCCGCCGCGCGGGACGCTATGGCGGCCGCGCTGGACCGGGTGGGCAACCCGTCGTCGGTGCATGCGCTGGGCCGGGCGGCGCGCCGGATCATCGACGAGGCGCGGACGCGCGTCGCCGCTTTGGTGGGCGCCGATCCCCACAACGTCGTGTTCACGTCCGGAGGAACGGAGGCCAACGCGCTGGCGCTCACGCCGGCGCTGCAGCGGGGGGGGGGGGGGGGCGCGGGGCGCCGGCGCCTTGGGTGTTGGGTATAACCCGC
>JADGHE010000104.1 GCA_019689555.1 Variibacter sp. | reverse complement strand
CCCCTGCGGGGGTCCGGCGGGGACTTTGCGGCGCCGCGCTCGTTTCGATGTCCCCCTGCGGGGGTCCGGCGGGGACTTTGCGGCGCCGCGCTTGTTTCGATGTCCCCCTGCGGGGGTCCGGCGGGGACTTTGCGGCGCCGCGCTCGTTTCGATGTCCCCCCTGCGGGGGTCCGGCGGGGACTTTGCGGCGCCGCGCTTGTTTCGATGTCCCCTGCGGGGGTCCGGCGGGGACTTTGCGGCGCCGCGCTTGTTTCGATGTCCCCCTGCGGGGGTCCGGCGGGGACTTTGCGGCGCCGCGCTCGTTTCGATGTCCCCCCTGCGGGGGTCCGGCGGGGACTTTGCGGCGCCGCGGCGCCGCGCTCGTCTCGATGCCGCCCCTACGGGGTTCGGGAGGGGAGGCTCGGGGGGCGACTCGATGCCCCCGTGCGGGTCATTCCACAAAGGGGCCGCCCACGCCGCAAATTGGGGCGGTCAGCCCTCCGCCGCGTCGTGCTCCTCGCCTTCGCTGCCGGCGAGGATCTGATTCGCGATCAGCCCCGCATTCTGGCGGATGGCCGCCTCGATGCGGGCGGCGATGTCGGGATTCGCCTTGAGGAAGCTCTTGGCGTTCTCGCGCCCCTGGCCGATGCGCTGGCTGTCATAGGAGAACCAGGCGCCGGACTTCTCGATCACGCCGGCCTTCACGCCGAGGTCGAGGATTTCGCCGGCCTTCGACACGCCCTCGCCGTACATGATGTCGAATTCCACCTGCTTGAACGGCGGGGCGAGCTTGTTCTTGACCACCTTCACGCGCGTCTGGTTGCCCACCACCTCGTCGCGCTCCTTGATCGCGCCGATGCGGCGGATGTCGAGCCGGATCGAGGCGTAGAACTTGAGCGCGTTGCCGCCGGTGGTGGTCTCGGGCGAGCCGTACATCACGCCGATCTTCATCCGGATCTGGTTGATGAAGATCACCATGGTCTGCGAGCGGTTGATGGAGGCGGTGAGCTTGCGCAGCGCCTGGCTCATCAGCCGCGCCTGCAGGCCGGGCTGGTTCTCGCCCATCTCGCCTTCGAGCTCGGCCCGCGGCACGAGGGCGGCCACCGAATCGATCACGAGCACGTCGATCGCGCCGGAGCGCACGAGCGTGTCGGCAATCTCCAGCGCCTGCTCGCCGGCATCAGGCTGGGAGATCAGAAGGTCGTCGATATTGACCCCGAGCTTGCGCGCATAGACGGGGTCGAGCGCGTGCTCGGCGTCGATGAAGGCGCAGGTGCCGCCGCGCTTCTGCGCCTCGGCGACGGCGTGCAGCGCCAGCGTGGTCTTGCCGGAGGATTCGGGCCCGAAAATCTCGATCACGCGCCCGCGCGGGAAGCCGCCGATGCCGAGCGCGATGTCGAGGCCGAGCGAGCCCGAGGAGATCGTCTCGATCTCGACCTTGTCGTTCTTGCCGAGCCGCATGATCGAGCCTTTGCCGAAATGCCGCTCGATCTGGGTGAGGGCGGCGTCGAGCGCCTTCGCCTTGTCCATGGAACTTCCTTCGACGACGCGGAGATTCGCGGGGCTCATCAGTGGCTCCTTATGGCCGGATTGGCAACAGCGGCAACGTACGCCGCTCGGCTTGCGGCTATTTGCCACTGTACACTATCTGTTCTTTGTTCGCAATATGTTCTTGGTGCTGCTGCTAGGAACCGGGGGTGAACTTACGACAACCATTGATATGCGGCCCCGGAGTCGGGGGGGCGATTCGACGGCAATCAAGTTCCATCCGCGGCAAGGGGCAGTGCTGCTTTGCTCCTATGAACTGCGCTTTCACGGGGACGCGCGAGGAGGGGGGTGGCTATCGTCCCTCGACCCTTCGGCTCGGTCGTGCTGCGCGGGGACGAACGGCAACGGGATTGCGCCGCCGTCCCGGCACCGCGGCCAGGAGGAGGGAGGTTCAGATTATCCCCGCGCCGCCGCAGGGGGGCGCTGCTTTCGCAAATGTTGGGCTCCAGTCGGCAAGAGCGCGGGAGTTGCCGGGCACGTTTCCCAGCTCCCGCGCGCGGCCAGGAACGTATCCGTATCTTCCCTGAGTTGTCGCTGCGCGGCCGTCCGTTACCAAGTTTCTCAATGCCGTACGAGAAGCCAGCCTCCGACAATTCCGTGCCGAAGCCGCTGCGGCACTGTCCGGTCTGCGGTCTCGCCATGGTCGCGTCCAAGGCGCAGGAAGGCGGGCGCGAGGTGGATGTCTTCCAGTGCCTGCGCTGCGGCAGCGTCATCGCGGTCGCGGCGCCGGCGCCCGGCTCCGGCAAACGGTGAGGCGGCGCTCCGGCGCGAGACGCGCCATGCTTGCGAAGGCGGGCGCGAGGGAAGGCGGGCGCGAGGTGGATGTCTTCCAGTGCCTGCGCTGCGGCAGCGTCATCGCGGTCGCGGCGCCGGCGCCCGGCTCCGGCAAACGGTGAGGCGGCGCTCCGGCGCGAGACGGGAGCCCGGTTCCGGCAGAGGCGGCCGTAGACGGTGACGCGGCGTCGAGCCACCGCTTTCGAAGGCGGGGCGCCGTGGCGGCGGTCGTGGTCGTCTCGCCTATTCCACCTTGATCCCGGCCTCCTTGATCACCTTGCCCCACTTTTCCGTGTCGGCCTTGATGAGCTCCGCGAACTCCTGCGCGGTCGAGGGGTAGGGCAGCACGTACTGGTCGGTCAGCAGCTTCACCACCTCGGGGCTGCGCATGATCTCATGCAGTTCCTTGCTCAGCCGCTCCACGATCTCGTGCGGGGTCTTGGCCGGCACGAGGATGCCCGTCCACGGCGCCATCTCGAAGCCCGGCACCGTTTCGGCCACCGCCGGCAGGTCGGGCAAAGCGGGGATGCGCTTCGGCTCGTTGACCGCGAGCGCGACGAGCTTGCCGGCGCGGACGTGTTCGATCGTGGTCTGAATGTTGTTGAACATCATGTTCACGTCCCCGGCGATCACCGCCTGCGCCGCTGGGCCGACGCCGCGGAAGGGCACGTGCAGAAGCTTCACGCCGGTCGCGAGCGAAAACAGCTCGGCGGCGAGGTGGCTGAAATTGCCGTTGCCTCCGGTGGCGTAGGAGATCGTCCCGGGCTTGGCCTTGGCGAGCGCCACGAGCTCAGCCACACTGCGCACCGGCACCGAGGGGTGAACGGCGAGCAGGCCGGGGAAGCGCACCATGGTGCCGACCGGCGCGAAATCCCGCAGCGCCTGGTAAGGCAGCTTCGCGTAGAGCCAGGGATTGACGACGAGCGTCGAATCCGACGTAGCGAGGATAGTGTACCCGTCGGGGTCCGCGGTCGCCACCGCCTGCACGCCGATGGTGCCGTTGGCGCCGCCGCGGTTCTCGACGAAGACCTGCGCCCCGAGCCGTTCCGAAAGGTGCTTCGCGACGAGGCGGCCGATGAAGTCCGTGCCGCCGCCGGCCGCGAACGGCACGACCATCTTGATCGGCTTGCTCGGCCAAGCATCCGCCGCTGCGGCCGGCGCAAGGCCGAGGGCCAGCAGGGTGCCTGCCGCAACCATAAGTTGAAATTTACGGAAAACGCGCATTCTGGTTTCTCCCCCCTAGACCAATCGGTCACAAGGAATGCCCGTAGGTCGGGTGGGGAGTCAATGAAAGCCGTGCGCCGCAGGCGCGATCCGCCCTGCGCGGGCGGATTGACCGGCGGCTCCGGGCGGAGGGCGGCAAGGTGACAGGGCCGCCTGGCGCCCCTGTCGGTAAGGACAGCGCCGGCTCGGGGGCTCAGCCCGCCACCGCGCGCGCGATGGCGTCGCCCATCTCCTGGGTGCTCGCCGTGCCGCCGAGGTCGCGGGTGAGGTGCCGGCCTTCGGCGATCACCTTTTCCACGGCGGCCTCGATCAGCTCC
>JADGHE010000058.1 GCA_019689555.1 Variibacter sp. | reverse complement strand
TGAAGGAGTATGGCATGCGTAGTTTTCGAGTGGGGGCGCTCGGCGGAGCGGCCGCGTTCATGCCGACGCCGGCGGCGCGCGCCGCCGACCTCCCCCCGATCATTCAACAGGCGATTCCGGTGGCGGACGATTTCGCGAGCGGCTGGTACCTGCGCGGCGACATCGGGGTCAGTAGCCAGCGGGTCGGCCGTCTGTTCAACGTCCTCAACACCCAACCGGGAGTGGTCGTCCAGACTGTCGACAAGGGTTTCGACAGCGCGGGCATCTTCGGGCTCGGTATCGGATATCAATGGAACAGCTGGCTGCGCCTCGACGTGACCGGCGAATACCGCAGCAAGGCCAACTTCCACGGCCTCGACATCGTAACCTTTCCCGACGGATTGGGCGGGACCGGCATCATCACCGACGATTACCACGCGAGCAAGCACGAGTGGGTTTTCCTCGCCAATGCCTATCTCGATCTCGGCACGTGGTGGAGCGTGACCCCGTTCGTCGGCGCGGGCGTCGGTGCGGCCTACAATACGATCAGCCACTTCCGCGACACGGCCATCGGCTTCCGCAGTGATGGCTCGCCGATCCAGAGCGTGGCCTTCGCCAACCCGTCGTCGAAGTGGAACTTTGCATGGGCGCTCTATGCGGGGCTCGGCTATACGGTCACGCCCGGTCTCACGGTCGAACTGGCCTATCGCTTCATCCATCTGGGGGATGCGCGTTCGGGCGACCTGATCGCGTTCGACGGGACGAACAACGTCGACAACCCGATGCATTTCCGAGGTCTCGAGTCCCACGACGTGAAGCTCGGCATGCGGTGGATGCTCGATGCGCCGCCTCCGCCGCCGCCTCCGCCGCTGGTCACCAAGGGCTGACGGCTCCGCTTCATCCACATTGCGACGGACGGCGCGGGTTCGCCCCGCGCCGTCGTTTTTCGAGGCGGGACCGGCGCGAGCTAACCGATCATTAAGGTTAACCAAGAATTATGGGACCGCGGGTCAAGTGCGACGCGCGACGTCGCCAACCACAGCGGAAAGAGCGGACAATGCGTGCAGTCATTCTCGGTTTGGCGGGCCTCGTCATCGCCGGCGACGCCATGGCGGCGGACTATCTGCGCGGCTCGACCTACGAGCCTCCTCCCGCGGCGGGTTACGACTGGAGCGGCGTCTATCTCGGCGGACAGATCGGATACGCCAGCACCGAATACGATTTCTCGAAGTCCACGCGGCCGCTCGTCGCCGACATCCTGCGGCAAACCGTCATCGAGAACGAGGCGCACGTTTCGGATTGGCCGAGCCTGCCGTGGCGAAACTCCCGCACGTCGGGTTTCGGCGGCTTTCTGGGCTACAACAGCCAATGGGGCGACGTGGTCGTCGGCCTCGAGCTCAACTACCATCGCGTCAACAGCGCCACCGTCGCGTCGAGCGACGTGATCGGCCGCTCCTACACCACCAGCGACAAGTTTCTCTACGACGTGACCGTCACGTCCAATGCGAGTGCGCGGCTCACGGATCTCGGGAGCCTGAGGATGCGCGCCGGCTACGCCTGGGGTTGGCTGATGCCCTACGGCATGTTCGGCATCGCCGTCGCTCGCGTCGATGCGTCCCGGTCGGCGACCGTGGCGCTCACATCCACAGACGTGTCCGACTCGGCGCTCGATCCCACCGACGGCATTCCTCCGCGCCCCGGCGGCGCGCTCCTTCAGTCCAAGAGCGAGAGCAAGACCGGCGCCATCACCTTCGGCTACATGGTGGGCGCGGGCGTCGACGTCGGGCTCTTCCCCGGCGTGTTCGTGCGCGGGGAATGGGAGTTCGCCCAGCTCAATTCGGTGCTCGGGGTCCCCATCCACGTCAATTCGTTCCGCGCCGGCGCCGCCGTGAAGTTCTGAACCCTCCGCCGCAGCGATCGCGCGCCATCGGGCCCGGGGCGCCACCGCCGCGCCCGCCACGGGCCGCGCGGGCCTCGACCGGGCACAGTTGACCGCGGCCGCTTCCTCCCTTATGCCCGCGGGTGGGACACCCCTCCCCAACGAGGGGCTTCTATCTGGAAGGGTAGACAATGGCGGTTGCCAAGCCCGGCGTGCGGCCGGTCATCCCGCACTTCTCTTCCGGCCCGTGCCCCAAGCGGCCAGGCTGGAGCCTCCAAGCCCTCACTGACGCACTTCTCGGACGCTCCCACCGCGCCAAGGCGGGCCGCGCCAAGCTCAAGCGCGCGATCGACCTGACGCGAGAGGTGCTCGAAGTCCCGGCGGACTATCGCATCGGCATCGTGCCCGCCTCCGATACCGGGGCGGTCGAGATGGCCCTGTGGTCGCTGCTCGGCGCGCGGCCCGTCACCATGCTCGCCTGGGAATCGTTCGGCGAGGGCTGGGTCACGGACGTCGTGAAGCAGCTCAAGCTCAAGGACACGACCGTGCTGCGGGCCGACTATGGCGCGCTGCCCGACCTCTCGAAAGTCGATTTCTCCAACGACGTCGTGTTCACCTGGAACGGCACGACCTCCGGCGTGCGCGTCCCGGACGGCGAATGGATCAGCGCGGACCGCGCCGGCCTCACCATCTGCGACGCAACCTCGGCGGCCTTCGCCCAGCGGCTCGACTGGGCAAAGCTCGACGTCGTCACCTTCTCCTGGCAGAAGGCGCTCGGCGGCGAGGCCGCGCACGGCATGCTGGTGCTCTCGCCGCGCGCCGTCGAGCGGCTCGAATCCTACACGCCGCCGTGGCCGCTGCCGAAGATCTTCCGCATGACGAAGGGCGGCAAGCTCAACGAGGGGCTCTTCGAAGGCGAGACCATCAACACGCCGTCGATGCTGTGCGTCGAAGACTATCTTGACGCCCTGCAATGGGCGAAGGCGGTGGGAGGCCTCGACGCGCTGATCGCGCGCGCCGACGCCAACACCAAGATCCTCGCCGGTTGGGTCGAGCGGACGCCCTGGATCGACTTCCTGGCCAAGGACCCGCGCACCCGCTCCAACACGTCGGTCTGCCTGCGCTTCACGGATGCAGCCGTCGCCGCGCTGCCGATCGAAGCGCAGGGCGCCTTCGCGAAGAATGTCGCGAGCCTTCTCGAGAAGGAGGGCGCCGCCTACGACATCGCCTATTACCGGGATGCCCCGCCGGGCCTGCGCATCTGGTGTGGCGCGACCGTCGAGCCGGCCGATGTGGAGGCGCTGCTGCCCTGGCTCGAATGGGCCTTCGCGAGCGCCAAGGAAGCCTTGCCGAAAGCGGCTTAGGCCCTCGGTCCCTCTCCCGTGCGGGAGAGGGTGGCGAGCAGCTTGCGCTGCGAGCCGGGCGAGGGGCCGCGCGATGCGGCAGGGCTCCGCGATGCTCCCGCGCCCGGTTTCCTCGCGCCGCTCGGAAACCGCCCCCTCCCCGCAGGCGGGGAGGGGTGAGCTCCGAATCCCTTGCGCATTGCAATGAGTGGAACCATGGCTCCCCGCGTTCTCATTTCCGACAATCTTTCGCCGGCCGCCGTCGACATCTTCAAGCAGCGCGGCATCGAAGTCGACGTCAAGACCGGCCTGGACAAGGACCAGCTCGCCGAGATCATCGGCGAATACGATGGGCTTGCGGTCCGTTCGGCGACCAAGGTCACGCCGAAGATCATCCAGCGCGCCGACCGCCTGCGGGTGATCGGCCGCGCCGGCATCGGCGTCGACAACATCGACATTGCGGCCGCGACCGCGAAGGGCATCATCGTGATGAACACGCCCTTCGGCAATTCCATCACCACGGCCGAGCACGCCATCACCCTGATGCTGGCGCTGGCGCGGCAGATCCCCGCGGCCGACGCCTCCACCCAGGCCGGTAAGTGGGAGAAGAACCGCTTCATGGGCGTCGAGATCACCGGCAAGACGCTGGGGATCATCGGCTGCGGCAATATCGGTTCGATCGTGGCCGACCGTGCGCGCGGCCTGCGCATGAAGGTGATCGCCTACGATCCCTATCTGTCGGTCGAGCGGGCGCGCGATCTCGGCGTCGAAAAGGTCGATCTCGCCGAGCTCTTCCGCCGCTCGGACTTCATCACGCTGCACACGCCGCTCACCGAGAAGACCCGCAACATCATCGACGCGAACGCCATCGCGGCGATGAAGAAGGGCGTGCGCATCATCAATTGCGCGCGCGGCGGACTGGTCGACGAGGTGGCGTTGCGCCGCGCGCTCGATGCCGGCCATGTCGCCGGCGCCGCCTTCGACGTGTTCTCGGTCGAGCCGGCGCGGGAGAATCCGCTGTTCGGCCACCCCAACGTCGTGTGCACGCCGCATCTCGGCGCGGCCACGATGGAGGCGCAGGAAAACGTCGCGCTGCAGATCGCCGAGCAGATGTCGGACTACCTCCTCAACGGCGCGATCTCCAACGCCGTGAACTTCCCCTCCATCTCCGCCGAGGAGGCGCCGAAGCTCAAGCCGTTCATCACGCTGGCCGAGAAGCTCGGCTCGTTCGCCGGGCAGCTGACGGAGACGGGCATCAGCAAGGTGCAGATTTCCTACGAGGGCCTGGTGGCGCAGATGAACACCAAGGCGCTGACCTCGGCGGCGCTCGCGGGCCTGCTGCGGCCGATGCTCCAGGATGTCAACGTCGTGTCCGCGCCGGTCGTCGCCAAGGAGCGCGGCATGGTGGTCGAGGAGACGGTCCGCGAAGGCCATTGCGACTACGAGAGCCTCATCACCGTGACGGTCGTCACCGAGCGGCAGACGCGCTGGGTGTCGGGCACGGTGTTCGCAGACGGGCGGCCGCGCATCGTCAACATCAAGGGAATCCGCATGGATGCCGAGTTCGGTCCGTCGATGATCTACATCACCAACCTCGACAAGCCGGGATTCATCGGGCGCTTCTCCTCCACGCTCGGCGAAGCGGGCATCAACATCGCGACCTTCCATGTCGGGCGGGAGGCGCCGGGCGGCAACGCCATCGCGCTGATCGAGGTCGACGGCGAAGTGCCTCCGGACGTGCTCGCCAAGGTGCAGGCGCTGCCGCAGGTCCAGTCCGCCAAGCCGCTGAAATTCTAGGGCCCGGTTGCCTCGATTGCGCCGCCACTCCGCCCTATGCGCGGCCAAGTTTGCCGTGTTCTTTGTCGGCTCACGAGGAGCACGAGGGAGAACGCCATGCGAGCGAGCCCCATTCCGGCCGCGCCGCCGCCGGCCTTCGCCGGCGCGGGGGACAAGACGCGCCGGGGCAGGGGCGGGCGGTGCCGGAGGCGGGTTTGCGGTCCTGCTCGCATGCGGCTAGACCACCGGCGCACCACGGCGCCCTCGGCCCGTGGTGCGGCGTAGCGAAAAGAGGGCTTGATGGCGAACGTCGTGGTGGTCGGCTCCCAATGGGGCGACGAAGGAAAGGGCAAGATCGTCGACTGGCTTTCGGCGCAGGCCGATATCGTGGTGCGCTTCCAGGGCGGCCACAATGCGGGGCACACCCTCGTCATCGACGGCCAGGTCTTCAAGCTCTCGCTGCTGCCGTCCGGCGTGGTGCGGCCCGGCAAGCTCTCGGTGCTCGGCAACGGCGTGGTGATCGATCCGCAGGCGCTGGTTGAGGAGATCGACCGGCTCGCCAAACAGGGCGTCAAGGTCACGCCTGAGAACCTGCGCATTGCCGAGAACGCGCCGTTGATCCTGCCGCTGCACCGCGAGCTCGACGCGCTGCGGGAGTCCTCCCATGCGGGGCGGATCGGAACCACCCGGCGCGGCATCGGCCCCGCCTACGAGGACAAGGTCGGGCGCCGCGCCATCCGCCTGATGGATCTTGCCGACCTCGACACCTTGCACGCGAAGATCGATCGCCTGCTCGCGCACCACAACGCCTTGCGGCGCGGCTTCGGCCTGCCCGAATTCGAGGCGAAGGCGATCTACGACGAGCTCGCCGCCATTGCGCCGCGCGTGCTGCCGTTCATGGATTCGGTCTGGTCGCTGCTCGACGGCAAGCGGCGCGAAGGCAAGCGCATTCTCTTCGAGGGCGCGCAGGGCGCGCTGCTCGATGTCGATCACGGCACCTACCCCTATGTCACCTCCTCCAATACCGTCGCCGCGCAGGCGGCGACCGGCTGCGGCCTCGGGCCGGCGGCCGTGGACTATGTGCTCGGCATCTGCAAGGCCTATACGACCCGCGTGGGGGAGGGCCCGTTCCCGACCGAGCAGAACAACGAGATCGGTCACAGGATTGGCGACCGCGGCCGGGAATTCGGCACCGTGACAGGGCGGCGGCGGCGCTGCGGGTGGTTCGACGCCGTGCTCGTGCGGCAGTCGTGCCGGACCAGCGGCATTCACGGGCTCGCCCTGACGAAGCTCGATATCCTCGATGGATTCGAACAGATAAAGGTGTGCATCGGCTATCGGCTCGACGGACGCGAGATCGACTATCTGCCCGCGGGCGAGGGGGCGCAGGCCCGCGTCGAGCCGATCTACGAAACCATCGAGGGTTGGCAGGAGTCGACGGCCGGGGCACGCTCGTGGGCCGACCTGCCGGCCCAGGCGATCAAATATGTGCGAAGGATCGAAGAGCTGGTGGGGTGTCCCGTCGCCCTGTTGTCAACCAGTCCCGAACGGGAGGACACAATTCTTGTGCAAAATCCGTTTGAGCTTTAAGCGAACTTTCAGCATGCCGCTCATGGTCAGCTGCAGTCGATGACCGATTACTATCCGCTGCTCGCACGCGCCGTAGCCGGGCTGGAGAAGAACACCGGCGAGGCCCGCCGGGCTCTTTACGAGCGGGCGCGGAATGCCCTGCTCGACCAGCTGCGCAGTGCGACCCCCCCTTTGACCGAGGCGGAGATCACCCGGGAGCGCCTGGCGCTCGAGGAGGCCGTGCGCAAGGTCGAGGCGGAAGCCCTCCGGCGGTCGCGCCTGACGCCGCCGCGCCCGCCCGCTCCGCCGGAACAGCCGCGCCCGCCCGCTCCGCCGCAGCAGCCTCCACGGTCGGCCGGAGGGGAGCCGTCGCCCACAAATCGCGCGCCCGCGCCGCCGCGTGAGCCGGCGGCGCAGGGACCCGCCCCCCGTGCGGGCGGCGATGTCCGTGGCGCCGCGGAGCCCGAGGCCCCCGGCGCGGCGGCCGCCCAGGCGCCGCGAACGGCGCAAGAACGCAAGGCGGCAACGCCCGGCCCGGAGCCCGATCGCGATCGGGAGGAGCCGGGGACGGAGCCGGCGATCGTGCGCCCGCCGACGCGCGAGCGGCCGCCCGCGCCGCCGGCGCGACCGCAGGCGGAATGGGCGACTCCGCCCGCGCCCGCCCATGAGGACCTCGAGCCCCGCGAGGAAGATGTCTCCGCCCGCCGCCGTCCCGTCGCGCGCCCGCCGCGCCGCATCGGCGGCCACGGCTACGACTGGCGCTCCAATGCGTCGCGCCGCGGCCTCATCGCGGCAGTGCTGACCGTGCTGGTCATCACGTCGCTCGGCGCCGCCGCCTATTGGCAGCGGGATCGCATTTCGAGCCTGTTTGGGGTCGTGAGAAATCTGGGACCGCAGGCGCAGCGGGACCACGCTCAGGTGCGGCCCAAGATCGAGGATCGCGTGACGCAGGACGGCGTGCCGTCCTCCGGCCAGCAGCCGGGCGGCACGTCGGCGACGCGGCCGGGCACGCCGCCGCCCGCCGTCGCGCAGCGCGTCGTGCTCTATGAGGAAGACCCGGCGAACCCCGAGGGCAACCGCTATGTCGGCTCGGCGCTGTGGCGGACCGAGACCGTGTCGCCGGGTCCCGGCCTGTCGCCGGAGCTCGCCATCCGCGCCGACGTCGAAATTCCCGAGCGGCGGCTGACGATGACCATGTCGATCCGCCGCAACACCGACAAGGCGCTGCCGGCGAGCCATACGATCGAGATCATGTTCAATCTGCCGGCGGACTTCCAGTTCGGCGGCGTCGCCAACGTTCCCGGCCTCCTGATGAAGGAAGCCGAGCAGGCGCGCGGCGCGCCGCTCTCCGGGCTCGCCGTCAAAGTCACCAACGGATTTTTCCTGATCGGGCTTTCGGCCGTGGAAGCCGACGTGCAGCGCAATGTGCAGCTGCTGCAGGAGCGCGGCTGGTTCGATATT
This sequence comes from Variibacter sp., assembly GCA_019689555.1. Classification (GTDB taxonomy): domain Bacteria; phylum Pseudomonadota; class Alphaproteobacteria; order Rhizobiales; family Xanthobacteraceae; genus JADGHE01. The sequence goes on along the minus strand of JADGHE010000058.1, from coordinate 12,229 downwards.
CCGATCGTCTACAACAACGGGCGCCGCGCCATCCTGGCGATCGAGAAGGGCACGCCGGGCGAGCGCGCCTTCTCTGAAGCCTTCGCCGCCTGGAAGCAGTGAGGCAGAGACGGGTGCACGCGGCGCGCGGCCTCTGAGCCGGAGCGCTGCGGCGCGCCGTGCCCGGGGGCCTATCTGCCATCGGCGCATAGTCGACCGCTCCTTGCCGCCGAAGCGGCAAAGCCAGCAGTCCGCAGAAGCGCGGACGTTCGGAGCGGCGGCGGCCCGCTTCGGGGGGACGACCGGAAGAGTGCAAGGCCCTGCGGGCGCGGGACAAGGGCCCGCCTTCGCGCGCTTTCGCGGGAGGGAGCGGAAAGGGATTGCGCGCCCTCCGGCGCGCAACCGTGAACGCATTCCGCTCGTCGGCCTGGCGGCGCGAAAGGCGGGTCAGCCCGCAGCGCGGATCTTGGCGGCGGGCTCGGCCTGCCCGTCGCGCCGGAAATTGTAGATCCGCATCCAATCCTCGAGCGCGCGGGCGCTGGGCCGTTGGTAGAGCAGCCGGCGGCTCGCGGCGAGACCGATGCTCTGCGCCAGCTCGGCCATGCCTTCGGCGACCTTGAGCAGCACCGCGTTGCAGTCGAGCACGAGGGCGCCGTCGACCTCGCGGATGTTTTCGCGGCGGATGATGGCGTTGACGGTCGCGCACGCCGCCAGGATCACCTCGGCGCCCTGGCTCGCGAGCCGGCGCGCTTCGGCAATGAAGCGCTCGGTCATGGCGGCGGGGCTGGTGAACGCCGTCTGCACTTGGTTGAAGTCGATGCCGAGATCGCCGAAGGGCACGTGCCGCGCCGCGAGCCCGTATTCGAAGGCCTTGCGGTCGTAGTACTGCGCCTGCTTCGCATGGAAGGCGACGCCGGAGAATTTATGCCCGAACATGCAGGCCATGAGCATGCTGGTCTCGCCGAGACCCAGCACCGGAATGTTCACGATCTCGCGCGCTTCCTGCATCGCGGGGTCGAGAAAGCAACCGATGGCGATCGCGTCGTAGCCGCGCTCCTGCGCCTGGATGAGCTTGTTGAGAACGCCGCCCGGTCCATAGGTGTTGATGGCCACCACGGCGTTGTAGTGGAGGTCCATCGAGCCCTCGTCGACGCCGTTGATGGCGATCTCCGTTTCAGGCCGCTTGATCGCGTTGAGATGTTCGGAAAGCGTGTTGCGGTAGTCGTGGAGACGGTGAATCGGCGTGCTGCTTTGCCACCAGATCTTCGGCATGGAGCTCTCTTCGTTGTTGGTCGGCAAGATACGGGGAAGCTACTTGCCAGAACAGGCCCGCTTTTGACATAGGTCAATTGCGGCCGGCCGCACAATTCGACGTTGGCCTGTGGACGTGTCCGCAAAGCGGACGAACATCCCACAACTGACACGGTGGTGAGGAATGGATTTCGCCTTCACGCGCGAGCAGGAAACGCTGCGCGAGCATCTTAGAAGCCTGCTGGACGACGTCTGCCCGCCCGACTACGCGGCGCGCTGCGACGCCGAGGGGCGGCCGCCGCGCGAGGCCTACCAGGCGCTCGCGAAACACGGCTGGTTCGGCCTAGTCCTGCCGGTCGAATACGGCGGCACCGGCGGCTCGGCCATCGATCTCGCCATCATGCTGGAGGAGATCGGCCGCCACTTCGAAGAGCTCGCGATGTGGGTGTTCCGCACGCTCACCTACGGCGGCTATGCGGTGATGCAGCACGGTACTCCGGAGCAGAAGGCCGCGCTGTTGCCGAAAGTGCTGAGCGGCGAACTGTCGTTCTGCTTCGGGCTGACGGAGCCCGCATCGGGCTCCGACGCGGCGGCGCTGACCACGCGCGCAACCCGCAGCGGCGACGGCTACGTGATCAACGGGCAGAAGGTGTTCACCTCCGGGATGGACATCAGCGACTACTGCCTTCTGGTCACCCGCACGTCCACGGGCGAAAAGAAGCAGCAGGGCATCACCAATTTCCTGGTGGACACCAAACTGCCCGGCATCGAGGTACGCAAGATCGAAACGCTCGGCCAGCGCGCCATCGGCACCACGCAGGTATTCTACAACGACGTGAAGGTGCCGGCCTCGGCGGTCCTGGGCGAGGTCGACCGGGGATGGCAGGCGGTCGACTCGTATCTCTGGTACGAGCGGCTCTGCCTCTCGGCCGCGCGCACCGGCGCGGCGCAGGCGGCCTTCGAATATGCGCTCGACTACGCCAAGACCCGCAAGCAATTCGGGCGGCCGATCGGGCAGTTCCAGGCGATCGCCCACAAGCTCGCCGACATGAAGGTGATGCTCGACGTCTCGCGCATGCTCGTCTACCGCTTCGCCTGGCTCATGTCGCAGGGGCAGGCGACGCGCAGCGACGCGGCGGTGCTGAAGCTCTATACGGGCGAGACCTACAAGGCCGTATCCGATCTGGGCCTGCAGATTCTCGGCGGCTACGGCTACTGCATGGAATATCCGATGCAGCGCTTCTTCCGGGATTCCCGGCTCGCGGTGATCGGCGGCGGAACCTCGGAAATCCAACGCAACATCATCGCCCGCGGGCTGGGGTTGTAGTGTTCCGACAGGGGGCGTTTCACGTGTTCGTCCTTTCGGAAGTTGGGCCGAGCGAGGCTTTCCGCAATTCACGTGCCGCGGCACGGCAGCCGTGAATTCCGGGCTCGCGCGTTCCTGCGGCGCGCCCTTCAACATGACGCCACCGCGACTCCTGCGCAAAGAGAACCGAAGAGAACTTAGGCGATGTCATTTCCCCTTGAAGGCGTAAGGATCCTCGAACTGGGCCAGATCATGGCCGGCACTTACGGCGGCCTGGTGCTCTCGGACCTCGGCGCCGAGGTCATCAAGGTGGAGACGCCGGAAGGCGATCTCGGCCGCATCCCCTCGGTTGCGCCCTATCGCGGTTGGAGCGGGCTCTTTCTCACGCTCAACCGCAACAAGCGGAGCATCGTCATCAATCTCAAGACCGAGGCCGGGCGGGCCGTCTTCTACGACCTCGTCAAGGTCTCCGACGTCGTGATCGACAATTTCCGGCCGGGCGTGCTGCAGCGGCTGAAGATCGACTATCCGACGCTCTCGGCCATCAACCCGCGCATCATCCAGTGCTCGGTAACGGGCTACGGCAATGCGGGCGCGTACAAGGACTATCCGGCGGTCGACATCATCATTCAGGCGATCAGCGGCCACATGGCGATCACCGGGGAGCCGGGCCGGCCGCCCGTGCGCGTCGGCATTCCGCTCGCGGACATGAGCGGCGGCATCTTCTCGTGCAAGGCGATCCTTGCGGCTTTGTTCGACCGCGAGCGCACCGGCAAGGGCCGCTACATCGAGCTTTCGATGTTCGACGCCATGCTGAACCTGCTCGGCTACATGGGCACGATGTGGCTCACCAACGGCGAGGTGCCGAAGCCGCCCGGCTCGGCGCACGAATACACCGTGCCGTGGCAGGCCTTCGCGACCGAGGACGGCTACATCGTCGTCGCGACGCGGCAGGAAAGCTTCTGGCGCAAGCTCTGCACCGTGCTCGGCGACCCCGAGCTCGCCGACGATCCGCGCTTCGCCTCGAACGCCGCGCGCGTCGAAAATCGCGCCGTGCTGGTGCCGCGCCTCGAGGCGATCTTCCGCACGCGCACGACCGCCGACTGGCTCGAACGCCTGCGCGCCGCCGACGTGCCCTGCGCGCCGGTCAACAACATCGACGGCGCCTTCGCCGAGCCGCCTGTCGCCGAGCGCGGCATGATCGTCGAATACGATCACCCCGATGTCGGACGCGTGCGGCTGCCGGGCAATCCGATCAAGATGTCCGGCATGGAGGGCACGATCTCGAAGCCGGCGCCGCGGCTCGGCGAGCACACGGACAGCGTGCTCCGCGAGCTTCTCAATCTTGCGCCCGCGGACATCGCGCGCCTGCGCGCCGAAGGTGCCGTCAAGTAACGGGGCGGCTTGCGCGGCGGCCGGCTCGTCCGGCCGGCTCGACCTCGTCGCCGCAGGGCCGCGCGATCCGACAGCGCCCACCGCGGGGAGCGGCCCCGCGCGGGCGCGGGCGACGCGTCTCGCAAAAGCGCAAAAGGTGGCCGTTTCTTTCGCCCTCGACTTCCGCAATAATCGCCGGCAAAGGCGGCGATGGCGCCCGCCCTTCGGCGCGACGTAAGGCTGACGGCGATGCCCGGCAAGCGCGTGCAGTTCGACGAGGAGACCTGGAACGCCCTCGCACTTCTGGCGCGCGACAGCATGAAGACGTTTCAGGAGCTCGCCGACGAGGCCTTCTCCGACCTCTTGAAGAAGCACGGACGGCCGACAAGCCTGAAAGACGCGCTGCGCCGCAGTGCGCGTCTTGCGCCGGCCAACGACAGAGGCAGGCCCAATCGCAGGCGCTGAGTCCGTGCCGCGCGAGCCCCGTTACCGGTCTCGGGACCGATACGGTGCGACTTCCAGAAACTGGAGGGCGCGCGGAACGCGCGGGGGCGTCACGGGCTGCGCCGGCGCCGGATGGGAGCGGTCGGCGGCGGCTTTGGCCAGGACGGCGCCTTCCGTGAATGGGGGAGGGGAAAGGCGGGCGGGTCGGATGCGCGGGCGCTCACGCGCGGCTCGACATGCAAGGGCGTCCCGCCTTTCGCCTGGCTACGCTAAAGGGCGGCTGTCGCCTGCACTTCGATGAGGAACTCCTCGCGCACGAGGCGGTCGACGATCAGCAGCGTGTTCGGCGGATAGACGCCGTTCGAAAACAGCCGCGGAAACTCGTGCGTGCGGTATTGCACGAATTTGGCGATGTCCTGGGAATGGACGAGATAGGTCGTGAACTGCACGACGTTCGGCCAGCCGGCGCCGGCCGCGCGCAGTGCCGTCTCGATGTTGGCGAAGACCTGCGCGCATTGGGCCTCGAAGTCGCCGGCGCCGACGATCCTTCCCTCGCGATCCGTGGCCACCTGCCCCGCGATGAACAGGAACTCCGACGCCTTCACGCGCGCGATCTGCGAATACTGACCGAGCGGCTTGCCCAGCTCCTCGGGGTTGGAAATCTTAATTTCTGTCATGGCGGCGTTCCTCCATCGTCGGTGCGGCGTGCGGGCGGCGTGAGGCCCGCGGAAGCCGGTTGCGATTTGTGTCTGCTCGGTGCGCGCCCCGGTCAGGACCGGCGCGGGCGGCTTATGATCCCGTGATCATGTCTCCCCCCTTCGCCGGCCGATCCCGGGTCGGCAAACCGATCATAACGCGGGGAGGGCGATGATTGTGGGGCTCGGCGTTTTTGCGGACGGCCACGTGCCTGCCCGCGTCGCGTGACGCCGTTTCGCCGCCGCTCGCCTCCGCGCGCGGCAGCGCTTGACGCCGCGGGCAGTCGGTCCGTAGATGCGCGCCATGGGGGCCGTTCGCCGCAACCGCGCAGTCATTGCCTGGGCCGTACTGCTTGCCTTTTGGGGGCAGATTCTCGGCGGCATCGCCTGCGCGGCTGGAGGTCAGTGGCGGGCGGAGGATCAGGCGCTCGCCTTCTTTGATGCTCGCGTCCTCTGCTCGGACCACGGCGCGCAGGCGACGGCGCCGGACACCAAGGAAAAGTCACACGACATCGAGCGCCGCTGCTGCGGCCTGTGCATCGCGGCAGGCGGTCTTGCCCTTTCGCCCCCGCCCGACCTGGTTTCCGAACGGATCGGCGTTGCGTCGGTCACGCGGCCTGCGCCGCCGACATCCGTCACCTTCGCTGACGCGCTGCGCCGCTCCGGCCTCGGCAGCCGCGCGCCGCCTCTCCGCGCCTGACGCTCAAAATCCCGGCTTCACACTTCGCACCGCGGCGTGCCTCGCATCGCCGTCCGGTGCGCGACAGGCATTTCCATGGAGAGAAACTTGATCCGCAAGGTTGCACGTTATGCGGCGCTGTGTGCGCTGCTCTTGCCGGCGGAAGCTCTTGCACACCATCCCGGCGGAACCAGCAACGCGGTGGGCGCGGGACCGATCAACACCATCCCGGCAAGCACGCTGGAGGCCGGGCATGTCGGCGTCGCCTTCCTGTACGAAATGATCCAGTACGGCGGACTCGGCGATGCGGCTTTGATCGCCGCCGCCGGCCGGCATCAGCACGCCCATAGCATCGGCACGATCGCGAGCGTCGCGCTGGGAGCGGCGATCGGGATCACCGACGATTTCATGCTGTCGCTGCGCCTTCCTTATGTCCGCCGCACGGACATCCGCGAGGGCCACCATGCGCACGGCGCCGGCGGCGCTGCGATCAACACAGTGGATGATCGCGGCGACGCCGACGGCGTCGGCGACATGACGGTGCTCGGCCAATGGCGGTTCTTCGACGCCACGGCGACCGGCGCCCAGGCCGCGGTCCTGTTCGGCTTCAAGGCCCCGACAGGCGCGACCGGAGTGCGGGATCGCGCCGGCGAGCTCTTGGAGACCGAGTTCCAGCCCGGTTCGGGCTCCCTCGACGCCCTGTTGGGCGCTGCCTTCACGCAGCGCTTCGGATCGTGGTCGTTCGATGCCAACATGCTCGGCGTCTTCGCCGGCAAGGGGGCGCAAGAGACCAATCTCGGCCGTCGCGTCCAGTACAACGCCGCCGTTTCCTACCGTCTCTTCGGCGGATCATCGCTTGGCGCCGGCCGCCGGGATGGACCTGCGGGCCGCGCGTTGAGCCACAGCCCCGAAGGGCTTCACAGCCACAACCCCATTCAGGTGCGGGATGACGTCCGCCGCCACGTCCATGAACCGGAGCCGCCGGCGGGGATGGCGCCGATGGCCCTCGACCTGGTGCTCGAATTGAACGGCGAATGGCACGACAAGCAGACGGTGGCGGGCGTGCGCGATCCCAATTCCGGCGGCAATGTTGTCTATCTCTCCCCGGGCCTGCGCATTTCCCACGGGACTGTGTCCGGCTTCGCAAGCGTGGGCCTGCCGGTGATCAACGAGATGAATGGCCTGCAGTCGAAAGCAAGCTGGCGGATCGTCAGCGGCTTTGCGGCTGCCTTTTGAGGAGACCGGCCATGTCCATCGCAACACGCTCCCTGCGAACGCTCGCAAGGCTCGGAATTGTGCTGGCGATCCTGCTCGCCTGCGGCGAGACGTGGGCGCATGCCTTCAGGCACAAGGCGTTGGAGATCGTTCACCCCTGGTGCTACGCGACGGCAGCCGCCGGCCCCGGGACGGTCGCCATCTACATGAAGATTCGCAACGGCGCGAAGGAGACAGACAGGTTGATCGGTGCGGACGCCGGGGCCGGAGGCAGGATCGAGCTGCGGGAGGCGGCGGGATCCGATGGTTCGGGAAAAGCCGTGTCCTTCGCCCTGCCGCCGGGAAAGGAGATCGTGCTTGCGCCCGGCGGCCGCCACCTTCTGCTGACGGGGCTCGACCGGGAGCTCCGTCCCCGCGACATGATCACGGTCACGCTCGCGTTCGAGCGCGCCGGCAAGGTCGCGATCGAGGTGCTGGTCGAGCCGGCGCCGGCCGGCCACGCCCATTGAGGTGGTGAGGCCGCACCAGGCGCGCAAAACGCATCGGGCCGGCGCGAGAGCCGGCCCGTGGACATGGGAACGCGGAACGGAAGCTCAGGCCGCCGGGGCCGTCGCCCGGTTTTCGATTTCGGCGAGGCGGTTCTTGACGGCCTTCTGGACCTTCTCGAAGGCGCGCACCTCGATCTGGCGCACGCGCTCGCGCGAGACGTTGAACTCGCTCGCGAGCTCTTCGAGCGTGGTCGGTTCGTCCGCGAGGCGCCGCGCCTCGAAGATGCGCCGCTCGCGCTCGTTGAGCACGGACAGCGACTGCGACAGAGCCTTGCGGCGGTTCTCCGCCTCCTCGTTCTCGACCAGCCGGGCCTCCTGGCTCGACGACTCGTCGACCAGCCAGTCCTGCCATTCGCCCGAATCCCCGTCTTCCCGGACCGGCGAGTTGAGGGAGACGTCCCCGCCGAGCCGGCGGTTCATCTCCACGACCTCCTGCTCGCTCACGCCCAGGCGCCGGGCGATCGTCTTCACCTGGTCGGGGTGCAGATCGCCCTCTTCGAGCGCGGAGATCCGGCTCTTGGCCTTCCGCAGGTTGAAGAACAGCTTCTTCTGGTTGGCCGTGGTGCCCATCTTCACGAGCGACCACGAGCGCAGGATGTACTCCTGGATCGAGGCCTTGATCCACCACATCGCATAGGTGGCGAGGCGGAAGCCCTTGTCGGGCTCGAACCGCTTGACCGCCTGCATCAGGCCGACATTGCCTTCGGAAATGACCTCGGAGATCGGCAGGCCGTACCCCCGATAGCCCATGGCGATCTTGGCGACCAGACGCAGGTGGCTCGTCACGAGCTTGTGCGCGGCCTCGCGGTCGCCATGCTCGCGCCACCGCTTGGCGAGCATGTATTCCTCCTGCGGTTCCAGCATCGGGAACCGCCGGATTTCCTCGAGGTAGCGGCTTAGACCGGATTCAGCCGACGGGATCGGCAGCATGGCTGCACGGGCCATATGAGCGCCCTCCTTTCAGTGCCCCCAAAACTGGCGGGCAGGTTCACGCCGTCGCTTCGCAAAAGCCGACGGCGTGCCTAATGTGCGCCTGCGAACGGCGCACCACGCAGGTGCAACATACATGAAACGGCGTCGGCGAGAAAGGCCGCGACGGCCTTCCCCGTGTGACATCGCGCCGCAATCGCGCAGCAACCAAGCATTTGATGAAAAAAGCTTTTCAGTTGGATGCAAGGACTTGATGGATCACGTCCCCGCCGCCAACGCACGCCGTAAACGAGCAAGCTCTGGCGGGAGTTCCGCGCGAAACTCAAGATATTCGGATGTCCGGGGATGCTGGATGCTGACCATATAGGCATGGAGCGCCTGTCTGCCAAGGGCGGCCAGGGCCGCCGCCGCCTCGGGCGAGAGCAGCGCGGCCTTGGTGCGAAATCCCGGCCCGTAGGTGGCGTCGCCCAGAAGCGGATGCCCGATATGGGCGAGATGGACCCGGATCTGGTGCGTGCGGCCCGTCTCCAGCCGGCAGTCCAGCAGGCTCGCCACCGGCCTCCCGGCGGTCCCCGCATAGCGCTCGACCGTCTCCCAATGGGTGATGGCGAAGCGGCCGCCCGGCCGCACGGCCATGCGCTCGCGCGCATGCGGGTGCCGGTCGATCGGGGCATCCACCATGCCTTTCGGGCGCTGCGGAACGCCCCAGACGAAGGCGAGATAGCCGCGCTTGAGCGGGCCCGAGCGGCCGTGGTCGGCGAACTGCGCGGCGAGCCCCTGGTGGGCCTGGTCGGTCTTGGCGACCACCATCAGGCCGCTCGTGTCCTTGTCGAGGCGGTGCACGATGCCCGGCCGCCGCACGCCGCCGATGCCCGACAGGCTGGCCCCGCAGTGGGCAATGAGGGCGTTGACCAGCGTTCCGCTCTGGTGGCCGGCCGCGGGGTGGACGACCATCCCGGCCGGCTTGTTGACGACGATGATGTCGGCGTCCTCATAGACGACGTCAAGCGGGACCGGCTCCGGCCGGGGCTCCGCCGGCTCGGGCGGCGGCACCGTGACGGCGAGCGCCTCTCCCGCGTTGACGCGATAGCCGGGATCGCGGATCGTGCGGGCGCCGACCGCCACGCGGCCGTCGAGAATCAGCGCCTTGACGCGCGATCGCGACAGCCCCTCGAGCCGGGCCGCGAGCAGCCGGTCGATCCGCTCGCCCGCCTCGGCCGGCCCGACGACAACCCTTTCCACGCAAGCTCCAGGATCACTCATGCGATTGCCGACACCGGAGGAAGCGCCCGATCCTGCCGCCGCGGCCGCGCTCGGAAAGATGCGCCGGATGATGGCGGTCTCCCTGATCTTGACGGCGCTCGCCGTCGCCGCCGTGTTCGGCGTCATCGGCTACCGTGTTTTCACGCGCGAAGGAAGCCGGCCGGTGGCCGAGGCGAGCCTTGCCCTGCCGCAGGGGGCCCGCGTGATCGCGACCGCGATCGCCGACGACCGCATTCTCGTGACCGTCGAAACGGGCGAGGCCGTGGAGCTGTGGCTGTTCGATCGCGATACGCTGCGGCCGCGCGGCCGCCTGCGCCTGGGGCGGGAGCGGTAGCGCTCCCGTGCCCGCCCTGCGGCCCCGGGCGCCGGAGCCGCCGCCCCTCTCGCCCGGCCCGCTGCGCGGGCTGTGCAGACCGCGCCGGCCGGCGCGCGCAGCGCCTTGCGCGCCAGATTGATCGGGGTTATGTCGTCGCAGCGCCCGCTCCCTTCGTCTAGCGGTCCAGGACGTCGCCCTCTCACGGCGAAAACAGGGGTTCGAGTCCCCTAGGGAGCGCCACATGCGTGACTTTTCATGGACATATTGTCCGGTTAGCCATTGGGTTCGCCATGCGGTTAGCCGGCGTCCCGTTTGCCCGTCAGGACCGCTCCGTCTAGGAGCCTCTGCATCCCATCGGTAGCGAGGCGGCGCTGCTCGGCCTCACGCGTGTAGAGCTCGGCATGCGCAATATCTCTGTGCCCAAGGATGGCCATAATCTGGCGCGTGGTCGCCCCGCTCTCCGCCAGCTTCTTTCCGAGCGTCTTTCGGAGCCCGTGCAGCGTATGTCCAGGCGGTAGTCCAGCCGCCTTGGTCCATGCGCGCATGCGGACGCTCAGACCTTTACGGCTGAAGGGCTGGCCGTGTCGGGTCAAGAGCACGTATTCGCTTTTGCGTTCCGCCGCCTCGAGCGTCCGCGCCAGTTCAGGATGCATGGGAATCCACAGCGCGGCTCTGGTCTTGCGTTGCACCACATTCCCGCCCCCCTCCTCGAGGTCGGACCATTTCACCTTGGCGATGTCGGAACGTCGGTGCCCGAAATAGAGCGCGAGCGCATAGGCCAGACGGGGCGTCGTGCCTAACGGCCAATGGCGCTCGAACGCGGCGCGCGCGTCATCCGACCACGCCTTCCAACCCTGGTATGGCGGCCGCAGGCTAATGCGATAGGTCGGATCGTATTCGATCCACCCCTCGTCGAGGGCGACCCCGGTCAACTTGCGAATGATGCGCAGCAGATGCGCAGCAGCATGGGGGGTGGCCGCGCGTTTGGCGAGGATGGCCTTGATGTGCTTGCGTTGGAGATCGGCGACAGGAACGTCGCCGAAGGTCAGGGGTTCGCCTTCGACCACAGGCGATCGCAGAAACCGCTCGGCGATCAGTGTCTGCGTGTGCCGAGTCTCCGGCTCCAGCTGCTGCCACTCCACCGTCTGCGTGGTCAGAATGCGCCAGGCGGCGCGCAGCGACTTGGGGGGCGCCGTCGGGAGGCGGAGGATCTTGGCCTTCTCCCTGCGGATCGGCTCGCCGGCGAGGGCGCCGGCATAGGCTGCCTCGAATTCAGGCTCGCCCGGAGAGCCAGGCAGGGCGATCGTCTTGCCGGCGCGCCGAAATCGCCACCGGCGCTTGCCGTGACGGTCGATATAGGAACCGGCGTATGGGTACTCGCGGTCCATGGCAGGCCCCGGTCGGCATCCTAGACGTGCGCACGGGCCATCTGCAACATGCGATCGAGCGGGTTGGGCCGCTCGTCATCGGGCAGGTCCGAGAAGGCCGCTTCGATCTTGAGGCGGTCCCAGACGAGGCGGCCGTCGATGCGCTTCGGTCGCGGCATGCGGCCATCGGCAACCATCTGGTCAAACTTCGTCGTCCCGACGCCGATGTAGCGCGCAGCCTCCTCGCGGGAGAGGCCACGGGGGGCATATCCGAGCGAGTCGCAGATCCTGTCTCTCATTCGGCGGCCTCAAGGGTGAATTCGGGCTGCGGCGCCGGCGGCGAGACGGCGCGCAGATCCATGCGCGGGCGATAGAGCTCCGGGTGATAGCGGCGCAGGGCGCGCGGGTCTCCGCGCCTGCGCGCGCGGATGATCACGCCCGTCACCGTGCCGACGCGGGCGCCGACGGCGGCCGCGATCTCGCGGAGCGTGAGACCGGCGCACCACAGATCCAGCACGGCCTCGTGGTCGCATGTGCGGGGGCGGCTCATGGCGCGGCCTCAGGCGCTCAGTGATGTCGGCGGATCGTCGGACACGGTGGCCTTGGCGATGGCGGCGCGCACCTCGCGCAGCGTGTCCGCGTATGCGGGGCTTTCCTGCCCAAGGACGTCGGCAGCTGATCGGAGCGCCGACAGCATGGCGTCGAATGCGGCGCTCCGCCGGCGCTGCTGCGTTACGTACGTCAAGATGCGGCATGCCCCCGCAATAAGGCTGTGCGCAATCTGCTCGGCCTCATCGTGGTCGACATGACGGGTGGGTGTCGGCGTCATCGCGCCCTCCACAGGCGATCGGGCGTCGCCGCG
>JADGHE010000103.1 GCA_019689555.1 Variibacter sp. | reverse complement strand
TCTTTTGTTTATAACACACCGCCCCCCCCGCGCGCCGCCCGCGCCGGCCGCCCGCGGCGCGCGCGGGCGCGCGCCGGCGCGGATCACATCCGGATCACCACATTGCCGGCGACGCGGCCCTGCTCCACCGCCTCGTGGGCGGCGACGATGTCCTCCAGCGAAAACACCTGGGCGATGTTATGGATCAGGCGCTTTTCGTTCATGAGGCGCGTGATTTCGGCGATCGCGCGGGCGCGCTCCTGCTCCGTCAGCTCGTAGACGAAGATGTATTTCAATGTGATCTGATTGATCAGGCAGAACATCGTCGGCACCTCGGCGATCGGCCTGCTGTTGCCGTAGATGATGACGAGGCCGCGCGGGCGCAGCACGTCGGGAAGGAGCCTCGCGTTCACCGCGAAGTCGAGCTCGAGCACGGCGTCCACGCCCTGCCCGCCCGTCAGCGCCTTCACGCGCGCGCCCACATTCTCCCGCTTGTAGTCGATGATGTGGTCGGCGCCAGCCTGCCGGGCGAGCCGTGCCTTCGGTTCGGAACTGACGGTGGTGATGACTGTCGCCCCGCGCGCCTTGGCGAACTGGATGGCGTAGTGCGCGACCGCGCCCGCCCCGCCCGAGACGAGCACGGTCATGCCGCTGCGCGCGCCAGCGACGTCGACCGCGTGCGACGCCGTCATCGCGGGAATGCCGAGACAGGCCCCCGCCTCGAAGCTCACGTGATCCGGCAGCGGAACCGCCATGGCGGCGGGCAAAGCGACGTATTCGGCGCAGGTGCCGAACGGCCGCTTCCACTGCGCGTTCCAGGTCCACACGCGCTCGCCGACCCGCGAGGGGGAGACGCCGGGGCCGACCTTGTCGACGACGCCGCCGGCATCGCTGTGCGGAATGATGCGGGGAACGGTGATCTTGCGCGATCCGGCACGCGCCTTCACGTCCGACGGGTTGACGCCGGAAAAGACGACCTTGACCCTCACCTCGCCGGGGCCGGGCTCGGGCGTATCCATTTCGCCGACGCGCAGCACGTCGCGGGCGGCTCCGTTTTGCTCGTAATAGGCAGCGCGCATCTCTTCCTGGCCTCGCGATCCGAAGATTAGGGGACGCCTGCGCGCAGTCTTCATCGCCGCGGGCGCCTCGGCAAGGCCGCGATGCGCAAAGGGCCGAAGGCGCATGCCCGGCATTTTGGCCGGGTGCGCCGGAACCCCTGCGCCGGCGAGAAGTTGATAGTCGCTGCGGTGTGCGCGCGGACGCTCCGGCGCGCGGCGCACCCGCCGAAAACATGAGTCGCTTTTCGGGCGGCTCATGCCGGCACCGAACAACGGAGGCAGCAGGATGGCGTATCGGGTCTACAGCGGGCCGCGCGGGGCAGAAGTCGTGTCGCCCCTGGAAAAGGAAAAGATGCTCTACAAGGAGTTCGGAACCCTGGACCAGGCGCTGGGCTGGGCGCGGCACGTCAACGCGACGAGGCGCGTGGCCCTCCTCATCGAGGGCGACGACGGAACCCGGCTCACCAAGCGGGAGATCGCCAACGCCCTGCATCACCGCGAGAACGAGCTGATCGCGGAGCGCGGCTGAGGGCGACCGCGGCACCGCCGAGACCGCCGCGCCTTCAGCGCGGCGCAGGCGCATAGACTACAGCGCGACGATCATTCCGTCCGCCGCGGTGGCGTACGGAACGAGGTCGAGATTCGCCAGCATGTCGGCGCTCATATGCGTGAGCACGAGCCGCTTCGGCCTGATGCGGTCGAGGTGACGCACGAGGGTCGCAAGATCAGTGTGGCTCTTCACCGGCTTTTCGCGCGTATAGGCCTCGCAGACAAAGAGGTCGGCCTCACGGCCGAGCGCGACGAGGCTCTCCGTCCATTCGGTGTCGCCGCTGTAGGCGATGACGCGCCCCTCGACCTCGATGCGATAGCCGAGGCAGGGGCCGGCCGCTTCCGCGTGCACCACCGGGAATGCGGTGACCCGCAGCGGCCCGATCTCGCGCGGCGCCCCGGGCTCGATCTCCGTGAGCTTTAGGGGAAAGCGCGCCGGCGCATGAGGGAATGACGGAAACGCCGTATCCATCGCCTGCGCGTAGCGCGCCGGCAGGCTGACCGGCCCGACGATTTCGAGGGGTCGGGTCCGCTTCGCGACGAGTTCGGCATGCACGATGAAGAACGGCACGCCGCCGAAGTGATCGGCGTGGAAATGCGTGACGAGAATGCGGTCGATGGCGTTCGCGTCGATGCCGAGCCTGTTCAGACCGACGAGCGAGGAAGCGCCGCAGTCGATGAGAAAGTTCGCCTCAGCGCCGACGACATGAAAGCAGGTGTTGAGCCGTCCCCCCGATCCGAACGCATCACCCGATCCGACGAATTGCAGATGCATGAGACAGGCTCCCCGTGACCGCGGCCGCCGCAACCGCACCATGCTTTACACGACAGCGCCGCGCTTGGCGCAGGCGATCCTTGGCAGGCCGTGAAGGCGCACGCCGACGACAAACCTCGTGGCCGATCCGCGGGGCTCGTCCCCACGGGCCGCGGCTTCGCCCGCGCTTGCGCCGCCGCCGACAAGGCCTTGCCCCTACGCCTTTTTTCTTATCCGGAGCGCTGGCATGCCAAGGGTTTTGCTGCTATAAGATGAACATCGGTTCACGACTGCTCCCCTCCGGGACGCAAGATACCGTTTCGCGCAGGAGTATACGCGTGAGCGCGCACAAATTCGCCGTCGGACAAATCGTGCATTACACGGGCCCGGTGTTGGGTCGCGGAAGCGCCGCAGGCAGCTACCGCGTGGTGCGGCTGCTGCCGCCGGACGGCGGCGACTACCAGTACCGCATCAAGAGCACGAACGAAGCGTTCGAGCGCGTGGCCAAGGAAAGCCAACTCGAGCACGGGCAATGATTT
Organism: Variibacter sp.; assembly: GCA_019689555.1. Taxonomy (GTDB): domain Bacteria; phylum Pseudomonadota; class Alphaproteobacteria; order Rhizobiales; family Xanthobacteraceae; genus JADGHE01. The sequence continues at coordinate 1,012 of JADGHE010000103.1, read as the reverse complement.
GCGGCGCCTTGCGAGGCGCCCGCCTTGTGTGACGACGGTTTTCCCCGCCCGCGCATTCGCAACGTTGGTAAAGCTGCGCCCTCTGCATCCGCGGGCGCTTCGGCGCCGAGGATGTTCAGAGCCGGGCGAATGCGGCATAGTCTCGTCTCGCCCGGGGGGAAAGGATTGCAGGCGAGGTCCGGGGTCTTTGCGCATGCCGACGATAACTGCCGACATAAGTTTCACCGCGGCCTTGTGGATCGGGGTCGCCGCCGGCGCTCTGGTCATCGCGATCGCCGTCGTTTCTCTGATTCGCCGGAGCTTGGCCGGCACGCTGGTGTTCATCGCGATCATCGGCATTGCGGCGTCGGCGGCCTATGCCTGGATCGTCTACGCGCGGGACGGAGAGCGGCGCGCCCTGGAAGGCCGTTTGTTCGCGCTCGAGTCGGCGACATGGATGCCGGCCTCGCCGCTCAGCTGCCTCGGCGCTGCTTCGAGCGAGGCCATGGAAGCCGCGTGCGAACGTGCGGTCTTTGCAAGCCCGGAGACGGTTGCGGCCGCCGCCGCCTTCACCCTTGCGCGCGTGGCTTTCCTGCGGGAGGCGACGGCTTTCGCCAGAAGCCGCGATTCTTCCTTCGAAGACGTTCTCGGCGGATTGCGCGCAAGCCTTGAACGGGATCGCTACGGCCTCGTCGCCCATGTTTTGAAGCTGCGCTACGGCTGCACGGCGGACCGCTGCGAGGCGGCGCGTCTGCTGCCCGACAATTCGAAGGTGCTGGCCAATCTGCGCGAAGGCGCGTTCGAGCTCCTGCTCGCTCGCCATCAGGCGTCCTGGCGAAGCGGAGCGAGCGAGCCCGCGGCGGCGCACACGCCCTCCGCGGACGCGGCGCCCAAGGCCGCTCCGTTGCCCCCCGGGTTCACGCTGCCTTCGGCGGCTTCGATCCCGCCGGTCAGCATCATGGAAAACGAGACCACCCCGGCGGCGGGCCCAGCGCCGAGAGCCGCCGCGGCCCCGCGGCCCCCGGCCCCGGCT
>JADGHE010000102.1 GCA_019689555.1 Variibacter sp. | reverse complement strand
GGCTGGGGCGGCGACGCGGCGCCGTCGTCGCCGCCCCAGCCTGCGCCGGTGCGCGCCGATGCGCCGCCCGCCGGCTCCGCGGAGACGCGGGAGACGGACAAGGCCGCGGCCGCCGATTCGCCGGCGTCACCCGGCGCCGCCGCCGATTCCGCGACGGATCGCCCGGCGAGCGCGCCGCGCGCCGCCTTCGCGCGGCGCCAGGGCGATGCGGTGCGTCTGGTGTTTCCGTTCGGCACGCCCACCGCGGCAGCGGTGTTCCGGCGCGCCGACACGCTGTGGCTCGTCTTCGACACCGAGTCCGCGATCGACGTCGGCCGCCTCAAGCAGGATGCGGGTCCGCTCGTCCGCGACGTGGTCTCCTCCCAGGGGTCCGAGGGCCAGGCGGTGCGCGTCAAGCTCGATCGTCCGTATCTCACGAGCGCCGCGCTCGACGGCAGCGCCTGGATCGTCACCCTGGGCGAAAGCGCGCCGGAGCCGTCGGCGCCGCTCGCGATCGAACGCGTCCTTGTTGCTCCGGCGCGCGCGCACGCCGCGATCGCCTTGGAAAATCCGCGCCGCGTTCACCGACTGACCGATCCCGACAGCGGCGACACGCTGCTCGTCGTCACCGCCTTGGGGCCGGCGCGCGGGCTGCCCAAGACTCAGGACTTCGTCGAGTTCCGGGCGCTGCGCTCCACCCACGGTCTCGTGGTCGAGCCGTTCGCCGACGATCTGACGGTGGAGGCGACGCCCGAGCGGGTGGTGATCGCGCGGCCGAGCGGATTGCTGCTCACGCCGACGGCGGGCCGGTCGGCGGCGGGCAGCACGTTCGGGCCGTCGCGGCCGGCGGCGCTCGACGTGCTGTCCTGGGGCTACGACCGGCAGGCGGACTTTCACGAGCGGCAGACGGCGCTGATGACCGCGCTGTCCTATGCGCCCGAGCACAAGCGCAATATCGCGCGCCTCGATCTCGCGCGCTTCTATCTCGCGCGGGACCTGTATGCGGAGGCCAAGGGCGTGCTCGACGTCGTCATCGCGGCCGAGCGCGACCATGACGAGCTCGCGCGCGTGCTCGTGCTGCGCGCCATCGCCAGTCTCATGATGGGGCACGCGGATCTGGCGCTCAAGGATCTCGCCCATCCCGCGATCGGCAATCTGCACGACGCGCAGCTCTGGCGCGCGCTTGCGCTGTCGCGCCTCGGGCGGTTCGCGGAGGCGCGCGAGGGCCTCAAGAACGTCGAGGCGGCGAGCGCCGCCCTGCCGATCGAACTGCAGCGCTTCGCGCTCAAGGAGGCGGCACGCTGCGCCGTCGCGCTCGGCGACTTCGTCGCGGCCGCGCGGCACCTCGATGACTTCGATGGAATCGGCGCGCCGAACGAGATGAAGGGCGAGCTGGCGGTGCTCGCGGGGCGCGTCGCCGAAGGCCTGGGCAGGATCGACGAGGCCCTGAGCGCCTACACCGTCGCCGTCGCGTCGAGCCACGCCCCGGCCGCGGCCGAGGCGTGGCTGCGGCAGACGGAGCTGCGCCGCACGATCAATCAGATCAGCCGCGAAGAGGCGACCGCCGAGCTCGAACGGCTGACCACGGCCTGGCGTGGCGACGACATCGAGCTCGAGGCGCTCGAGCTTCTGGCGCGCCTCTACACCGAGGGCAATCGCTTCCGCGACGCCCTGCAGGTGATGCGCGTGGCGGTCGCCGCGCGTCCCAATTCCGCGCTCACGCGGCGCATCCAGGACGATGCGGCCAAGACGTTCGAATCGATCTTCCTCGGCGACCGCGGGAGCAACCTCACCCCCGTCGAGGCGCTGGGGCTGTTCTACGAGTACCGTTCGCTGACGCCGATCGGGCGGCGCGGCGACGAAATGATCCGCCGCCTGGCCGAGCGCCTGATCGCCATGGATCTGCTGAAGCAGGCGAGCGAACTGCTCCAGCATCAGATCGACCATCGGCTGCAGGGCGCCGCCCGCGCGCAGGCGGCCGCGCGGCTCGCCATGGTCTACCTGATGGATCGCAAGCCGGACCGCGCGCTCGCCGCGCTGCGGACGACGCGCATGGCCAATCTGTCGAACGATTTGCGCCGGCAGCGGCTGCTGCTCGAGGCGCGGGCGCTGTCGGAGACCGGCCGTCACAGTCTCGCGCTCGAGATCATCGAGGACATGAGCGGCCGCGAGGTGGAGCGGCTGCGCGCCGACATCCACTGGGCCGCGCGCAACTGGCGCGCGGCCGCGGAGCACATCGAGCGCCTCTACGGCGATCGCTGGCGCGATTTCACGCCGCTCGACGCGACCGAACGCGCCGACATCCTGCGGGCGGCGATCGGCTACGCACTCGCGGAGGATATGATCGGGCTCGACCGCTTCCGCCAGAAATACATGGCGAAGATGGCCGAAGGGCCGGATCGCCGCCTGTTCGAGGTGCTCACGACGCCCATCGGGGTGCGCGGCGCCGAGTTCGCCGAAGCCGCACGCTCGGCGTCCGCGATCGACACGCTGGACGCCTTCCTGCGCGACATGCGCGCGCGCTACCCGGAACAGGTCGAGGGCGTATCGGCGCGGCAGCAGCCGGGGCAGGGCTGAGAAGAACCGGAAGAGCCGCTCCGCGCGACCGCGCGCGGCGGCGCGCGGCCTCTCGGGCGCGGCGGGCGCGCGCCGCGGCGGGCGAGGCTATCCCGCTCCGAAGCTCTGGACGAGGCTGCCCGCGACGAGGTTCCAGCCGTCGACGAGAACGAAAAAGATCAGCTTGAACGGCAGCGAGACCACGACCGGCGGCAGCATCATCATGCCCATCGACATCAGCACCGAGGCGACGACGAGATCGATGATGAGGAAGGGCAGAAACAGCAAAAAGCCGATCTCGAAGGCGCGCCTCAGCTCCGAGATCATGAAGGCCGGCGTGAGAATGCGCATGGAGATGTCTTCGGGCCTGGCGGGCCGCGGCTCGCGCGACAAGTCCATGAACAGCGCGAGATCCTTCTCGCGCACGTTCTTGAGCATGAAGTCGCGGAACGGCTCGGAGGACCGCTCGAACGCCTGCTCGACGTCGATTTCGCCCGCCGTCAGCGGCCGCAGCCCCTGCTCGTAGGCCCGCTGAAACGCCGGCCCCATCACGAACACCGTGAGGAAAAGCGCGAGCGAGACCACGACCGCGTTCGGCGGCGCGGTCGCCGTGCCGAGGGCCGTGCGCAGCAGCGACAACACCACGACGATCCGCGTGAACGACGTCACCATCACGAGGATGGACGGTGCGAGGGAGAGCACCGTGATCAGCGCAACGAGCTGAATCGCGCGCTCCGTGAGGCCGGTGCCCTGGCCGAAGTTCACGCTGAGGTCCTGTGCCGCTGCGGGCTGCGCGGCGAGGATCAGAAGCCCGGCGAGCCCGCCGGCCGTGGCGAGCGCCGCGGGCAGGGGGCGTGGCAGGACCCTCATGGCTTGGCCGGTGGACGCCCGAGCAGGTTCGCCATTTCTTCTTCCAGGCTGTCGAATACGGATTTCGGCGGAACCTTCGGGGGCGCGGCCTCGGCCGGCTTCGGCTCCGGTGCGGGAGCAGCCACGGACGCGGGCCCCGGTTCGGGCGCCGGCGCGGGCTGCGGCTTTGCGGGACCCGCGAGTTCCGCGGCCGCAGGCGCTGCGGGCGAAGGCGCTGCGGGCGAAGGCGGGCCGTGGCGGACGGCGGCGCTCTCCGGCTCCATGCGCTCGACGCGCTCCGGGCGTTCCGTGCGCTCAGGCCGCTCGGTGCGCTCCGGCCGCTCGGTGCGCTCCGGCCGCGCGGGCGCGGTGCGGCGCAAGGCGGCCTCGAGCTTGTTCGCCATGTCGGCGAGGTTCGGGTCCGTGGTGGGCTGCGTCTGCGCCTCGACCTGCGGCGGTTCGACCTCCGGGTGAGGAGCGGCCGTCGGCCCGCGCATCGAACGCGGCGGCTCGGCCGTGAACCGGGTCGGCTCCGGGCGCGGGGCGCGCGGCGCGGGCTCGAAGCGCGGCCGCGGGGCCGGCTCGGCGGCCTGCGGCGGGCGCGGCGGCTCGGCACGCTG
>JADGHE010000101.1 GCA_019689555.1 Variibacter sp. | reverse complement strand
GGTCTCGTGGGCTGGTATTTGTGTATAAGAGCCCGGGGGGCCCCGGCCCCACGGGGCGCAGGGGACTGCCCCGAGGCGCCTCTTCCGAATTGTCCGGAGATATCCGACACTTCCGCCACGGCGGGCGCGATTCGTCCCCGACATTCACACCCTCCCACAAGATTTAGGCTTTTGCGTCGGCGGCCGTACTAGTCCTTGACGCGCGGTGGTGAGTCGGCCTAGGCTGGAACGGTCGGGCGCGGGGTGTTGAGAGTCCCGCCGGACGCCTCCCGAAAGGTCGCTCAAGAACCCCTCGCCCCGCCGGACCGGCGCAGGCGTATGGACTTCTGCCGCCTCGAAGAGCGCGCCGGCCCCGCCGCCGCGACTGGGCCCGAGTCCGGGTGAACCGGAGGCGGACCGACAGGAGATAAACGGGACAAGCAGAATCGTCGACGGGAGCGCAGGGCAGGGCCCTGCGTTGTTGAGGTGGCGCCCGCGCGGCGAGCGCGGGCCGAATGGGGACATAGGATGCGGATCGAGCGGCGCTACACACAAGAAGGCCAGGACGCTTACGCGGGAATCGAGTTCCGACGCACGCTGAGCGAAATCCGCAACCCGGACGGCTCCATCGTCTTTCGCCGCGAGGACGTGGAGGTGCCCGCGTTCTGGTCGCAGGTCGCCTCCGACGTGCTGGCGCAGAAGTATTTCCGCAAGGCCGGCGTGCCGGCGATCCTGAAGAAGGTGGAGGAGCCCGACGTGCCGTCCTGGCTGTGGCGCTCGACCGCCGATCTCGAGGCGCTCCAGCGCCTGCCGGAGAACGAGCGCTACGGCGGCGAGCATTCGGCCAAGCAGGTGTTCGACCGGCTCGCCGGCACATGGACGTATTGGGGCTGGAAGGCCGGCTATTTCGACTCGGAGGGGGATGCGCGCGCCTTCTTCGACGAGCTGCGCTACATGCTCGCGATGCAGATGGCGGCGCCGAACTCGCCGCAGTGGTTCAACACGGGCCTGCACTGGGCCTACGGCATCGACGGGCCGAGCCAGGGCCACTACTACGTCGATTTCAAGACGGGCAAGGTGCACAAGTCGCGGTCGGCCTACGAGCACCCGCAGCCGCACGCCTGCTTCATCCAGTCGATCGCCGACGACCTCGTCAACGAGGGCGGCATCATGGACCTGTGGGTGCGCGAGGCGCGGCTGTTCAAGTACGGCTCGGGCACCGGCACCAACTTCTCGGATCTGCGCGGGGAGGGCGAGAAGCTCGCCGGCGGCGGCTCGTCCTCGGGCCTGATGTCGTTCCTGCGCATCGGCGACCGCGCCGCGGGCGCGATCAAGTCCGGCGGCACGACGCGGCGGGCGGCGAAGATGGTGGTGGTCGACGTCGACCACCCGGACATCGAAGCCTTCATCGACTGGAAGGTGATCGAGGAGCAGAAGGTCGCGAACCTCGTCACCGGCTCGAAAATCAACCAGAAGCACCTGAAGGCGATCCTCAAGGCCTGCGTGAACTGCGAGGGCTCCGGCGACGACTGCTTCGACCCGGAAAAGAACCCCGCGCTCAAGCGCGAGATCCGCGCCGCGCGCAAGATGCACGTGCCCGACAACTACATCCGCCGGGTCATCCAGTTCGCCAAGCAGGGCTACAGGGACATCGAGTTCCCGACCTACGACACCGACTGGGATTCGGAGGCCTATCTCACCGTCTCCGGGCAGAACTCGAACAATTCGGTGCGCGTCCCCGACGAGTTCCTCAAGGCCGTGGAGGCCGACGCCGGCTGGGCGCTGAAATGGCGCACGACCGGGAAGACCAAGGTGACGAAGCCCGCGCGCGAGCTGTGGGAGAAGATCGGCTACGCCGCCTGGGCCTGCGCCGACCCCGGCCTGCAGTTCCACACCACCATCAACGACTGGCACACCTGCCCCGCCTCGGGCGAGATCCGCGCCTCGAACCCGTGCTCGGAATACATGTTCCTCGACGACACGGCCTGCAATCTCGCCTCGCTCAACCTGGTCGCCTTCCGCGATCCGCGGACGCGCCGCTTCGACGTGGACGGCTACGAGCACGCGGTGCGGCTGTGGACCATCGTGCTCGAAATCTCGGTGCTGATGGCGCAGTTCCCCTCCCGGCGCATCGCCGAACTGTCCTACGAGTTCCGCACACTGGGGCTCGGCTACGCCAATATCGGCGGCCTGTTGATGTCGTCCGGCATCCCCTACGATTCGGCGCAGGGGCGCGCGCTGTGCGCGGCGCTCACCGCCATCATGACCGGCGTCGCCTATGCGACCTCGGCGGAAATGGCGGCGCTGCTCGGGCCCTTCCCCGGCTTCAAGAAGAACCGCGAGCACATGCTGCGGGTGATCCGCAATCACCGGCGCGCCGCGTACGGGGAGCTGTCCGGCTACGAGAAGGTGTCGACGCCGCCGGTGCCGCTCGACCACGCCTCGTGCCCCGACCCGGTGCTGAGCGAGCGCGCCAAGCGCGCCTGGGACCGCGCGCTCGCGCTCGGCGAGGAGTACGGCTACCGCAATGCGCAGGCGACCGTGATCGCGCCGACCGGCACGATCGGCCTCGTGATGGACTGCGACACCACCGGCATCGAGCCCGACTTCGCGCTCGTGAAGTTCAAGAAGCTCGCGGGCGGCGGCTACTTCAAGATCATCAACCGCGCGGTGCCGGAGGCGCTGCGCGTGCTCGGCTACTCCGAATCGCAGATTGCGGAGATCGAGGTCTACGCGGTCGGCCACGGTACGCTCGCCAACGCGCCCGGCGTCAACCACACGACGCTGAGGGCCAAGGGCTTCACCGACGAGGCGATCGAGAAGGTGGAGAAGGCGCTGAAGAGCGCCTTCGACATCAAGTTCGCCTTCAACAAGTGGACGCTCGGCGAGGAGTTCTGCGTGAAGCAGCTCGGGCTCGACCCCGCGCAGCTTCTCAACCCGACCTTCGACATGCTCTCCGCGCTCGGCTTCACCAAGCGGGAGATCGAGGCCGCGAACGTGCACGTCTGCGGCGCCATGACGGTCGAGGGCGCGCCGCACCTCAAGCCCGAGCACTATGCGGTGTTCGACTGCGCGAACCCCTGCGGGCGCAACGGCAAGCGCTACCTCTCGGTCGAGAGCCACATCCGCATGATGGCGGCGGCGCAGCCCTTTATCTCCGGCGCGATCTCCAAGACCATCAACATGCCGAACGACGCCACGGTCGAGGACTGCAAGGCGGCCTATCTCCTGTCGTGGAAGCTCGGGCTCAAGGCGAACGCGCTCTACCGCGACGGCTCAAAGCTCAGCCAGCCGCTGCAGGCGCAGCTCATCGCCGACGAGGACGACGAGGAGGAGGCGGTCGAGGCCTTCCTCGAAAAGCCGGCCGCCGTGCGCACCACGGCGCTCGCCGAGCGCGTGGTGGAGAAGATCGTCGAGCGCGTGACGGTGCTGCGCGAGCGCGAGCGGCTGCCCGACCGGCGCAAGGGCTATACGCAGAAGGCGGTGGTCGGCGGCCACAAGGTCTATCTGCGCACCGGCGAGTACGACGACGGCCGCCTCGGCGAGATCTTCATCGACATGCACAAGGAGGGCGCGGCGCTGCGCTCGCTCCTCAACAACTTCGCGATCGCGGTCTCGCTCGGCCTGCAATACGGCGTGCCGCTCGAGGAATATGTGGACGCCTTCACCTTCACGCGCTTCGAGCCGTCGGGGCCGGTGCAGGGCAACGACTCGATCAAGTACGCGACCTCGATCCTCGACTATGTCTTCCGCGAGCTCGCGGTGAGCTACCTCGACCGCTTCGACCTCGCCCATGTCGATCCGGCGCAGATCGGCGTCGGCTTCGACGCGCTCGGCAAGGGCGTGGAGGAGGGCAAGCCCGCGCCGTCGGCGGCGCGCTTTATGTCGCGCGGGCTCACGCGCTCGCGCGGGCCGAAATTCGTGAGCGTGCCGGGCGGGGCTGCGCCCGCGGCATCGGGGGAGAGCGGCCGGCCCGCGCCGGGGGCGGGCGAAATGCGCGCTGCCGCGTCTGCTTCCGAGGCCCGGGGCGCCGCTGCGGCCCGCGCCGCCGCGCGCCCCCGCGGGCCCGCCGCCCCGCGGCCGGCGGCGCCCGCGCGGCAG
>JADGHE010000100.1 GCA_019689555.1 Variibacter sp. | reverse complement strand
CGCGCGAACGGATTTCTCTTGCCTCCGCTCGGGAGCGTCTGCGGGCGGCGCTCGCCGAGCGCAGCCGCGACGAACTGCTCGCGCTCGCGGCATCGCTCGGCATCGAGCGCCGCTCGGCTCTGCGCGCGCTCGCGGGGCGGCGCGTCAACGCCGCAGCGCATGTTGCGCTCTGCCTCGCGCTCGGCATCGACCCGGAGACCGGCGAGGCCTGCGCGCCGCGCACGGTCGGCCCCGTGCTCTGGTGGTTCGTCGGTTCCGCGCTCGCGGTCGTGCTCAACGTGCGCGGCCTCTCGCTGCGGCAGGCGGCGCTGGAGGCGGGCGTGGCCCCCTGCACGCTGCACCGCGTGCTGCACGGCGAGGCCGTGAGCGCCGAAAACCTCGTCGCCGTGTGCGCATGGCTGCGGCGGCCGCCGCAGAGTTTCACGGCAAACACAAACTGCAACAGCTTGAAATTATTGGAGGCGGCATGAGCGCGCGCGGGGAGGAAACGATGAGCGCGTGGGACGAGGCGCTGACCGAGGCGCAGCGCCGGGCGCGATACGTCGCGGCCGACGCGAAATTCCGCGAGGCGATGGAGCGCGCCCGACTGCTGGGCCTCGAGCGGGTCGCGGCCGGCGTGGTGCGCGAGCCCTGCACGGAGCGGCCTCTGCCGGTGAGACCCGACGTGATGATGCGGCGCGCCTGCGCGCTCGCGGACCTGTAGGCGCGGAGGAGGCGGCCATGAGCACGCTCACGCCCGACGTCGTTGCGCGCAGGCGGCCGGATGACGGCGCGCTTCCGGACTGGCGCGCATTGCCCGGGGAGCCGCTGGCGCTCGTCGCCGCGCTGCTCGGGCTCGCGCTCATCCCCGCGGCCATCGCGGTCGCGACCTACCTCGCGGAGACGTGGTGATGCGCCACCGCCGGCCCGCGCGCCGCGATCTTCGCCTCCTGCAGCGCGCCTACTCCGCGGCGGCGACCGTGAGCGCGATCGTCGTCATCATCGACGCGGAGCGCATGGTTCGCTTGCGCGCGTACGCCGCCGAATGCGGCGAGACGCCGTCGCAGTGGTGCTCCGACGTCGTCGCGCGCCGCATCGATGCCTGGGAGACCGTATGACCTACATCGTCACTGCCGCCGGCCGGCGCCTCTCATTGCTCGATCCCGATCCGGCGCTCGTCGATTTCGGCGACATCGCCGTGCGGCTCCACGAAATCAGGCGCTACGCCGGCATGACTTTGAATGCCGGCGGCTGGACCGTGGCGCAGCACACGCTGCTCGTCGCCGCGCTCGTGCCGCCCGAGGTGCCAGAGGCCGTGCCCTATGCGCTGCTGCACGACGCGCACGAGGGTTACATCGGCGATTGGATCACGCCGGTGAAGCAGGCGCTCGCGGCCGACGGGCAGGGGGCGCGCGGCTTCTCCGCGGCGGGCGCGCTCTACCGGCTCGAGCAGCGCATGGCGAGGGCGATCCACGCGCGCGCAGGGCTGCCGTTCCCGCCGCACGACGACATCGCGACCGCGGTGAAGTACGCCGACCAGCAGGCCTACACGACGGAGGTCCGCCACCTCGTGCCGGCGCGCCAGGCGCGCGAGTTCACGATCGATGGCCTGCCGCCGCCGGCGGACGCCGCGCTGATCGAGGCCGTGATGCGGCTCGACGCGCGCGCGGCCCTCGCATCCGCTTTCGCCAGGCACTTCGGGAGGGCTGCATCATGACCGACGCTGCCGCGCTCGCCGGCGCCTTCCTGCTCGGCGCCTTCGCGATGGCGCTGCTCATTGCCGCGCTGCGCCTCCGCGCGCGGCCGCGGCCCGATACACGCGACGACAACCAGATGGCCGCGCACGGCGACGTGCCGGCGATACCGATGAGGATCGAGCAATGAGCGAGCACACGACCACCGCGGCCGACATCGCGCGTCATGCGGCCGACATCGTCGCCGGCGCGCGGGCCGAGACGCACGGCGACAAGTTGCTCAATCACGAGAAGATTGCGGCGGTGTGGAACGGGATTCTCGCAGCGGCAGGGAAGAGCCCGCAGCGGCCGCTCGACGCGCACGACGTCGCCAACCTCATGGAGGGCATGAAGATCGCGCGGCGCTATCTCGGCGCCTACAATGCGGACGACTACGTCGACGGCGCCGGCTACGCCGCCTGTGCGGGCGAGATCAGGGCGCGCTTGGAATCGCTGCCGCCGCACGACCCCAAGCTCAACATCGTGTCCGACTCACAGATCAGGTGGACAACGCAGACGGCGCCAGTGGCGCCTGCCGCGGAACCTGGGTCGCGGTCGGCGAACCCGGCGTGGAAGAACGTGCGCCTCAAGAGGCCGCGGCGAGGCGCCTCGGAGGCCAAGGGCGGCGCGCGGCGCAGCCGGAGCGGCGGCCGCCGCATCCCGCGGAGGCGGACATGATGGCCGACCTGGTCGTGCTGCCATGCCGCAGACCTTCGGCCGAGGACGTCGTCGTCGTGCAGATCGTGCTCACGCCCGACGAGTGGCAGCGCCTGACTCAATATGCGGACGACATCGGCTGTGCGGCGGCCGTGTTGGCGGCGCGCGCGGTCCGCGAATGGATCAACTGGAGGTCCTGATGTCCGGGCGCGTGGCGCTCACGCTCTACCGCCACGGCGAGAGCGCGCGGGCGCTGTTGCTGTCGGACACGGGGCGCGCGCGCGACGCCCACTGGGTGCCGCGCGCACTCGTCGAGGAGCCGCTGGTGACGCGGCTCGTGCGCCGGAGCGGCGAGAGCTCGGCGCAGGGCGTGTTCCTGCTCGAGCGATGGAAGGCGGGCGAGCTCGGCTGGATCGACGGCGACGGGGAGGACGAGGACCAGGAGGCGTTGCTGTGACGGTCGAGCGCAAGCCGTTCTGGGCGCGGTGCGGCGCCTGCGGGCACTGCTGGGTGGCCGCCTACACGCCGATGCCGGCCCTGACATTCGCGCGCGTGGTCGGCAAAGCGCGCTGCCCGATGTGCGGCGGCCGCGCTTTCGTCGCGAAGCAGGATGACGGCGCGCTGCGCGAAGGGCAGGGGGCGGAGGCATGAGCAACGCGCTCCTGCGATACGACATCGCCTGCCGGGCGATCGCCGAGGCGAAGGCGGTCGACGAGGCCAAGGACCTGCGCGACAAGGCGGAAGCCATGCGCATCTACGCGCGGCAGGCCGGCAACCGTGCGCTGGAAATCGACGCGGCGGAGATCCGCGTCCGCGCCGAGCGACGGCTGGGCGAGCTGCTGCTCGCGGCCAAGCAGGCGGGCCAGATCAACCGCGGCCAGCCGCCGAAGAATTGTTCGCACGAGGAACAATTCTCGCGCGTGCGGCTCGCCGATGTAGGGATCGACCGCAAACTGTCGATGCGAGCGCAGAAGCTCGGCGGCATCGCCGAGCAGGCGTTCGAGGCCATGATGGCGCGCCTGCGCGCCGAGATGGAGCGGCGGAGCGCGCGCGTCTCGCTCGACGTGCTGCGCGCGGAAACCAAGGCCGAGCGCCGGGCGGTACGCGAGCGGGTGCTCGGAGGCCTGCAGCAAGCCCTGCCGCGGAAGAAGTACGGCGTGATCCTCGCCGATCCCGAGTGGCGCTTCGAGCCATGGTCGCGCGAGACCGGCCTCGATCGCGCGGCCGACAACCACTATCCCACCTCGTGCACCGAGGTGATCGCGGCGCGCGCCGTCGCCTCGATCGCGGCCGACGACTGCGCGCTCTTCCTCTGGGCCACGGCGCCGATGCTGCCGCATGCGCTCGTGGTGATGGCGGCCTGGGGCTTCGACTATAGGACACACTGGGTGTGGGCGAAGGATCGCCTCGGCACCGGCTACTGGAACCGCAACAGGCACGAGCTGCTGCTGCTCGGCGTGAAGGGCGACGTGCCCGCGCCGGCGCCTGGAACCCAATGGGAGTCGCTGATAGCAGCGCCCGTCACCAGACACTCGGCGAAGCCCGAACAGTTCCTCGAGATGATCGAGGCCTATTTCCCGACGCTGCCCAAGATCGAGCTCAACCGCCGCGGCCCGCCGCGCCCGGGCTGGGACGCATGGGGCAACGAGGTGGAGCCCGTCGACGGCGCCGCCGCGCCGCTCGCGCACGACCCCGATACGGGAGAGGTGATG
>JADGHE010000099.1 GCA_019689555.1 Variibacter sp. | reverse complement strand
GGGCGGCAGGACCGGCGGCGGCGAGCGCCGCGCGCCCCCCGTGTGCATTGTTCCTCCCTCGTTCCCCCCCCCGGCCGCGCCTACTCGGCGGCCTGCGCCGCCGGCGCAGACGAAGCCGCCTCGAGGTAAGGCAGCACCTTCGTCATGAACAGCTCGAGCTCGCGCAGCACCGAATCCTTCGGCTGCTGGGCGAAGTGATAGATGAGCGTGATGTACTCGCAGGGCACCTGGTCGTAGAGGCGGCGCCATTCGTCGCGCACCTGCTCCACGGTGCCGACCGTGTAGATGCCCGAATCCTTGATGTTCTGCACGAAGTCGGTGTTCGGGTCGGTGGGGAACTGCGGGAAGAACGGGCCGTAGAAGTTCTTGTAGATGTCGATGTCGTAGTCGCGGATCATCTGATCGCACTCGGCCGCGCTGCCGGCGATGTGCGGCCAGCGCACGATGTTCTGGCGCTGGCCGAGCGTGACCTTGTCGCCGTGCTTTGCCGCCTCCTCGACGTAGATCTGCGCCATCTTCTTGACCGAGTCGAACTTGGCGAAATAGGTGGGGTGGAACTTGTGCCGCGCGCAGAAGCGCACCGACTCGTCGCTCTTCGAGGTGGCGACGAAGACCGGCGGCCGCCGCTTCTTGTAGGGCGCGGGCACGACGCTGATGCGGCGGACATTGCCCTGCTCGTCGATCTCGCCGGGCGCGCCGGCCTCGCGCGCGATGGGCGCGGCCGGGTAGCCGACGACGCCGGTCTCGATCGGATAGGGTGCCTGGTAGTAGTTCCCGTGCAGGGACACCGCGTCCTCCTCCCAGCAGCGCAGCACCATCATCACGCGCTCTTCGAAGATGTCGCGGTTCTTCATGTCGTTGGCGCTGCCGTCCGAGACGGTGGCGACGGTGTCGGTGAACTGGCCGAGAATGTTGGTCCAGCGCGACTGGTAGCCGCGCGCGAAGCCGACGAAGTATTTTCCGCGCGTGATGTGGTCGAGGATCGCGGTCTCTTCCGCGATGCGGATCGGGTCCTGCGTCGCCATCACATAGCCGAGCGCGCCGACATGGGCGTTCTTGACCTGCCCGGCCCACCAGGCGTTCAGCACGCCGGGGTTCGGCCCGACCTCGTAGCCTTCGGAGTGCAGGTGGTGCTCGATCGTCGAGAGCCCCCAGACACCCATCTCGTCCGCAGCCTTTACGATGTCGAGCCACTCGAACAGGACCTTCTGATAAAGGTCGGCGTTGCGACCGAGCGGCCGGGCGCGCTTGCGCCCCTCCTCCCCGTCGGCGGGAAGCATGGGATAGAGCTGCAGGATCACCTTGGGCTGCATGGGCGTGTCTCCATAGACGGCCTGTTGTGGGTTAGGGCGCAGATTGGAGACTTCGAGCTATGCGCGCTAATAATATCTCGTGATATTTTGTATAAGGTGGAGCTATAAGAACCGACGGGGACCCGCGCTCCAGCGCGCGGCGCGCGAAGTCCCCTTGCTCCCGGCCCTTCGGCGCGCCGCCGCGAGCCGCCGAGAAACCGGATTGTCTTGGATATGTCCCATGGACCTGCGCCAGATCCGCTACTTCGCCGCGGTCTACGAGGAAGGCAGCTTCAGCCGCGCCGCCAAGCGCGAGAACTGCACGCAGCCGGGCCTGAGCGTGCAGATCCGCCAGCTCGAGGAGCTGCTCGAACAGCGACTCTTCGAGCGCAACGCCCGCGGCGTCACGCCCACGATCGCGGGCAAGCACTTCTACGCCTGCTGCACCGAGATCCTCGGCTCGGTGAAGGCGGCGCGCCAGCGCATGCTCGACCTCGCCAACCATGTGGCCGGCCGCATCAACATCGGGGTGCCGCCCTCGTTCTCGAAGAGCGCGCTGCCGGCGGTGCTCGGGCGCTATGCGCGCGACTACCCCCACGTCGAAGTGCGGCTCGCGGAGGCCTACAGCGGCACGCTGAGCCAGTGGGTGGTCGCAGGCGAGCTCGAGATCGCGATCGTCACCGAACCGCCGGCCGACCTCGGCCTCGAGAGCACGAACTTCTTCCGCGACCGGCTGGTGCTCGTGCGCGCGCCCGGCACGCCCGCGCCGGCGGGGCGGGACGGATCGCTTTCTTCGCTCAAGCTCGTCATTCCGTCCGGGCGCCACAGCCTGCGCCAGAAGATCGAGAGCCACGGGCGCTTCAACACCACCAAGATCGGCCGGGTGATGGAGATCGACGGGCTCACGGCGACGCTCGAGCTCGTGCGCGGCTCCGACTGGTCGACCATTCTGCCGACCGTAGCGGTCGCCGACGACGTGCGCGCGGGCCGGCTCGTCGCCTCGCCGATCACCGAGCCGGACCTGTGGCTCGACTACTTCGTCGTGCAGACGAAGGACCTGCCGATTTCGGTCGCAAGCCGGCGCTTCCTGAACCTGCTCGGGGAGGAGCTGCGCGAGATCACCGCGCGCTGGGACGCGCGCACGAATGCGGGGCGGCCGCGGGCGGGCCAGTCGGCCCGCGCGGTGCGCAAGGCCGCGCCCGCGGCGCCGCCCAAACGCGCCCGCAGCGAACGCAAGGTGCGGATGCGGTGAACGTCGCACTTTCGTCGCACGCGTGAGGTGTCCTGCGGGAAGCCGCCATGCACGACAAACCGCAGCCCCTGATCGAGATCGGACTGACCGCCGCGATCGTCGCCGTCGAGGGCGACGAACCGCACATCCTCATTGCCGGCGACAGCGCCCGGCAGGACGGCCAGCCGGCGCTTCCTTACGGTCCCTTCGACCCGCTCGCCCACCGCACCTTCGAGATCGGCCTGCGCGCCTGGGTGGAGGCGCAGACGGGCCTGCGGGTCGGCTATGTCGAGCAGCTCTACACGTTCGGCGACCGCGGCCGCCATTCCCGCCCCGGCGATACGGGCCCGCATGTGGTGTCGATCGGCTATCTCGCGCTCACGCGCGTGCCGGACAAGGCCGACACCCTGGAGGCAACGGGCGCAGCCTTCGAGCGCTGGTACCGGTTCTTTCCCTGGGAGGACTGGCGGGGCGCGCGGCCGCGCATTCTCGACGAGACGATCCTGCCGCTGCTCGAAGAGTGGGCCGGCCACAGCGAGCAGGCCGAACCCGGCCGCCCCCTGAGTCGCAGAGCGCGGCTGCGGCTCTGCTTCGGCCTCGGCGGCAGCCCCTGGGACGAGGAGAAGGTGCTCGAGCGCTACGAGCTGCTCTACGAAGCGGGGCTCGTCGAGGAGGCGCGGCGGGACGGCCGAGAGGCCGCGCTCGCGCGCGCGAGCCTGCCCAAGCTCGGCCAGCCGCTGCGCTTCGACCACCGGCGCATCCTCGCGACCGCCATCGCCCGCCTGCGCGCCAAGCTCAAATATCGGCCGGTGGTGTTCGAGCTGATGCCGGAGGAGTTCACGCTGACCGCCCTCCAGCGCACCGTCGAGGCGATCTCGGGCCGTCACCTGCACAAGCAGAACTTCCGCCGCCTCGTGGAATCCGCCGCCCTGGTCGAACCGACCGGGGCGACGTCGACGGCGACCGGCGGCCGCCCGGCGGCGGTCTATCGCTTCCGCCGCGAGGTCTCCGAGGAGCGTCCGGCGCCCGGCCTGCGTCTCGGCGGCCGCGGATAGGGCCGACGCGGGGGCCGCCTTCACGCCGACCGGCGTGCCGTCGCGCGCGCCGCCCCGGCGCAACCTTGGCGGCCGCACAGGTGCGGGACCGCGGCGCGCCATTTCGCCGGAGAGGACGGCCTCGTTCTCATCGCGGTCGATCCGGCGGCGCTGGGCCCGGCGCTCCGATGGGAGCCTCGCGCGGCGGCGCCTTGTTTCCGCACCTCTATGGGGACTTGCCGTTGCGCGCCGTCGTGAGCGTCTCCGCCCTGCCGCGCGGCCCCAACGGGCGGCACCGCTTCCCGCCCCTCGGCGAAGGCGACGCGCCCTTGGCGGAAGAACGGACCTAGCGCCAGCGGCAATGACGGTAGCCGCGCCGGTCGCGCCAGCAGTAGCGATGCTTGCCGACGCGACTGAGGCGAGGGCCGCCGACGATCGCGCCGACCGCACCGCCTGCGACCGCGCCCACGGGGCCGGCGACGATGGCTCCGGCGCCCGCGCCGATGGCCGCGCCGGTGACCGCGCGTTCCTGCGCGCCTGCGACCGACGGCGCCGCCGCGATGGCGGCGAGAGCCGCGCCAATGACGACGAGCTTGCGCATCGAGAGTTCCCCTTGTCGCTCCCCGGCTGACCTGGTTCGCGCTGACGTTTCGAATCGCCCGCGCGGGCGCAAGGAAGGATAGCACGCGCGCCGCCGCGGCGCAGGCCGCGCGCCGGACGAGGACGGCCCTTCGCGCGGAAGGCATCG
>JADGHE010000057.1 GCA_019689555.1 Variibacter sp. | reverse complement strand
CGCTGCGCGTGCGCGCCGCGCGTGGGCGGCGACGACGGCCCGCGTGAGAAAAGCTTTTCCGCCGTGACGATGAGGAGATGCGCGGCGGCCGCGCGCGCGTGAAGCTTCGCTTCTCCGCCTCGACCCGTCAGTCCTCGTCGAGCTTGCCGATATGGTGCTGCGAGTACAGCTCGAGGCCGAGCCGCGCCACGAGGTCGAGCTGCGTTTCGAGGAAGTCGATGTGCCCCTCCTCGTCCTTCATCAGCTCCTCGAACAGATCGCGACTGACGTAGTCCTTGACCTCATGGCAGTAGGTCGCGGCCTCCTGGTAGAGCGCGCGCGCCCCGAACTCGGCTTGCAGATCGCACTCGAGCACTTCCTTCACGTTCTGCCCGATGTGCAGCGGGTCGAGCACCTGCATGTTGGGGAAGCCTTCGAGGAAGATGATGCGCTCCGTGAACCTGTCGGCATGGCGCATCTCCTCGATGGACTCTTCGCGCCACTTCTTGGCCAGCGCCTTGAAGCCCCAGTTGTCCAGCAGGCGGTAGTGGAGCCAGTACTGGTTGACCGCGGTGAGTTCGCTCCGCAAGCCCCTGTTCAGATATTCGATGACTTTCGGATCGCCCCTCATGACCGGCTCCTTGCCTTTGCGCGCGGCGGCGCGTTCACTGATATCTATTCCAAGCTGAAAACTTCAAGACGGCGCCCGGGGTTCGGGGCCGACGGCCGGCGGATTGCAGCTATGCTTAATCGTCGCGCGGCGGGCGGCGCCTGCAAGCCGGCGCCGGCGCGCCCAGGGCCTCGTCCATGATGCGCCGGATGGTGCGCGCGCAGCGGCCGCACTGCGGGCTGCAGCCGAGACAGCCATAGACCTGACCTGCGGTCAGGGGCCGCTCGCCGGCCGCCGCGACCGCGGCGCGGACGTCCTGGTCGGTCAGGATATTGCAAGAGCAGATGATCATAAATGGAAAAATGAGATCCCTTCGGCACTTGGCCTTGACATACGTCAAGTTGCGGGTCGCGCCAAGCGACCACCAAAACTTTTTACTTGTTCCAATGTGAATTGACCGACGCGAGGGCGAGGTTTTACTTGGGATGTTCCGTAGAGAGCCATCAACGAGAAATTCTCTTCTCTGCAGGCGAAGGCGCGCGCGGGCCTCGCCGCCCGAGCGCAAATCGAAACCGCCTGGCGGGCGCAAACGTGCACGCGCGGATCATCCGCGCGCGCATTTCGTTGTCTTGATCCGTGAAACGCAGGGCGGACGGCGCGCGCGAGCGCGGGCGGCGCAGGCGCCTGCGCGGGGACTCAGGCTGCGACCGATCCGGTCAAGACGCCGGCAATGTCGTTGACGACCTGCTCGATGAGGATCGGATCGTCCCCCTCGGCCATGATGCGGATCACCGGCTCGGTGCCGGAAGGCCGCACCACCACGCGCCCGTTGCCGTTGAGCCGCGCGCTCGCGTCGTCGATCGCCGCCTGGACCTGGGGCGCATCGAGCGACTGCCCCGGACCGCACCGGACGTTGCGCAGGACCTGCGGCAGCGGCTCGAACCGCCGGCACACCTCCGAAACCGGACGGCCCTGGCGCTTGACCACGGCCATGACCTGCAGAGCGGCAATGAAGCCGTCGCCGGTCGTGGTGTAGTCCGAGAGAATGATGTGGCCGGACGGCTCGCCGCCGACGTTGAAGCCGTGCTCGCGCATGTGCTCGAGCACGTAGCGGTCGCCCACCGGTGTGCGGGCGACCTTGAGGCCGATCCCGGCGAGATAACGTTCGAGGCCGAGATTGGACATCACGGTCGTCACCACGCCGTCGCGCGCGAGGAGCCCGTCCTCCTTGAACGAGTGGGCGATGACCGCAATCAGCTGGTCGCCGTCGACCACATAGCCCTTTTCGTCGACGATGATGACACGGTCCGCATCGCCGTCGAGCGCGATGCCGATGTCGGCGCGCATCTCGCGCACTTTGCGGCAGAGCATCTCCGGCGCCGTCGAGCCGCACTCCTTGTTGATGTTGAAGCCGTCCGGCTCCGCGCCGATGGCGATCACGTCGGCGCCCAGCTCCCACAGCGCCTCGGGCGCGACGCGGTAGGCGGCGCCGTTGGCGCAGTCGACGACCACGCGCAGGCCGTCGAACTGCAGGTTCTTCGGCAGGGTGCGCTTGGCGAACTCGATGTAGCGGGCATCCGCTCCCTCGATGCGCTTGGCGCGGCCGACATCCGCCGACCGCGCGAGCCGCCGCGAGAGGTCGGAATCGATCAGTTCCTCGATTTGAAGCTCGATCTCGTCGGACAGCTTGTAGCCGTCCGGCCCGAACAGCTTGATGCCGTTGTCGTCATAGGGGTTATGCGAGGCCGAGATCATGACGCCGATGTCGGCGCGCATCGAGCGCGTGAGCATAGCCACGGCGGGCGTCGGCATCGGGCCGACCAGAAGGACGTCGAGCCCGACCGAAAGGAAGCCGGCGGTGAGCGCGTTCTCGATCAGGTAGCCGGAGAGGCGGGTGTCCTTGCCGATGAGCACGCGGTGGCGATGGTCCCCGCGCTGGAACAGAAGTCCCGCAGCCATGCCGACCCGCATGGCGAGTTCGGCATTGAGCTTGCCGTTGTTCGCCTTTCCGCGAATTCCATCGGTGCCGAAATACTTTCGCGCCATGAAATCCCTCACCTGGATGAACGAGCGATCGCAAGCGCTGGCTGCCCCGGGGCCGTGCCCCGGATCACAACGCGAATCCCTGCCGGGCTCCGCCGGCCGCGCGCCGGTGCGACTCGAGCCCGCAGCATCCCTCTTGCCGGAGCAGCATCCCTGCTGCTTCGCTGATTCGCAGTATAGGACGCGAGCGGCGACAGCGCCTTCACAATTTGTGAACGTCGGTTACAGGTGCCGCGTTTCATTGCCGCCCGGTGAAGGGAAAGGCTCGATCTCGCCTTCACACGCCCGCCGAACGTGCGAACTAGGCTTCATAAAATCGGAAATGCCTTTCCGGTCAGCCCCGCCATCGCCTTCGGAGGTGGAGGGATGGTATCGAAATCTTGCTCTGCGCCTCTGCCGGCCGGAAGCGCGACAGGATTGACGGTGACGAATTGACGGTGACAGCCCCCCGCCCGCGCCCTGCCCGGGCCTACGCGGCCATCGCGGCCGCTGCGATCTGCGTGTTCATGAACCTCTACGCGCCGCAGGCGGTGCTGCCGCTGCTGGCGCAGGACTTCGGGGCGACGCCGAGCGCCGTGAGCCTGACGATGACGGCGAACACCCTCGCCGTCGCGGCGGTGGCGCCCTTCGCCGGGGCGATCGCCGACGTGCTCGGCCGCAAGAGCGTCATCGCGAGCGCCGCGCTCGTTCTCGCAGTGCCGACGGCTCTCATGGCGTTCGCGCCGGACCTCGCGAGCCTGGTCGGCCTGCGTTTCGCGCAGGGCGCGCTGCTGCCGCCGATCTTCGCCGTGCTCGTCGCCTATATCGGCGAGGAGTGGCCGCGCAGCGAAGCCACGGGCATGACGGGCGTCTATATCGCCGCCGGCAGCTTCGGCGGCTTCCTCGGCCGCTTCCTGACCGGTGTCGCGGCGGATGTCTTCGGCTGGCGCACCGCCTTCCTGATCGACGGGCTCATCACCCTGGCGCTCGCGACGGCGGTGCTGGTCCTGCTGCCGCGCGAGCGGCGGTTCGTCCGCGCATCCAACATCGCGGCGGCGCTCCGCCAGATGGTGCGGCACTTCGCGAACCCGCAGCTGACCGCCACCTACGCGGTCGGCTTCGGGGTCCTGTTCAATTTTCTTGCGGCGTTCACCTACGTCACCTTCCATCTGGCGGAGCCGCCGTTCAACCTGTCGCCGGCGCTGCTCGGCTCGCTGTTCGTCGTCTATCTCTTCGGCACGGCGGCGAGCCTGTGGACGGGAAAAGCGGTTTCGCGCTTCGGCCGCCGGCCCTTCGTTCTCGCGGTGCTCGCCCTCTGGGCCGCCGGCATGGCGCTGACGCTCGTTGAGTGGCTGCCCGCAATCGTTCTCGGCATGGCCTTGTTCGCGGTGGGTGGCTTCCTCTGCCAGGCATCGTCGACGAGCTACGTGGCCGTCACCGCCAAGGAGGGCGCCTCGTCTGCCGTGGGGCTTTACGTCACGTCCTACTATGTGGGCGGAAGCGTCGGGGCCATGGTCGGCGGCGCGGCCTGGCATCTCGGGCAATGGCCCGCAGTGGTCGCGATCGTCATGATCATGCTGGCGGTCATGGCCGCGATCGTCGCCGCCGTGTGGCCGCGCTCGGCCTGAGCCCCGGCCGTCGGCGACCGCGCACCGGAATCGCGTCAAAAAAAAGCGCCCGGCTTCGAGGCGGGCGCTTTCTCGAAAGGCGAAAGGCGCGCTTACGCCTGCGGCTGCGGCTCCATGCCGCCCGGCTCCGGGCGCGGCCGGCCCTTGCCGGCGGTCGGCACGGCGGAGGAGCGCGGCGCGGTGGGCTCGGTCACCGACTCGCGCATGGGGCGTTTGCCGGCGAGCAGATCCTTGATCTCGTCGCCGGTCAGCGTTTCGTACTCCAGGAGCCCCTTGGCGAGGATTTCGAGGTCGGCGCGCTTCTCCTCGAGAATGCGCCGCGCCTCGGCCTGGCCGGCCTGCACCAGCCGCTTGATCTCGGCGTCGATCTTCTGCGCCGTCGCCTCCGACACGTTCTGCTGGCGCGCGACCGACATGCCGAGGAAAACCTCGTCCTGGTTCTCGCCGTAGGCCACCGCCCCGAGCTCCTCGGAGAAGCCCCAGCGCGTCACCATCATGCGGGCGAGCCGGGTAGCCTGCTCGATGTCGGACTGCGCGCCCGAGGTGACCTTTTCCTTGCCGAAGACCATCTCCTCGGCGACGCGCCCGCCCATCATGATGGCGAGCCGCGAGGTCATCTGCTCGTAGCTCATCGACAGCTTGTCGCGCTCGGGGAGCTGCATGACCATGCCGAGCGCGCGCCCGCGCGGAATGATCGTCGCCTTGTGCACCGGGTCCGCGGCCTTGACGTTGAGCGCGACGATCGCATGGCCGCCCTCGTGATACGCGGTGAGCATCTTCTCCTCGTCCGTCATCACGAGCGACTTGCGCTCGGCGCCCATCATGACCTTGTCCTTGGCGTCCTCGAACTCGGCCTGCGTCACCATGCGCTTGTTTCGCCGCGCGGCGAGCAGCGCCGCCTCGTTGACGAGGTTCATGAGGTCGGCGCCGGAGAAGCCGGGCGTGCCGCGGGCGATGGTCTTGAGGTTCACGTCCGGTGCGAGCGGAACCTTCCGCACATGCACCTTCAGGATCTGTTCGCGGCCCACCACGTCCGGGTTGGGGACGACGACCTGCCGGTCGAAACGGCCGGGGCGCAGCAGCGCGGGGTCGAGCACGTCCGGCCGGTTGGTGGCGGCGATGAGGATGATGCCCTCGTTGGTCTCGAAGCCGTCCATCTCGACCAGCAGCTGGTTGAGCGTCTGCTCCCGCTCGTCGTTGCCGCCACCGAGGCCGGCGCCGCGATGGCGGCCGACGGCATCGATCTCGTCGATGAAGATGATGCAGGGCGCGTTCTTCTTCGCCTGCTCGAACATGTCGCGCACGCGGGAGGCGCCGACGCCCACGAACATCTCGACGAAGTCGGAGCCCGAGATGGTGAAGAACGGCACGTTCGCCTCGCCGGCGACGGCGCGGGCGATCAACGTCTTGCCGGTGCCGGGCGGCCCGACGAGCAGCACGCCGCGCGGAATCTTGCCGCCGAGGCGCTGAAACTTGCCGGGATCGCGCAGGAACTCGACAATCTCCTGCAGGTCCTGCTTGGCTTCGTCCACGCCGGCCACGTCGTCAAACGTCACGCGGCCGTGGGCCTCGGTCAGAAGCTTTGCGCGCGACTTGCCGAAGCCGAGCGCCTTGCCGCCCGCTCCCTGCATCTGGCGCGAAAGGAAGACCCACACGCCGATCAGCGCGAGGAACGGCAGCCACGACACGAGCAGCGAGACGAACCACGGCACGTTGTCCTGCGGCGGGCGCGCCGTGATGGTCACGCCTTTTCCGTAGAGGCGCTGCACGAGCGTCGGATCGTTGGGCGCATAGGTCTGGAAGCTGCGGCCGTCCGTGAAGGTGCCGTGGATTTCCGGCCCCTGAATGGTCACGTCCCGCACGCGGCCCTGATCGACCTCGCTCAACAGCTGCGAGAACGAAATGTCCTGCGAGCTCGTGCGCTGGCCCGGGTTCTGAAACAGCGTGAACAGGGCAAGCAGCAGCAAGACGATGATCACCCAGAGGGCGAAATTACGCAGATTGGCGTTCATCCGAAGTCCTTCTTGGACGTGGCGGGTTTTCTGCCCTCGCCCAAACGCGCCGGCATCGCTGCGGCAGGCCGTTGGCCGACATCCACGGGCAATGTAAGCCCGGGACGGGTCGATGCCAAGGGAATGGGCCCTTTGCGGTTCACGTCCTGATAATACGGCGCAACGCAGGCGAAACGTTGGAGGCGGCGGCCGCCGCGCGCAAGCCGCGAGCCTTTGCGCCCTTGGGGCGCCGCCGCGGCGGCGCCGGATCCACGACGACCTTGCCGCCGACAAGGCTGACGGCCGCGCCCGCAAGCGTGCGCCGCCAGCGCTTCTGGCCCGTCTCGGCTGCCGTCTGCAGCGCGGCGAGCAGCGCCTCGAGCTTGCCCAGCTCGACCGGCCCTTCGCTGCCTTCCGCCTCGATATGCCGGCGGAGGATGCGCAACGCAATTTCGGCCGGCCAGCTCCGGAACTCCAGGAGGCTCGCGACCACGCGCCCGCCTCCGGGCGAGCGCTCGGACGGGAGCCGATGCATCACCTCCGCCGCCGCCCAGTCGAGCGCGGCGTCGGCGCGCCGCGCGCGGTCCGCCGCCCGCGACAGCTTCTCCGCGTCGAGGCCCTCCGCCGCGAGCAGCGGCATGGCCGCGCGCAGCCGCGCCCGCGCAAACCGGGGATCGCGATTGGAAGGGTCCTCGATGTACGGGATGCCGGCGCGCTCCAATGTCGCGACGAGGCGCGCCTTGGCAACGTTCAGAAAAGGCCGAACCAGCGTCAGGCCCCCAGTGCCGGCGACCGGCACCGGGGCAATCCGCGTCATTCCGGCGAGTCCAGCGATGCCGCTGCCCCGGGCGAGGCGAAAAAGCACGGTCTCGGCCTGGTCGTCGCGCGTATGGGCGGTGACGATGTGTCGCATGCCGGCGCGGCGCGCCGCCTGCGCCAGGAGCTGGTAGCGCGCCGCGCGGGCCGCTTCCTGGAGACCGGTTCGCGGCTTCTCGCCGCGCCAGACGAGCGTCCGATGGGGGACGCCGAGCCTCGCGGCGAGGTCACCCACGGCCGCCGCCTCCTGCCGCGACTGCGGCCGCAGCCCGTGATCGACGGTCGCGGCGAGCAGATCCGGGCCCGTGCGCAGGGTGCCCCGCCAGCGCGCCATCAAAAACAGCAACGCCGTCGAATCGGGACCGCCCGAAACGGCGAGGAGCAATCCAGGAAGGTCTGCGAGATCGGCGAATAGCGCGGCGGCTTCGACTTCCGACAGCGGCGCCACGGCGTCAGCATCGGCCACGCTTCTGCTCCCGCTCGGCGGTCTGCTTCACCGCCGCAGCCTTGGGATATTTGCGTAGCACCTCGGCGAACGTGGCGCAGGACGCCTCGCGTTCGCCCAGGGCCGCGAGCGACTGCCCGAGACGCAGCAGCGCCTCGGGCGCCTTGCCGCTCTTCTCATATTTAGTGGACACCGCCAGAAAAGCTTCCGCGGCGTCGCGATAGCGCTGCCGCTGGAAGAGGCTTTCGCCGAGCCAGTAGTGGGCGTCGCCCGCGAGGCGATCGTTCGGGTGCTTCTTGAGGAATTCGCGCAGGGCCTCCTCGGCCAGCGCATAGTCCTTCTGCTGAATGTAGCCCTGGGCGAGCGCGAATTCGTCCTTCGGCGAGTCGGTCGGCGCCATGACGAGGTGCTGCGCCCCCGTGGCGCTGGGATTGCGCGGCGGCGGGGGCGGCAGCGGCGCAGCGGCCGCGGGCGGCTCATAGGGCGCGGCGGCGGCCTGGGGCGCGAGCGCCGGGTCGCGGGCGGCCCGCTCGGCGAGGGTCGAGAGGTCGAGCGGCTCGCCGGCACCGCGACCTCCGGGCGCGCCGATCGCGGGCTCCTCGGCGGCGAGGGGCGGCGCGCTCGATTCCGGAATCGTGCCGAGGACGCGCGGCGCGCCCGGCGCGTTGGGGTCCTCGCGCGGATCGAACACGTCCGAACGCCGGCCGGTGCCCCCCGGCGCCGGCGCGGGCGGCTGCACGGGAGCCTGGGGCTGCATCGCCGGCTGCGGCGCGCGCGGCCGCGCGGGCGCCTTGCCGCCGAGTTCCTGAAAGCGAAACTCGACGTCTTCCTGATTGCGCTTGAGCTGCTGCTCGAGCTGCTGATTGCGGAACTGGAGCTGCTCGACCGCGCCGGTAAGCTGGCGGATCTGATTTTCCAGGCGCTCGAGCCGCACGATGAGGTCTGCGCCCGACATCTGCGCCACGACCGTCGGCCGCTCGTCTCCGGCGGCCGGCCCCTCGTCCCTCACACGCGCAGAGCCGCCGAAGCGGTCGCTGCCGCCGAAGAGACCGCCGAGCAGGCCGCCGGCGTCGTTGCGAAAGCCCTCCCAGCGGGAGGGCGCAACCGGCCGCTCCACATCCTGGGCGATTGCCGGCGCGCCGCCGAGAAGAATGGCCGCAGACGCCGCAAGGGCCGGCGCGATGCGGCGAATCCGGATGGCGACAAGGCGGGTCATTGCGTGGAGAGACTTCGCTGTTGGAGCGCAGCACAGTCTAGGCAGCGCTGAGTCGAAATTGTGACTGCGAGGGCGCTTTCCCTCCCCAACCGCGCCGTATGCCCGACCGCTCTTGCGAAGACGGCCGCACGATGTGCGGCCGCCCGTCCGGATCGGGAGGCGCCGGCTTCCCGCCCGCCCCTCGTCGCCGCGCGCCGGCGCCACAAACGGCGCCAGGCGCGATGCCGGCTGCTTGCGGGCGTTTACGAGCTCGCGTTGAGCACCGTGACGGCGCGCCGGTTCTGCGACCAGCACGAGATGTCGTTGCAGAGGGCCACCGGCCGCTCCTTGCCGTAGGAGATGGTGCGCATCCGCGAGGGCTCGATGCCCCGAGCCGCGAGATAATCGCGCACCGCCTGGGCGCGCCGGGCGCCGAGCGCGAGGTTGTATTCGCGCGTGCCGCGCTCGTCGGCATGGCCTTCGATGGTGAAGGAATAGCGGTTGTAGCGCTGCAGCCACTGCGCCTGCTTGTCGAGGGTCGCGCGCGCCTGGGGGGTGAGCTCGGCCGAGTCCGTCTCGAAGAAGACCCGGTCGCCGACATTGACGACGAAGTCCTGCGCGCTGCCTGGCGTTGCGGCGCCGGCCGCGCCGTAGCCGGCTGCGGACTGATCGGCGGGATTGCTGGCGCACGCCGCGAGGGCGAGGGTTGCCGCCAGGGCGGCCGCGATCTGAACGGCGCGAATGCTGCGGATGAAACCCATCACACTGTACTCCCTTCTCCGGGTCACCGGACTTGGCCTCCGATGTAGCAGGGGGTTCGTTAAGCGAAGGTTCCGTCAACCTTGACGAGACCTTGTGCGAGCGGGTGAAACGGGGTGAACGGCTGCAAACGTTTTGGAATGGTTAATGCGGCGTGAATGAGGCCGGCCCGGCCCACCGCCGCCACACTTTTGATGACAGTCTGTTACAGCTCTTTTGTGACGGCCGTGGCGCGTCCATGCGGAGGGCGGGATGACGGGCGGCACGCGGCCCGCGCGCGCCGAGCCCCGTCCGCCACCGTTGGCTGACGCCGCTTGAGCGGCGTCGCAGCCACGGCGCCCGCCCGCCCGTTTTTCGAGATTGCTGTTACGAGAGTAGCGGCGACCAGGCCGGGTCGGAAGCGTAGCTCGGCGTGGGCACCCGCTGCTCGTTTCGGCCGGTGATGTCGATCGTGTAGAGCGACGGGCCGGAATTGCCGCCGGGATCGCGGAAGAACATCAGAACCCGTCCGTTGGGCGCCCAGGTTGGGCCCTCGTTGTGGAAGCCTTCGGTGAGAATGCGCTCGCCGGAGCCGTCCGGCTTGATGACGCCGATGGCGAACCGGCCCTGATACTGCTTCGTGAAGGCGATGTAGTCGCCGCGCGGAGACCACACCGGCGTCGAATAGGATCCCTCGCCGAAGCTGATGCGCTGCGCCGGGCCGCCGCTCGCGCTCATGACGTAGATTTGCTGGCGGCCGCCGCGGTCGGACTCGAAGCAGATGCGCGAGCCGTCGGGCGAATAGGAGGGTGCCGTGTCGATCGCGGCGGTGTCGGTGAGCCGCGTCGTCGCCTTCGAGCGCAGATCCATCACGAAGATGTTGGAGTTTCCGCCCTGCTGCAGGCTCATGATGATGCGCTGCCCGTCCGGCGAGAAGCGCGGCGAGAAGGTCATGCCGGGGAAATTGCCGACGATCTCGCGCTGGTTCGTGTCGATGTTGAGCAGGTAGACGCGCGGATCCCCCTGGCCGTAGGCCATGTAGGTGATCTCCTGGGTGGACGGCGAGAAGCGCGGCGTGAGCACGAGCTCGTCGCCGCGCGTGAGGTAGCGCACATTGGCGCCGTCCTGATCCATGATCGCAAGGCGCTTGACGCGCCGGTCCTTCGGGCCGGTCTCGTCGATGAAGACGATGCGCGTGTCGAAGTAGCCCTTTTCGCCGGTCAGCCGCTCGTAGACGGCGTCCGAGATGATGTGGGCGAGGCGGCGCGCGTTTTCCGGCGTGGTGAAGTACTGCTGGCCGGCGAGCTGCTGGCCGGCGAACACGTCCCACAGCCGGAACTCCGCCTTCAGCCGCCCGTCGCCCTGCCGGGTGATGCGGCCGGTGACGAGGGCCTGCGCGTTGATGACGCGCCAATCCGGAAACCGCGGCACCGCGTCCGCGTTGGTGATCTTCTCGATGTAGGCGGCGGGGTCGATCGGCGCGAAGAGACCGGAGCGGCGCAGATTCGACGTGATGATCTGCGTCACCATGCGCCCGAGCTCGGCATCGCTCGCGGTGGGGCCGACGAAGTCGGGCAGCGCGATGGGCAGCGGCTGGACGTTGCCCTGGGTGATATCGATCCTGAGCGCCGCCCGGGCGCCGCGCGGCGCGCCCAGTGCGAGGGCGGCGGTGGACGCCGCTCCGAGCGCCAGCACGCGCCGGCGGGTGAGGGCCGACGCCGGCATCGGCTTGAAGTGATCAAACATGGGAGTGGACGTGTCTTCGGTCTGCGTTTCGGGAAATCAGCCGCGGAACAGATCGCGCGGATCGAACGTCACCTCGACGTCCTTCCACGCTTCGTATTTCGCAACGGGCATGAAGCTGTAGGGGGCGCAGCGCCGGATCGCCCGCAGCGCGCTCTCGGCCGCGATCTGCTGATAAGGGCTGGTGCTGGGCGTGAGCAGGCGCGGCTCGGCGGCGAGCGAGCCGTCCGGCCGGAACTGGATCCGCACCTGCACGATCAGATCCTTGGCTTCGGCGGCGCCGGCCGGCGGGTTCCAGCACTGCTGGATGCGCGCCCGCAGCGCGTCGATCTCGTTCTGCGAGAGCCGCGGCGCCTGGCCGGTGCTGGTGCCGAGCGCGGCGGTGCGGTTGATCTCGTTGCCGGTGGCCTCGAGCCGGCGCGGCTCGCGCTTGTCGAGCAGCGCGGCGATGCGCTTGGCGTCGAACTTGCGTTCCTCCTGCTCCGGCTTCTGCTCGGCGGCCTTGACCTTCTGCTCCGGCCGCCGCGGCGGCTGGGGCTTCGGCTCCTGCTTCTTGGCCTCTTCCTTCTTCGGCTTGTCGTTCTTTTGCAGGGCCTCGGCCTCGGGCGGCTTCTTGTCGGGCTCCCTCTTCGGCTCCGGCTTCGCCTCGCGCGGAGCCGGCTTCGGGTCGGGGATTTTGGCCTCCTCGGGAGGAGCCGCGCTCGCGGCTGCGGAGGCCAGCACCTCCGGCTTGTCCGACACCTTCGCCTCCGGCGTCTCGACCGGCTTCGGCTCGGCCTTCTTTTCGACCAGAGGCTTCGGCGTCTCCTTCTTCGGGGCCGTCTTGGCCCCCGCCGTCATCTCGGAGAACTCGCTGAACGAGATCGTCTCGACGAACAGCGCCTCCGGCGGCGTCGCGTTCATGGGCTTCGCCGCGAAGGACAAGCCGGCCCACAGAAGCACGGCCGCATGAGCGGTCGCCGAGACCAACAGCCCCTTGTCGATCTTCGGAGCGCCCATCAGGACCCCTGCTCCACTTCCGTCACGAGCGCCACCCGGCGGAAGCCCGCGGACGAGAGGCGGCCCATGACCTTCATGACCGTACCATAATCGACCTTGCGGTCTCCGCGCACATAGATGCGCTCGTCGAGACCGCCGCGCGCCTGCGTGATCGCCTGCAGCTTCGGCACCAGCTCGTCGAGCTTGACCTCGGAGTTCTGGAGGAAGACCTGGCCCTGGACGTTGACGGTGACCGTCAACGGCTCCCGATCCTGATCGAGCCCCTTGGCCTGGGTCTGCGGCAGGTCGATCGGCACGCCGACGGTGAGCAGCGGCGCCGAGACCATGAAGATGATGAGCAGCACCAGCATCACGTCGACGAACGGCGTGACGTTGATCTCGCTCATGACGGCGCGGCGCCGATGCCGGCGCCGGCCGACCGCGACAGGACCCCCTATGTTCGACGCCGCCATCCCCGCCTCACAAGCGCTCGTCGATCTGCCGCGACAGGATCGCGGCGAACTCGTCGGCAAACCCCTCGAGCCGTTGCGACTGCTTGTTCACCTCCGCCGTGAACTTGTTATAGAAAATCGTCGCCGGAATGGCAGCAATCAGGCCAATTGCGGTCGCAAACAGAGCCTCGGCGATGCCGGGCGCGACGACCGCGAGCGACGTGTTCTTGGAGGCCGCGATCGACTGGAAGCTCGTCATGATGCCCCACACGGTGCCGAACAGGCCGATGAAGGGGCCCGCCGAGCCGACCGTCGCCAGCACCAAGAGATTGCGCTCGAGCCGCTCGACCTCGCGGGCGATGGTGACGTCCATCACCTTCTCGATCCGCATCTGCAGGCCCGCGAACGAGCGCGCCGGCCCCTCGAAGCTGCGCTTCCACTCGCGCATGGCCGCGACGAACAGGGCCGCCATGGAGTGGGTCGGCCGCGACGACAGCGAGCGATAGAGCTCCTCCAGCGATTGGCCGGACCAGAACGCCTGTTCGAACCTGTTCATGGCGCGCCGCGTACGGCCGTAGAGCAGCGTCTTGTCCACCACGATGGCCCAGACCCAGACCGAACAGAGAAGCAGACCGATCATCACCGCCTTGACGATGAAGTGGGCCTGCCAGAACAGGCCGAACAGCGACAGGTCCGATGCGGCGTGCGGCAGCGCCGACTGCGCAACGTCGGCAGGGTTCATGGGTGGTTCGTCCTTCTCTGTACCCAAGGGGGCGTGCCTGGCCCCTGCGGGGACCGCGGGAACGACAGGTGCGGCGCGCCCGAGGGATTGCCCGCGCCACCCCCCTCAAATTCGCTGAGATGAGCGCCGGTCCGCGCCGGCGCATAGGAAATTCCGGCGAAACGTGACCAAACTTGGGCCTATCCCTTTCGCTTCCCGCGCCTAAACAGCAACAGGCATAGTTAAGAACCCGTTACCCCCGTCGCGAAATGACCCGGGAAGGAGAGGTCCCCTCCTTCGCGGCCGCGGCCGAAGCCCCTCCGCGGACCCCTTCGCGGGGCAGGCGCCTCGGGGCCGCCGGCCCCGCCGACCACCGGGCGGCGCCGGATCCGTGCGGCCCGTTTGCGTCCGCGCCGCGGGATGTGCACCATCCGCGCCATGGGGCTTTCGGGGCGCGCACTGGTTGTGGCGATGTGTCTGGGGCAGGTCGGCAACCTGCTGCCCCACGTCGTCGTGCCCGCCATCATGGCCCAGCACCTGATGCCGCTGTGGGGCCTGAGCGGCGGCGAGGCGGGCCTGATGGCGAGCGCCTATTCCTTCGGCTACATGCTGGCGGTGCCGCTGCTGACGACCTTGACGGACCGCGTCGACGCCCGGCGGATCCTGCTCATGGGCTCCGCGCTGAGTGGCCTCGCCACCTTGGCCTTCGGCCTGCTCGCGGACGGCCTGTGGTCGGCGATCCCGCTGTGGGGGCTCGCGGGGGTGGGATTCGCCGGCGCCTACATGCCGGGCCTCAAGGCGCTGACCGATCGGCTTCCGCCCGGGGAGACCTCGCGCTCCATCACCTTCTACACGTCGAGCTATTCCTTCGGGGTTGGCCTGTCCTTCCTAGTCTCCCAGGTGGCCGCGGACCAATTCGGCTGGCGGGCGGCGTTCCTGATCACCGGCCTCGGTCCTCTGGTCATGATCGCGACGTGCCTTGCGCTGCCCGCCGTCCAGCCCCTGCGCTCCCGGCGGAGGCTGCTCGACTTCCGGCCGGTGTTTCGGAACCGCCCGGCGCTCGGCTACGTGCTCGGCTACGGCGCGCACTGCTTCGAGCTTTACGGCATGCGCACCTGGATCGTGGCGTTCTGGAGCTTCGTGGTGGCGCAGAACGGCGGCGCGGCCATCCTCTCGCCCGTCGCGGTGAGCGTGATGGTGACGGTGCTCGCCATGCCCGCGAGCATCTTCGGGAACGAGGCCGCGATCCGCTTCGGCCGCCACCGGGCAATCACGGCGGTCATGGTCGCCTCCGCCGCCATGCTGCTCGCGCTCAGCGCCTCGACGACGCTGTCCCCGGCGCTGCTGCTCGCCCTCGTGCTCGTGCATGCGATCACGATCAACGGCGATTCCGGCGCGCTGACCTCCGGCATGACGACGCGCGCCGACCCCGCCCATCGCGGGGCGACCATGGCGCTTCACTCCTCGGTGGGCTTCGGCATGTCGGCGCTCGGCGCATGGGCGACCGGGCTCGCCCTCGACGCCGCCGGCGGCCCCGGCAGCGCGTCCGGCTGGAGGGCCGCCTTCTGCCTGCTCGCGGCCGGCATCCTGACCGGCCCGCTGGCTCTGTGGTGGTCGCGGCGGAAGGCGCACGCCTGAGATGACAGCGGCCGCGTCGGCGACAGACGCCGGCGCGGCGGATCGACAGAGCCGCCCGCGCTCAACGCCGCGCGGCCGCGTCGCGATCCTCCTGCATGGCAAGGCGCAGCGGCTCAGGGATGCGCTGCGGCTTGCCGCCGGCGACGCAGGCGATGCGCACGCGCGCCTCGACCAGGACCTCGCCGGCCCGCACGATCTCCTGCCGGAGTACGGCCGATGCGCCCTTCACGTCATCGGGCTGCGTCCAGACCTCCAGGAGATCGTCCATGCGCGCCGGCTTGATGAATTCGATCTGCATGGACCTCACCACGAAGGCGAAGCCCGCGCCCTCCTTCTGCGTCGACTCGAACAGCGTGCGATGGTCGATGCCCTTGAGGCGCAGATAGTCCGTGCGC
This sequence comes from Variibacter sp., assembly GCA_019689555.1. Taxonomy (GTDB): domain Bacteria; phylum Pseudomonadota; class Alphaproteobacteria; order Rhizobiales; family Xanthobacteraceae; genus JADGHE01. Next base: position 6,297 of record JADGHE010000057.1, on the reverse strand, counting down.
CCGCGCTCCATGAAGCGCAGATAGCTCGCGTGATAGACGACGCCGGAGAAGTCGGTGTCCTCGTAATAGATGCGCACGGGCAGCACGTGCCGCCCGCTCCTCATCGCGCCCGCAAAGTGGGCTGTTAAGTCCGCCTCCATCGCTATTCGTCGCCGTTGTCTTGTCCGAACAGTCCGAGCTGGGCGTGATTCCGCGCGGGCTCGGCGAGGCCGAGATGGCGGAACGCGTGCGCCGTGAGCAGCCGGCCGCGCGGCGTGCGCTGCACGAAGCCGCGCTGGATGAGGAAAGGCTCGATGATGTCCTCGATCGCGTCGCGCGGCTCGGAGAGCGCGGCCGCAATGGTCTCGATCCCCACGGGACCGCCGCCGTAGTTGAGCGCGATGATCCTGAGGTAGCGCCGGTCCATGGCGTCGAGCCCGGCGGCGTCGACCTCGAGCTCGGTGAGCGCACGGTCGGCCACCTGCCGGTCGATGGCGTCCGCCTTCGCCACATGCGCGAAGTCGCGCACGCGCCGCAGCAGGCGCCCCGCCACGCGCGGCGTGCCGCGCGCCCGCCGCGCGATCTCGTTCGCGCCTTCCGGCGTGATGCCGATGCCGAGCACGCGCGCGCCACGATTGACGATCGCTTCGAGCTCCGCCTCCGTGTAGAAATCGAGCCGCACCGGAATGCCGAAGCGGTCGCGCAGCGGCGTCGTGAGCAGCCCGGCCCGCGTCGTGGCGCCAATGAGCGTAAAGCGCGCGAGGTCGATCTTGACGGAGCGCGCCGCCGGCCCCTCGCCGATGATGAGGTCGAGCTGAAAGTCCTCCATCGCCGGATAGAGGACTTCCTCGACCGCCGGGTTGAGCCGGTGGATCTCGTCGATGAAGAGCACGTCGCGGTCCTCGAGGTTCGTGAGCAGGGCCGCGAGATCGCCGGCCTTGGCGATGACGGGACCGGACGTGGCGCGGAAGTTCACCCCGAGCTCGCGCGCGACGATCTGCGCCAGCGTCGTCTTGCCGAGCCCCGGCGGGCCGACGAACAGGACATGATCCAGCGCCTCGTTGCGCGCGCGCGCCGCCGTGATGAACACCTCGAGGTTCGAGCGCGCCTGGGCCTGCCCGATGAATTCGGACAGCCGCTGCGGGCGCAGCGAAGCTTCGGCCGCATCGTCGTCGCGGCGCTCGGCCGTCACCAGGCGGCGGGAGGACGTCATGCGCAGGCGCCGTCCGACGAACGCGGCGGGAAGGGGCCGCCGCCCGCCGCCCGATCGATCGCGAACGCGAAAACCGTGTTCTCCCGCTTCACGTCGAACTCGCCCTGCACGGCGCCCTCCCGGATCACAACGCGAACTCCAGCTCGAACTCGTCCCGCATCGGAATTCCGTCGAAGCCGGTGAGCGGGATCGAGGGATTGACCTGCCGCATGACGTCGAAGATGCCGCGGTTCAATCCGGTCACGCGAAAGCCGCGCCTCTGGTAGAAGCGCAGGCCCATCACATTGTCGTTGCTCACGGTGGTCCGCAACAGCGCCATGTTGGCCTCGCAGCCGCGGCTGATCATGGCCTCCAACAGGCCGGCGCCGACGCCCCGCAGCTCGGTGAAGGCGTTGACCGCGATGACATGCATGACGCGGCCGTGCGTCATCCATGTGGCCATGCCGTGCAGCCGCTCTCCCGTGAAGGCGCCGATGCCTTCGACATCCGCGGGCGTGATGAAGCGACCGCAGACGAACCTGTTCTGGCCCGGCCAGCGCAGCTTCAGAAGCTCGACCAGGCGCTCGCGCGGCATGGGCCGCACATCCAGATCCGCCCCGCCGTCCGTCACCGCGACAACTCCTTGAGTCCCAGGCGGATCAGCTGGGCCGTATCGGCGCCCTCTCCGGCCTGGCGTGTCGCCGCCGCAATGGCGGCGGCCGCCTGCGGCTGAGCATAGCCGAGATTGACGAGCGCCGAGACCGCGTCGGCGACCGGCTGCGGCGCCCGCTTCTCCTCGATCGCGCCGGACAGGCGCACGACCGCGGGGTCGACCGCCGCAAAGGCCGGGGCCTTGTCCTTCAGCTCGGTGACGATGCGCTCGGCGACCTTCGGCCCCACGCCCGGCGCGCGCGCCACCGCCGCCTTGTCCCGCATCGCCACCGCGCTCGCGAGATCGGCGGGCTTGAGCGTGCTGAGCACGGAGAGCGCGACGCGCGTTCCCACCCCCTGCACGGTCTGCAGCAGGCGGAACCATTCGCGCTCGACGTCGGTGAGAAAGCCGAAGAGCCGGATCTGGTCCTCGCGCACGTGAGTCTCGATGGAAAGCGTCGCGGGCTCGCCGACCGCCGGCAGCGCCTGCAGCGTGCGCGCGGAACAATGCACCACATAGCCGACGCCGTGGACGTCGAGGATGACGAAGTCCTCGCCGTAGGAATCGACAACGCCCTTGAGCTTGCCGATCATCGGCCATCTCTCCGGGCTTGGCGGACGGGCGCATTCATCCTGCGGCGATCCTCGCGCGAAGGCTCTGCCGATGATGCGCGTGGGTGACGGCGATCGCCAGCGCATCGGCGGCGTCATGGCTCGGCGGATCGGCGCGCGGCAGCAGAACACCGATCATCATGCGGATCTGCGCCTTCTCCCCGTGGCCGGCGCCGACGATGGTCTTCTTGACCAGGTTCGGCGCGTATTCGGCGACCGGCACGCCGGCGCGCGCCGGCACCAGCAGCGCGACGCCGCGCGCCTGCCCGAGCTTGAGGGTTGCGGCGGCATCGCGGTTGACGAACGTCGCCTCCACCGCCGCCTCGTCCGGCCGATGCGCGGCGACGATGCGCGCAAGCCCGTCGTGAATGGTGACGAGGCGCTCGGCGAGGGAGGTCCGGTCGTCCGTCGCGATCGAGCCGCTGCCGAGATAGGCGAGCCGGTTGCCCTCGACCGCGATCAGGCCCCATCCGGTGCGGCGGAGGCCCGGATCGATCCCGAGAATGCGAATCGCAGCGTGGCTCACAGCGATGGTGATAGCGGCCCCGGGCCATGTCGGCTAGACGGCACGCCCGGCCGGAAACACCTCTTGCGCCTGCGGGGGATTCGCGTGCGAGATCGGGCCGTTGAGGAGGTGATCCGCATGCGATGCCGGCAGTCGAGAGGCGCATGGCCCGGGCTTCTGCTTGCGTTCCTGCTGGGTTTTGCGGGAACCCCGGCCGGCGCGGAGGAGGCGGCGCCGCGGCGCGTCCTGTCCTTCAATCTTTGTGCCGACCAGCTCCTGGTCGGTCTTGCCGACCCCGGGCAGATCGTCGGGCTTTCGCCCTTCTCCGCCGACCCGGAAATCTCCGTGGTGGCCGAACAGGCCAAGCCGTTTCCCCGCCCCGACCAGCGGTCCGAGGCGACGGTGGCGCTGAGCCCCGATCTCGTGCTCGTCGGCCCCAACGACCGCTCGGCGATGCGGCGCGTCCTTGCGAATCTCGGCCTGCGCATCCACGAAGTGGGCCTTGTCACCGACATCGCTGCGGCGCGGACGCAGGTGCGGGAGCTTGCGCGCCTGCTCGGCCATCCCGAGCGGGGCGACGCCCTGGTCGTGGCCATCGACGCGGCCCAGGCGCGGCTTGCCGCCGCGGCGCCGGCGCGGGGCCGCACCGCGCTCGTGATCGAACGGCGCGGCTATGCCGCCGGACCCGACAGCCTCGCCGCCGCGCTTCTGCGGGCGGCCGGCTTCGAGACGCCGCCGGGCGCACCCGAAGGCCTCGGCGGGTTCGTCCCGCTCGAGCGGCTGCTCGCGTTGAATGCAGATCTGCTGGTGCTGCACGATCCGGTGACCCGCGCCGAAGACCAGGGCACGCTGTTCCTGACCCATCCCGCCCTGAACGCGCTTTACCCGCCGGCGAAAAGGCTGATGCTGCCCCGGCGCTTCGCGCTGTGTGGGGGACCCGCCTTGGTGGCCGCACTCGATTACATGACGGAGGCGATCCAGGCACGCGGGCGAGCGGCCGCGGGGCCCTGACGCCGGGCCTCGCCGGGGAAGCCCGCGCGCCGCCTGTCCGAGGTCGGATGGCGGCGCGCGCCGCTCAATTCTCGCCCGTGCCGCGGGGCGCCTGTTCCCGCTCCCAGGCGGCGACGATGGCGGCGAGCGCGTCGAGCCCATCCGTCAACGCCGCGGGGCCGGGCTGCAGGATGAGCGACGACTTGATCTCCCGCAGCCATCCCGTGCGCACGGCGGGAACGGCGGCGAATCCCGGCCGCGCCGCGACCTTGGCGGGCACGAATTTCTTGCCGCACCACGAACCCACGATGATGTCCGGCGCCCGGGCGACCACGTCCTCGGGCGCGACGATGCGGTCGCGCGCGCTGCCTTTGCCGGCGCGGTCGGCAAAGGCGTCGATGCCGCCGGCGGCCTCGAGCAGCTCCGAGACCCAGCCGATGCCGGAGATCATCGGCTCGTCCCACTCCTCGAAATAGATCCGCGGCCGCCGGCCGAGGCGCGCCGCGCGCCGCCGCGCCGCCTCGACCCGCCCTTCGAGCCGGTGCGCCAGGCGATCGGCCTTTTCCGCCGCGCCGACCAGCGCGCCCAGCGTGCGGATCATGGCCAGAATGCCGGCCACGTCGCGCTGGTTGAAGGCGTGAACCGCGATTCCGCGCCGGATCAGCTCCGCCGCGATGTCCGCCTGGAGATCGGAGAAGGTGAGCACGAGGTCGGGCGAGAGCGCGACAATCTTCGGGATGTCCGCCGAGGTGAAGGCGGACACGCGCGGCTTTTCGCGGCGCACCTGGGGCGGGCGCACCGCATAGCCGGAGACGCCGACGATGCGAGCCTGCTCGCCGAGCAGATACAGCGTCTCGACGGTTTCCTCCGTGAGGCAGACGATGCGGGACGGCGGGAAGGTCACGGCTGCCCCGTCTCTCGCGCGCCCGGCGCGGCGGCGGCGAGCAGATCCAGCCCTCCCGCGGCGACGACGCGGCCCGCCTCGATGCGCACCACCGACGTCGCGATGCGGCGGACCTCGTCCGCATTGTGGCTGACATAGATCATCGGCGTGCGCGCCTCGTCGCGCAGCCGTTCGAGATAGGGAAGGATCTCGGCCTTGCGCGCCGGATCGAGCGATGCGAGCGGCTCGTCGAGCAGCAGCAGGCGCGGACGCATCAGCAGCGCCCGCCCGATCGCGACGCGCTGCCGCTCGCCGCCGGAGAGCCGGCCCGGCCGCCGCAGCAGCAGCGGCGCAAGGTCGAGCAGCGACACGACATGCTTCTCCTCGCCGGGATCGCGCCGCAGCCCGCGCATCCAGCGCCCATAAAGAAGGTTCTGCCGCACCGTCAGGTGCGGAAAGAGGCGCCCCTCCTGGAACACATAGCCGACGCCGCGCCGATGGGCCGGCACGTCGATGCCCGCCGCGCTGTCGAACAGCACGGTCTCGTCGAGGGCGATGCGGCCGCGATCCGGCGTCACGAGCCCCGCGACCGCGTTGACGATCGTGGTCTTGCCCGCGCCCGAAGGGCCGAGCAGCGCCGTCGCGCCCGCGGCCGCTTCGAAACGAACGGCGAGCGCGAAGTCGCCGAGGCGCTTTTCCACATCGACGCTCAGCATCACTCGAGACCGTAGGCGCGGGCACCGGCGCGCCGCGCCAGCCATTCGGAGACGGCGAGCGCGCCCAGCGCGATCACGACGGCCACGACGACGAGCCGCGCCGCGCCGGCGTCGCCACCCGGAATCTGCAACGTCGTGTATATGGCCGCGGAAATCGTCTGCGTCTCCCCGGGGATGTTAGAGACGAACGTGATCGTGGCGCCGAACTCTCCGAGCGCCTTGGCGAAGCACAGCACCAGGCCGGCGACGACCCCCGGCAGCGCGAGGGGCAGCGTCACGGTGAGGAACGTCCAGCGGCCGTCGGCGCCGAGCGTTGCCGCCGCCTCTTCGAGGCGCCGGTCCACGGCTTCGAACGAAAGCCGCGCCGCCCGCACGAACAGCGGAAAGCCCATTACCCCGCAGGCGAGCGCGGCCCCGGTCCACCGGAACGAGAAGACGAGTCCGAAATGCTCGGCCAGGAACGCGCCGACCGGGCCGCGGCGGCCGAAGGCGAGCAGCAGCAGATAGCCGGTGACGACGGGCGGCAACACCAGGGGCAGATGCACGAGCCCGTCGAGCAGCGCCTTGCCCCAGAAGGACTTGCGCGCGAGGAGCCAGGCGACCGCAATGCCCGGCCCCGCCGCGCCGAGCGTCGCCCACAGCGCGATGCGCAGGGAGAGGCGCACTGCCGTCCATTCTTCCGGTGTCAACGCGGCCAGCATGGCCCCCGGCCTGCGCGATCGAGCCCCGACGGCGCCGGCGCGCCGCCGCCGCAGCCCCCCTCCTCGCC
>JADGHE010000017.1 GCA_019689555.1 Variibacter sp. | reverse complement strand
GGCGGAAATAGGCCGCAGGGGCGGGCGCGTCGCTCGTCCGGGGGCCGGCGGGGGCCGTACGGCCTTTGGAATTGGATCGAAGCCCCGCTTTTCTCCTCCGCGCGTGCTCCGTATATCGGCTGCGTCAACGGAGCCCAGGACTTATGGACATCCGCGACGCGGTCGCCTCCCGCTTCTCCTGCCGCGCCTTCCTTCCCACCCCCGTTCCGGAAGCGACCGTGCGGGAGATCCTCGAGCGGGCCGCGCGGGCGCCGTCCGGCGGCAACCTGCAACCGTGGCGCGTCTATGTGCTCGCGGGCGCGCCGCTTGCCGCGCTCAAGCGCAAGATCGCGCCGCGTGCGCTGGAAAATCCGCGGGGGGAGGGGGCCGAGTACGACGTCTATCCGCCCGGCCTCAAGGAGCCCTACGAGAGCCGGCGCCGCGCCGTCGGCGAGCTGCTCTACCGCGCGATCGGGGTGGCGCGCGAGGATCGGCCGGGGCGCTACCGGCAATACGCGCGCAATTTTCTCTTCTTCGATGCGCCGGTCGGGCTCTTCTTCGCCATCGACCGGCAGATGGGTCCGCCCCAATGGGCGGACCTCGGCATGTACATCCAGACGGTGATGCTGCTCGCGCGGGCCTATGGCCTGCACAGCTGCGCCCAGGAGGCGTGGACCTACTGGCACAAGACCGTCTCGGCCTTTCTCGAGCTTCCCCCCGAGCTCATTTTGTTCTGCGGCATGGCGCTCGGCTACGCCGACCCTGATGCCGCCATAAATCAGTGGCGATCTCCGCGGGAGCCGGTCGGCGGATTCGCCTCCTTTCGCGGTTTCGAGGAGGCGGATTCGTAGGCGGGCTCAAGGCTCCGCGGGGTTGGGCTGAGGCGGACATGTCTTGGGCAAGGGTTTTGCTGCTGGCGTGGCTTGCAATGGCGGGCGGCGCCGAAACGGTCTTTGCGGGCACCCCGATGCGCTGTCTGAACGCGGAACACCGCCGCGCCGCCATCGCCGCGCACAAGGCGGTGCCGCTTGCCCGCGCCATGCGGGCCGCGCGCGGCCGCAACGGCGGCGAGGTGGTGCGGGCGCGGCTCTGCGAAAGCGGTTCCGGCCTCGTCTATTTGCTGACTCTGCTCTCCCGTGATGGCAAAGTGACGCGTGCGACCGTGGACGCCGGCACGGGCCGGCTGATCAGCGGGCGCTGATAGGGGGTTCGAGTTTGCGTCTCCTCGTGGTCGAAGACGACCCCGACCTCAACCGCCAGCTAGCGAGCGCGCTCACCGACGCCGGCTATGTGGTCGATCGCGCTTTCGACGGCGAGGAGGGGCATTACCTCGGCGAGACCGAGCCCTACGACGCCGTCATCCTCGACATCGGCCTGCCGAAGATGGACGGGATCTCGGTTTTGGAGTCCTGGCGGCGGGCGGGGCGCGCCATGCCGGTGCTGTTGCTCACGGCGCGCGACCGCTGGAGCGACAAGGTGCAGGGCTTCGACGCCGGCGCCGACGACTACGTGCCAAAACCGTTCCACATGGAGGAGGTGCTGGCGCGCGTGCGCGCGCTGCTGCGTCGCTCGACCGGCCACGCCAAGAGCGAGCTCACCTGCGGGCCGGTGCGGCTCGACACCCGCATCGGCCGCGTCAGCGTCGACGGCACGCCGGTGAAGCTGACCTCGCACGAATACCGGCTGTTGTCCTACCTCATGCACCATGCCGGCCGCATCGTCTCGCGCACGGAGCTGGTGGAGCATCTCTACGACCAGGACTTCGACCGCGATTCGAACACCATCGAGGTCTTCGTCGGCCGCATCCGCAAAAAGCTCGGGGTCGACGTGATCCAGACGGTGCGCGGTCTCGGCTATCTTCTGACGCCGCCCGGCAATGCGCGCTAACTCGCTCGCGCTGCGGCTGTTTCTCACCGCGGCGGCGTGGACCGCCGCGATTTTGATCGTCACCGGGATCGTGCTCTCCTCGCTCTACCGGCAGACGGTGGAGCGCGCCTTCGACCGCCGCCTCGGCGTCTATCTCAAGACGCTGGTCGCCGACATCGCCGCGCCGGAAGACGGCAGCGAGCGCTTCGCGCAATCGCTCGGCGAGCCGCTGTTCGAGCTGCCGCTGTCGGGCTGGTACTGGCAGGTGACCCGGCTCGACACGGAGAAGCCGGAAATCCGCTCCTCGCGTTCGCTGTGGGACGCCAACCTGCCCCATCTCGGCGATCCGAATGCGCCCACCGCCGGCAATATGCGCGAGGGTTACGTGCGCGGGCCGGAGGACCAGCGGCTGCGGCTCATCGAGCGCACGGTCGATCTCGGGGACGACGGGCGCTTCCTGGTCGCGGTCGCAGGGGACGCCGTGGAGATCGAAGAGGAGGTCAGCGGCTTCGACAACTGGCTGCTCGTCACCTTCCTCGCCCTCGGCCTCGTGCTCCTGCTCATGACGACGTTCCAGGTGCGTTTCGGGCTCCTGCCGCTCAAACGCATTTCCGAGAGCCTCGCCGCCATCCGCTCCGGCGCCGCCGAGCGGCTCGAGGGCGATTTTCCGGAGGAGATCGCCCCGCTTGCGCGCGAGACCAACGCGCTGATCGAGGCCAACCGCGAGATCGTCGAGCGCGCGCGCACCCATGTCGGCAATCTCGCCCATGCGCTCAAGACGCCGCTCTCCGTGATGATGAACGAGGCCGCCGCGCGCGGCGACGATCCCTTCGCGGCCAAGGTCGCCGAGCAGATCGCGATCATGCGCGACCAGGTGGCGCGCCACCTCGAGCGCGCGCGCATCGCCGCGCGGGTGACCACCGTCGGCGCGGTCACGGACGTCGCTCCGGTGGTCGAGGCGCTCGCCCGCACTATGGAGAAGATTTACCGCGACCGCGACATCTCCATCGTCGTCACGGCCGCCCCGCATGCGAAGTTCCGCGGCGAGCGCCAGGATCTCGAGGAAATGGTCGGCAATCTTGTCGACAACGCCTGCAAATGGGCGCAGTCGCGCGTGGCGATCGACGTGTTTCCGGAGCGCCAGGACAACGCGCGGCACAGGGAGATGGTGCGCATCGTGGTCGACGACGACGGTCCCGGCCTTTCGCCCGCCGAGCGCGAGCAGGTCGCGCGGCGCGGCCAGCGGCTCGACGAGACCAAGCCGGGCTCCGGGCTCGGCCTGTCGATCGTCACGGAGCTGTCGACGCTCTATGGCGGGGGCCTCACACTCGGCACCGCCCCGATCGGCGGCCTGCGCGCCGAACTGGTGCTGCCGGGCGCCTCCTAAATCCTTTCCACGCGGAGATTCCCGCCCTTGCGAGCGGCGCGACGCGGGGACGCGTGCAACGCGGCATTAACCCGCGCGCCGCCACAATGGGCGCGGTCTGTCCGAGTGGCGGGTAACCCGATGGCCAGCGAAGGCCTCGCGGTCGAACATCTGCGCGCCTATCTCCGCGACCTGCAGCCGCAGGCGCGGGCGCTGCTGGTGGCGGAGATCGAGCGCGGCGCGGTGTGCGGCGCGCAGATCCCCGGCGCGGCCCTGATTCTCGAGGAGCTGCGTCCCGTCCTGCGCCAGGCGGGACAGCGGCTCGCCCGCGTCGCGAGCCCCGCGCGCCTGTTCTTCCGCCCGGTCGAGCCGTTTCTGGTCGACCGCAGCGCCATCCGCGTTCCCGCGGGCCGCATGGCCCGCTCGGCCCTGCAGCCGCTGTGGGATTGGATCTCCACCCTTCTCCTTCCCGCCGCGGTGGCGCGCTTTTCCGAGGAGGTCGCAAGGTCCCTCGGCCGCGACGACGGCGCGCTCGCGCAGGCGACCCGCCGCTTTCAGGACGAGGCCGCGCGAGCGATCGGCGCCGCGCTCGACTGCGCCGCGGCGGACGAGCGGGCTGCCCGGCGGCTCGCGGCGCGAATCCGCACCGATCGCCCACTCCAGGCGGCGCGCACGCTCCAGATCGTCCTTGCGCACCAGGACGCGCTCGCGCACGTCGCGGCCCGGCTGCCGCCGCACATCCCTTCCTTCGACGAGGGGCAGGTGGATAGCGCTCTCCGCTTGCTGAAAGGCGCCGGCGCGTGCGAGAGCGAGGCGCTGAGACAGGCCCTGATCCTGGTTGCCGACCGGCTCGGCGTCTTTTGGCAGCTCATCCGGCTCGCGATCCGCTCGGCCGAGAGTGACGCCGCGGCGAAGGTTGCCCAATCGCCCTTCGCGCCCGCGGTCGATATGGTGCTCGCCGAGATTCGTGCGCGCGTCGAGGCTCTACGCGAGCTTTGCAAGCGCGGCCGCTTCGGCGAGGCGCCGGCCCCGCTCAAAGACATCCACGACGCCATCCGGGCCGTGCGCACCGAGATGGATCTTCTGGGCGACTCCGCCTGGGGCCGCGAGCTCGCGGCCATCCGCGCCGCGGTGTCCGATCTCCTGAGGACCGAGCTCGAGAGCACGGTCGGCTGGGTTCGCCGGCTCTTGCGGCCGCGCGGGCCCGGGGAGGTTCTTGCCGGCGCCATCGATCCCGGCGACGTCGCCACGGTCGAGGGCCGCATCGGCCTCCTCGCCGCCTGCCGCCACTTCGCGAGCGAGCTTGCGCTCAACCAGGTCGCGCCGCGCGTTCACGCCGAGCTGCAGACCTATCTCGATACGAGCATTTCGACCCTCATCGAGGCGCTGCGGCACGCCGAGGGCGTGGACCGCAGCTTCCGCCAGTCTCAGGTCGAGGCCGCCGTCCGCTTCGCCGCCAAGCTGTTCGGCGCCGAATACGCCGCGCTGCTCGCCAGGGCCGCCGCGCTCGCGGGGCTCGAACGCCCTCCCGCGCGCGCCTGAGAGCGCGCCTGGGATGGCCCGCAGGCGCGCTCCGCCCGCACCTCACACCGCCGTCGGACCTAAGGATTTCACCCGGCTTGCATCCGCGCCGGCCTTGTGCAACCGGTCCGCCGGCGCATGGCGCGGGGGCGGGGCCGGGCGCATGAGGCGGGTTCCGGAACCTTCATGACCCTGTGGTTCATCCTGGCGATGATGACGGCGGCGGCGATCTTCGCCGTGCTGTGGCCGCTCGGCCGCGCCCGCCCCGTCCGGCAGGGCAGCGATCTCGACGTCTACCGCGATCAGCTCGCCGAGCTCGAGCGCGACCGCCAGGCCGGGCTCATAGGTGCGGCCGAATACGAGGCGGCACGGGTCGAGGTCGCCCGCCGCCTCCTCGCCGCCGCCGACGCGGGGGCCGAGACCGTCGAGACCGTCGCGCCGGCCCCGCTCTGGCGCCGGCGCCTCGTCGCGGTCGGCGTTTTCGCGCTGCTGCCGCTCGGGGCGGGACTCCTTTATGCGGCCCTGGGGGTGCCGTCGCTGCCGGGCGCCCCGCTCGCGGCGCGCACGCAGACCCCTCTCGCCGAGCGGCCGATCGAAAGCCTCGTGGCGCAGGTCGAGGCCCACCTCGAACGCCATCCCGAGGACGGGCGCGGCTGGGAGGTGGTGGCGCCGGTCTATCTGCGGCTCGGCCGCTTCGAAGACGCCGTGACGGCCCGCCTCAACGCCCTGCGCCTCAACGGGGCGACGGCCGACCGCGAAGCCGATTACGGCGAGGCGTTGGTTGCCGCCGCGAACGGGGTCGTGACGCGCGAGGCGCGGGCTGCGTTCGAGCGCGCCCTCGCCCGCGACCGCGAGCACGCAAAGGCACGCTACTATCTCGGTCTTGCGGCCGAGCAGGACGGCCGTCGCGAGCAGGCGGCGGACATCTGGCGCGGTCTGCTTGCCGCAGCGCCGGAGAACGCGCCGTGGGTGGCGCTCGTGCGGCAATCGCTCGCCCGCCTCGCCGCGGAGCCCGGCGCGGGCGGCACGGCTGAAAGCGGTCCTTCGGCCGACGAGCTTGCGGCCGCGGCCCGGCTCGCCCCCGAGGAGCGCGCGGCGATGGTCCGCGGCATGGTCGAGCGGCTCGCCGCCCGCCTGCGCGAGAACGGCTCCGATCTCGAAGGCTGGCGGCGCCTCATCCGCGCCTACATGGTGCTGGGTGAGCGCGAGAAGGCGCAGGCGGCGCTGGCCGACGCCCGCCGGGCGGCCTCGGGCGAGCCCGACAAGTTGCGGGAGATCAATGAACTCGGCCGGACGCTGGGGTTGGGAGACTCATGACGCGCAAGCAGCGACGCCTCGCCGTCATCGCCGCCGCGCTCGGGGTGCTCGGGCTCGCCACCGGGCTCGTGCTCGGCGCGTTGCGGGACTCGATCGTATTCTTCAATTCCCCGACGGATATCGTCGAGAAGGAGGTGCCGCCGGGCGCGCGCATCCGCGTCGGCGGGCTGGTGCGGCCGGGCAGCGTCCAGCGCAGCGAGGGGATGCAGATCCGCTTCGAGGTGACCGACGGCAACGCCGCGCTGCCGGTCGTCTATAGGGGCCTCCTCCCGGACCTGTTCCGCGAAGGGCAGGGCGTCGTCGCCGAGGGGGCGCTCGATGCCGGCGGCGTCTTCCGCGCCGACACGGTGCTCGCCAAGCACGACGAGACCTATATGCCGAAGGAAGTCGCCGATGCCTTGAAGAAGCAGGGCCACTGGAAGAACGACTCCGGCAGCAAGGGGGCGGCGGCCGAACCGCAGGGCGTCGTTCGATGACCGTGACGTCGCGTGAAGCCCGTCGGGCGGGGCGACCGGCGTTGTTGAAGCGTGGGTTGCGCGCATGATCGCCGAGATCGGCCATTACGCGCTCGTCCTCGCGCTGGGCCTCGCCCTCGTGCAGATGATCGTGCCGGCCTGGGGCGCGCGGACCGGCGATGCCGGCCTGATGAGCGTCGCCGGCTCGACGGCGCTCGCGCAGTTCGCGTTCACGGGCACAGCCTTCGCGGCGCTCGCCTGGTGCCACCTCGCGTCGGATTTTTCCGTCGCCAACGTCTACGAGAATTCGCACTCGGCAAAGCCGTTCCTCTACAAGCTCACCGGCATCTGGGGGAACCACGAGGGCTCGATGCTCCTCTGGGTTCTCATTCTCGCGCTGTTCGGCGCGCTCGTGGCGCTGTTCAGCGCCAACCTGCCGATGCGGCTCAGGGCCCATGTGCTCGCGGTGCAGGGCGCGATCGCCGCCGCGTTCGATCTCTTCATTCTGCTCACCTCCAATCCCTTCGCGCGCCTTTCGCCCGCGCCCTATGAGGGCCGCGACCTCAACCCGGTGCTCCAGGACATCGGGCTCGCCGTGCATCCGCCGCTGCTCTATCTCGGCTATGTCGGGTTCTCGATCTCGTTCTGCTTCGCCATGGCGGCGCTGATCGAAGGCCGCATCGACGCGGCCTGGGCGCGCTGGGTGCGGCCCTGGGCGCTCGCCGCCTGGATGTTTCTCACCCTCGGCATCGCCATGGGCTCCTACTGGGCCTATTACGAGCTCGGCTGGGGCGGCTTCTGGTTCTGGGACCCGGTGGAGAACGCCTCCCTGATGCCGTGGCTCGCGGGCACGGCGCTGCTGCACTCCGCGGTGGTGATGGAGAAGCGCGAGGCGCTGAAGATCTGGACGATCCTGCTCGCCATTCTCGCCTTCTCGCTGTCGCTCATCGGCACCTTCCTCGTGCGCTCCGGCGTGCTCACCTCGGTGCACACCTTCGCCAACGATCCGGCGCGCGGCGTCTTCATTCTGATGATCCTGGTCGCGTTCATCGGCGGTGCCTTCGCGCTGTATGCCTGGCGCGCGCCGGCGCTGAAGGCGGGCGGGCTGTTCGCCCCGATCTCGCGCGAGGGGGCGCTGGTGCTCAACAACCTCTTCCTCACGGCGGCGTGCGCGACCGTGTTCGTCGGCACGCTCTATCCGCTGGCGCTCGAGGCCTTGACCGGCGACAAGATTTCGGTCGGCGCCCCGTTCTTCAACGCGACCTTCGCGCCGCTGATGGTGCCGCTGCTCGCCGCCATTCCCTTCGGTCCGCTGCTCGCCTGGAAGCGGGGGGACCTCTACGCCGCGGCGCAGCGGCTGCTCGCCGCGTTCGGGCTCGCGCTGCTTGCCGTCGCGACCGTCTTCGCGGTGGAGCAGGGCGGGCCGGTGCTCGCGCCCTTCGGCATCGGGCTTGCCGTCTTCGTCATGGCGGGCGCCGCGAGCGACATCGTCGAGCGGGCCGGCCTGCTGCGGCTGCCGTTTCCGACCGCGCTCGCGCGCGCGGCCGGCTTGCCGCGCTCGGCCTGGGGCACGGCGCTCGCGCATTTCGGGGTCGGCGTGACGCTGCTCGGCATCGTCGGCAACACGCAGTGGAGCGCGGAGCGCATCGTCGCGCTCAAGCCCGGCGAGACGGTGTCGCTGCGCCAGTACGATCTGACGTTCGAGGGCGCGGTGCCGCGCGCCGGCCCGAATTATCGCGAGCTCGCGGCCCGGCTCACGGTGCGCCGCAAGGGCGAGGTGATCGGCGTGCTCGAGCCGTCGAAGCGGACGTTTCCCGTGCGCGGGGCGACCACTACCGAGGCCGCGCTGATGACGCGCGGCGCAAGCCAGCTCTACGCCTCGGTCGGCGATTCGGAGGCCGACGGCTCGGTCATGCTGCGGCTCTATCACAAGCCGCTCGTGCTGCTGATCTGGCTCGGCGCGCTGGTGATGGTGGCCGGGGGCCTTTTGTCCTTGTCGGACCGGCGCCTGCGCGTCGGCGCACCGAAGCCCGCGCGCGCCAGGGCGGCGGCGCAGCCGGCGGAGTAGTCTGCTGCGGTCAGCGTTCGAATCGTGCGGCCGAGGTGGTCAAGACGTGCCAAGAACAATGTGCCTTGTCAGTGCCAAGTGAATCGGAAGTGCCTCCGAGGCAATCAAGGAGGGGCTTGCGCCCGGATTGTTCCACCCCCTACTAGTATGCTGGCCGGGACAGGGAAGCTGAGGAACAGGGGGAGCGGGATCAAGGTTAACGTCCTGGAAATTCTGCCGGGGTTGACAGAGGTCCTTGTGCCATGGTCCTTGTGCCATGCGCCTGAAAAATCGGAAGGGGTACAGCTTCCCGAAGGGCGAGGAACTGGGACGTCTCTGCCAGTCCGAGCCGTTCTGGCGCGGCGTGCTGATGGGTATGTCGCCGCAGCGCTATCTTTTTTCGACAAGCAATCATCTTTTCGAATTTCTGAATGACCACGACTCGGTTTACGAAGCGTGGCTTGACGTGAGAGATTTGCTCAACGCCTCTCTTGAGGAGTTTGAGCTCCATGGCAAAGCGTGGCCGCCAGCCGCCGAAGCCGAACACCGAAGGCCTAAGGAACGCGCCGTCAACGCGAGCCAGTGAAAGTGTAACTGAGCCCCGGATCAGAGAAGAGGTTGAGAAAGCCATCGGTCCGCTGGTTGGAGCCAGTCAGCGGGGACAGATTGTAGATCGAGTTGTCAGCCTTTTCAGTTCAGAGGTTTTTCACGGCCCGTTACCGCACCCCAAGCACCTGCGGGCATACGAGGACATCTTCCCGGGCTGTGCCGATCGTAGCGTGAAGATGGCCGAGATTGCGCAGGAACGCAGGGAAGCAGAAACGACAGGGTCGTGGAACTCGAATACTCCGATCGCCGATTAGACATGATTCTTGGCTTTTGCGCTCTCCTTGCGTTTTGGATTTCAGGCGTCCTCGTTTGTCTGATGGGATACGTTTACATTGGTGGTGGACTGCTCACCGCGGCCGGGATCGGAACGGTGGTGGGAACATTCGTAAATGGTCGTCTGCCGGTGTCTCGCCGGAAAGAGGCCAAGCCAAAAGAAGGCGGCAAGGCAAAGGGGGAGGGGCGAACGTCCAACAGCGAAGCGCTCTCGACGTAATGTTTCCAGGGAGCTGGTTCGTGCGCGCCCTCTGTCTCATTCTCGCATTTCTTGTGTGCGCACTTGCTCCCGCGCGCGCCGTTCAGCCCGACGAAATGCTGGCGGACCCGGCGCTCGAGGCGCGGGCGCGCGAAATTTCGCGCGAGCTACGCTGCATGGTCTGCCAGAATCAGTCGATCGACGATTCCGACGCGCCGCTCGCGCGCGATCTGCGCCTGCTCGTCCGCGAGCGGCTGAAGGCAGGCGACAGCGACCGCCAGGTGCTGGATTTTCTCGTGGCGCGCTATGGCGAGTTCGTGCTGCTCAGGCCGCGCTTCGCCTGGCACAACGCCGCCCTCTGGGCGGCGCCTTTCCTGGTGCTGCTCGTGGGCGGGATCGGGCTCCTCGTGAGGGCCCGCCGCCGCGCCGCGCCGCCGCCGCCGCTCGCGGAGGACGAGGAAAAACGCCTTCAGGACCTCCTGCGCTGACCCCCCGCGCGTTCTGCTTGCGGCCGCCCGCTGCCGGCCGCCCGCGCGCGCGGCGGGGCCGCGACGCTGCGTCGCGCACCTTACGAAACTTTAATTCGGCCGACAGCGCGCCGTAAGGCTGCGATCTCCATCCTCGGCCCACATATGAGGGCTCGGCTGAGGGCTCGGCCGTGCGCCCGAGCAAGATGGAGATCCCCCTGATGACGGAAATCGATCGTTCGCCCGAGAAGCCGCGCAAAGCGCTTGCCGCCCGGCGCTTCGCGCTTTTGGCCTCGGTTGCGGTTTTTGGCGCGGGCGCGCTTCTCGCCGCGCCGCAGTTCGTTCCCCCGGCGGCTTACCCGACCACGGCCGCGCACGCCGAGACCGCCATGCGGCCGGCGAGCTTCGCGGACATCGTGGAGCGGGTGAAGCCGGCCGTTTTCGCGGTGCGCGTGAAGGTCGAGGACGCGGCCGAGTCCATGCAGTTCGGCGGCGAGTTCCCGTTCCCGCCCGGTTCGCCGCTGGAGCGCTTCTTCCGCCGGTTCGGCTTCGGCGAGGGCCCCGACGGCATGCAGCCGCGCCGACGCCATCACTTCAGCATGGCGCAAGGGTCCGGCTTCTTCATCTCCGCCGACGGCTACGCCGTGACCAACAACCACGTGGTCGAGCGCGGGCAGACGGTCGAGATTAAGACCGACGACGGCAAGACCCATACCGCGAAGGTGGTCGGCACCGACCCGCGCACGGACATCGCGCTGCTCAAGGTCGACGGCGGCACCTTCCCCTATGTGGAGTTCGCCGATCGGCCGCCGCGCATCGGCGACTGGGTGCTCGCGGTCGGCAACCCGTTCGGCCTGGGCGGCACCGTCACGGCGGGCATCGTCTCCGCGAGCGGGCGCGACATCGGCGCCGGCCCCTATGACGATTTCATCCAGATCGATGCGCCGGTGAACAAGGGCAATTCCGGCGGGCCGACCTTCGACGTCGACGGCAAGGTGATCGGGGTGAACACCGCGATCTATTCGCCGTCGGGCGGCAATGTCGGCATCGCCTTCGCGATCCCCGCCGACACGGTCAAGCAGGTGGTGGCCCAGCTCAAGGACAAGGGCTACGTCGTCCGCGGATGGATCGGCGTGCAGATCCAGCCCGTCACCGCCGACATCGCCGACAGCCTCGGCCTCAAGGAGCCGAAGGGCGCGCTGGTGGCCGACCCGCAGGAGAACGGTCCGGCCGCCAAGGCCGGCATCCAGTCCGGCGACGTCATCGTCTCGATCAACGGCTCCCCGGTGAAGGATGCGCGCGACCTCGCCAAGAAGATCGGCGCCATGGCGCCGGGCGAGCCGGTGAAGCTCGGCGTGGTCCGCAACGGCGCGGAGAAGACCGTCACGCTGACGCTCGGCACCATGCCCAACACGCGCGAGGCCAAGGCCGATTTCGGCGACCGCGAGAAGGAAGGGGCCGACGTGCCGAAGCTCGGCCTCTCGCTCGCCCCGGCGCGCAGCGTGGCGGGCGCGGGCAGCGAGGGCGTGGTCGTCACCGACGTCGATCCGGACGGTCCGGCCGCCGAGCGCGGCTTCAAGACCGGCGACGTCATCGTCGAGGTCGGCGGCAAGCGGGTCTCCTCCCCGGCCGATGTGCGCCAGGCGCTCGACACCGCCCGCACGGAAGGCAAGCGCACGATTCTCATGCGCGTGAAATCCGGCGACGTCACCCGCTTCGTGGCGGTGCCGGTCGGCCGCGCGTGACCGAAATGGGGGACGTTCCGTCGGCATCCGTCGCCCCCGCCGGCGGCTCGACCCCCCGGGGACGGGCGCAAGCCTGTCCCCGCCCTCAGTCCGGCGCCGGCCCCCCAACGCCCCCCGACGGCGCCGGACGCCCGCGAGGGGATGGCGGACGCCCCTGCGTTCGCCGTCCCCTCGTGCCCTGCCGTCAAGCCGCCGTCCATCGGGGACCGCGCGGCGGCTCCTCGGGAGGAGGCGACGTAACGGGCTTTACTCTGCGCACGGCGGGTCTTAACCGATGTCCGGTATGCGCATCCTCATCGTTGAAGATGATCGCGACGCCGCCGACTATCTCGTGAAGGCGTTCCGCGAGGTCGGCCATGTCGCCGAGGTCGCCCACGACGGCGAAGAGGGGCTCGCGCTCGCGCTGAGCGGCGAGCACGACGTGCTCGTGGTGGACCGCATGCTGCCGCGGCTCGACGGGCTCGCGATGATCGGCATCCTGCGCAGCAAGAATGTCGGAACCCCGGTGCTGATCCTCTCCGCGCTCGGCCAGGTCGACGACCGGGTGAAGGGTCTGCGCGCGGGCGGGGACGACTACCTGCCGAAGCCCTATGCGTTCTCGGAGCTGCTCGCCCGCGTCGAGGTGCTGGCCCGCCGCCGTCCCGGCCCCAACGAAGAGACCGTGTATCGCGTGGGCGATCTCGAGCTCAACCGGCTCTCGCACGAGGTGAGGCGGGGCGACACCGAGATCGTTCTGCAGCCGCGCGAGTTCCGCCTGCTCGAATATCTGATGAAGCACGCCGGGCAGGTGGTGACCCGCACCATGTTGCTCGAGAACGTCTGGGATTATCATTTCGATCCGCAGACGAACGTCATCGACGTGCATATTTCGCGGCTGCGCAGCAAGATCGACAAGGGCTTCGCGCGCCCGCTGCTGCACACCGTGCGCGGGGCGGGGTACATGATCCGTGACGGCGCTCGGTAAGCTCGTCCGCACGACGGCGTTCAAGCTGTCGCTCGCCTATCTCACGGTCTTCGCGCTGTTCGCGGCTTTTCTCCTCGGCTATTTCGCCTGGAACACCGGCCGCCTCATCACCGAGCAGATCACCGAAACCGTCAACGCCGAGATCACCGGGCTTGCGGAGCAGTATCGGCTCGCCGGCATTCGCCGCCTCGTCCTCATCATCGATGCCCGCGCGCGCCGGCCGGGCTCAAGCCTCTATCTCGTCACCACCGCCGGCGGCGAGGCGCTCGCCGGCAATATCGGCTCCCTCGATGCGACCATTCTGGAGCGCGCGGGCTGGGCCGAGACCTTCTACAAGCGTCTGGACGAAGGCGCCGGCAGCGCGGAGCACCGGGCGCTCGTGCGGGTCTTTCACCTGCCCGGCGGCTTCCGCCTCCTGGTCGGGCGCGATCTCGACGAGCGCGAGCGGCTGCGCGAGATCGTCTGGGCGGCGGGCAAGTGGTCGGTCGCGGTCGTGGTCGTGCTCGGACTCGCCGGCGGCTTCTTCATCACCCGCCGGGTCCTGAAGCGGGTCGACGCCATGACCGCGACCACGCAGACCATAATGGCCGGCGACCTCACGGGGCGCCTGCCGGTCGCCGGCACCGGCGACGAGCTCGACCGCCTCGCCGGCAATCTCAACGCGATGCTGGAGCGCATCGAGGCGCTGATGCGCGGCCTCAAGGAGGTGTCCGACAACATCGCCCATGACCTCAAGACGCCGCTCACCCGCCTGCGCAACCGCGCCGAGGCGGCGCTGCGCGCGGGCGGCAGCGAGGCCGAGTACCGGGCCGCCCTGGAGTCGACGATCGAGGAGTCGGACGCGCTCATCGCCACGTTCAACGCGCTTCTGATGATTGCGCGGGCGGAGTCCGGGCAGGCGCGCGACAATATGAGCGAGTTCGACGCCGCCGCGATCGCGCGCGACATCGGCGAGCTCTACGAACCGGTGGCCGAAGACCGGGGCCTCGCGCTGCGGGTCGAGGCCGAGGGGCCCATTCCCCTCAAGGCCAACCGCGAGCTCGTCAGCCAGGCCCTTGCCAACCTCGTCGACAACGGGATCAAGTATGCGGCGCCGCGAGAGGGGCAGACAATGAACGGGGTTCCGTCGGAAGGCTTCGCCTCCGAAATCGTCATCGCGGCCCGCGCGGAGGGCGACCGCGTGCTGTTATCCGTCGCCGACAGGGGGCCGGGCATTCCCGAGAGCGACCGCCGCCGCGTCGTCGAGCGCTTCGTCCGCCTCGAATCGAGCCGGTCGCAGCCGGGCTCCGGCCTCGGCCTCAGCCTCGCCTCCGCGGTCGCGAGCCTGCACGGCGGGGAGCTGCGCCTCGAGGACAACAAGCCTGGCCTCAAGGCGACCCTCGCCCTGCCCCGGGCGAGCACCGGCACGGCCGCAGCATGACGGCCCCCCGCAGCAGCCGTGCGGCGGCGCCGACAGGGGACGCGCTCGCCGCGCGCATCGTCAGTGCGCCCTTGTGCGTGTCGCCCGAGGCCGCGCGCCGCAAGGTGGACGACTGGCTGCGGCCGCTCGCGCGCACGAGCGCCGGCAAGGGCCTCGCGCAGCTCATGGCCGCCCGCCCCGTGGTTCGCTCGCTCGTCGAGGGGCTTGCCGACGGCTCGCCGTTCCTCTGGGACCTTGCGAGCCGCGAGCCCGAGCGGCTCTTGCGCCTGCTCGAGACCGCCCCCGAGGACCGGTTCGAGGCGCTGCTCGCCGAGACGGCGCAGCGCACGGCCGCGACGGACGACGAGGCGGTGGCGGCGCAGGTGCTGCGCCGCGCCAAGGCGGAGGCGGCCCTGCTCGTCGCGCTCGCCGACATCGGCGGCGTGTGGCAGGTGCCGGAGGTGACGGGGGCGCTCACCCGCTTCGCCGATGCCGCGGTCTCCGGCGCGCTCGCGTTCCTGCTGCGCCGCGCGGCCGAGAGCGGCAAGCTCCGCCTCCGGGACCCCGCCCGCCCGGAGCTGGGATGCGGCTACATCGTGCTCGCCATGGGCAAGATGGGGGGCTTTGAGCTCAACTATTCGAGCGACATCGACCTCATCTGCCTCTTCGATCCGGATGCGGGCGTGCTCGCGCCCGACACCGAGGCGGCGCCGTTCTATGTCCGCCTCACCCGCAATCTCGCCCGCCTGTTGCAGGAGCGCACGGCCGACGGTTACGTCTTCCGGGTCGACCTCAGGCTGCGGCCCGATCCCGGCCTGACGCAGATCGCCCTCTCGACCGGGGCGGCGCTCGACTACTACGAGAGCGTGGGCCAGAATTGGGAGCGGGCGGCGCTCATCAAGGCGCGGCCCTGCGCCGGCGACATCGCCGCCGGTGAACAGTTTCTGCGGCAGCTCTCCCCCTTCATCTGGCGCAAATATCTCGACTATGCGGCGATCGCCGACGTGCAGGCGATGAAGCGGCAGATCCACGCCTATCGCGGGCACGACGAGATCGCCATCGAAGGCCACAACATCAAGCTCGGACGCGGCGGCATCCGCGAGATCGAGTTCTTCGCACAGACGCAGCAGCTCATCGCCGGCGGCCGCCATCCCGAGCTGCGCGGGCGCGAGACGCTGTCCACGCTCGAGGCGCTCGCCGCGGGCGGCTGGATCGACGCCGAAACGCGCGCCGACCTCGATTCCGCCTACCGCTTTTTGCGCTCGGTCGAGCATCGGCTGCAGATGGTCAACGACGAGCAGACGCACACGCTGCCGGCGGATCGCGAGGCGCTCGGCGAGTTTGCCCGCTTTCTCGGCTTTGAAAGCCGCGACGCCTTCGCGGACGCCCTCGGGCACCACTTGCGCACCGTGCAGGACCATTACGCGCAGCTCTTCGAGGCCCCACCCGGCCGCCCCGAGGGGCAGCCGGCGCTCGTCTTCCCCCCGATGGAGGACGATCGCGAGACGCTCGACCGACTGGCGGAGATGGGATTCGAGCGCCCGTTCGAGGCCTCCGCCACCGTGCGCCGCTGGCTCTCGCGCAGCTACCGCTCGCTGCGGGGCGAGCTCGCGCGGTCGCAGATCGAGGAGCTGGCGCCGATCCTGCTGCATCATCTTTCGCGCGCGGCGGATGCCGATGCGGCGCTGCAGGCGCTCGACCGCTTCCTCGCGAACCTGCACGGCGGCGCGCGCCTGCTCTCGCTCCTGCGGCGAAACCCGGATCTCGTGGCGCTGATCGCGCTCATCATCGGCACCGCCCCGCGCCTCGCCGACATCCTGGGGCAGCATCCGCACGTGATGGATGCGCTCATCGACCCGGCCTTCTTCGGCACGCTGCCGGACGAGCGCAGCCTCGCCGCCACCCTCGACCGCTCGATCGGCGAAGCCCAGTCCTACGAAGACTTTCTCGACCGCGTCCGCCTGTTCAAGCAGGAGCAGCTTTTTCTCATCGGCACCCGCATTCTCTCCGGCACCATCTCGGCGCGGCAGGCGGGCGAGGCCTTCGCCTGCCTTGCCGACACGGTGATCCGGCGCGTCCATTCCACCGTCGAACGCAAGTTCGCGGAGGCCCACGGCCGCGTGGCGGGCCAGCAGACCGCGGTGCTGGCGATGGGCAAGCTCGGCGGCCGCGAAATGACGGCGGGCTCCGACCTCGATCTCATCCTGATCTACGATTTCGATCCCGAGCGCATGGAGAGCGACGGGCCGCGGCCGCTCTACGGCGCGCAGTATTTCGCGCGGTTCACGCAGCGTTTCATCGCCGCCTTGACGGTGCAGACGAACTACGGCGCGCTCTATCCGGTGGACATGCGGCTGCGGCCCTCCGGGCGCTCGGGCCCGGTCGCGACCCAGATCGATTCCTTCGACGACTACCAGCGTCACGAGGCTTGGACGTGGGAGCACATGGCGCTCACGCGCGCGCGGGTGCTGTGCGGCTCGGCCGATTTCGCCGCCCGCGTCGGGGCTGTCATCCGCAACGTGCTCTGCCAGCCGCGCGACGCGGAGGTGATCGCGGCCGACGTCGTCGAGATGCGGCGCGCCATCGCCGCGGAGAAAGGCGAGGGCGACCGCTGGGACCTCAAATACGCCGCGGGCGGCCTCATCGACCTCGAGTTCATCGCGCAGTATCTGCAGCTCGTGCACGCCGCGCGGCACCCGGAGATTCTCGACACTTCGACCGCCGGCGTGCTCGACAAGGCGTGGCGGCTCGGCATTCTCTCGGTCGCGGACGCGGAGATTCTGCGCCCGGCGGCGCGGCTCTATCAGGACCTGACGCAGATCCTGCGTCTCTGCCTCGTCGGCCCCTTCGATCCGCAGACGGCGGGCGCGGAGCTTCTCGGCCTGCTCGGGCGCGCGGCCGACCTGCCCGACTTCGCGATGCTCGACGCGCATCTCGCCGAGACGCAGGAGCGCGTGCGCGCCTGCTTCACGCGCATTCTCGGCACCGCGCCTTGAGGCGCGCGATCGCCGCCGCTTGCACAGGTCTTCGACGCGCCCCGGATGCGGCGCCGTGCGGGAGAGGTCTCCCCCGAGTTTCGCTCCGCTTGCTCGCGCGTGATGGACGGCTGCGGCCGTTCGCGAAAAACGTCAGGCGGCGTGGGTGACGGCGGCGGGCTCGCGCGTGCGCGCCTGGCGCGGGAGGCAGACGAGCACCGCCGTTCCCTTGCCCGGCGCGGAGCGGATCGACATGCGGCCGCCGTGCAGCTCGGTGAGCGACTTGGCGAGCGCGAGGCCAAGACCGGAGCCCGGATGGCTCTTGGTGAACTGGCTCTGCACCTGCTCGAAGGGGCGGCCGAGATTCCTGAGCGCGGCGGCGGGAATGCCGATCCCCGTGTCCTCGACGGTGATCGACACGACCTCGTCGGTCGCCTCGGCGGAGACGCTGACGGCGCCGCCGGCGGGCGTGAACTTGACGGCGTTGGAGAGCAGGTTGAGCAGGATCTGCTTGGTGCCGCGCCGGTCGGCGTGCAGGCGGAGTTCGTCTGGCACGGTGACGTTCAGCGTCAGCCTCTTGTCCTGCGCCCGCGGCGCGATGATGCGCAGCGCCTCGGCCACCACCCCGCCGAGATCGAACTCCTCGATGCCGAGCTCCATGCGCCCGGCCTCGATCTTCGACATGTCGAGGATGTCGTTGATGACGTCGAGTAGGTAGCGGCCGCTCTCGCGGATGTCGCGGCAGTATTCCTGATACTTCTCGCCGAGCGGGCCGAACACGCCCGACTGCATGATCTCGGAAAAGCCGATGATGGCGTTGAGCGGCGTGCGCAGCTCGTGGCTCATATTGGCGAGGAACTCGGACTTTGCGTAGTTGGCCTCCTGCGCGCGCGTCTTCTCCTCGTTGTACTTCTCCGCGAGCTGCGCGAGCTGCTCGGCCTGCCGCGCCAGCGCCTGGTGCGTGCTCTTGAGGTCGTTCACCATCGCGCGGAGCTGCCGCTCGTTCTCCATGAGCTTCTGTTCGTGGCGCTTGAGCAGCGTGATGTCGGTGCCGACCGAGACGAAGCCGCCGTCCTTGGTGCGCCGTTCGCTGATCTGCAGCCAGCGCCCGTCTTCGAGCTGCGCTTCGAACGTTCCCTGCTCCCGGCCGCCGTCGCTCGGCATGGACTTGCGCACGACCGGCCGCGTTCCGGCCGCGAGCACGGCCTCGTAGCGCGTGCCCGGGCGCACGGCATGGTCGGGCAGGCCGTGGAGGCTCTGGAACTTCGAATTGCAGAGCACGAGCCGGTTGTCGGCGTCCCACAGGACGAAGGCCTCCGAGAGCGCTTCGATCGCGTCGCGCAGCCGCAGGTCCGCCTCGGCGGTCCGCGCCGCAAGTTCCCGCTGCTCGGTGACGTCGACGGCGATGCCGATCATGTGGCCCGCGGGCTCGTCGGGCGGATAGACGATCTGGCAGCGCGCGCGCAGCCACACCCAGTGGCCGGCCGCGTGCCGCATGCGAAAGCCGTGGTCGATCTGCCCGTTCGGCGGCGTTGCGCCGCGTTGCGCGCATTCGTGCAGCGGCACGTCGTCGGGATGGAACAGCGGCCGGATCTCGGCGAAGTCGAGCAGGCGGTCGCGCGGCTCGAGCCCCAGCATGGCGAACATCGAATGCGACCAGTAGATGCGGCCGCGTCCGAGGTCCCAGTCCCACAGGCCGCAGCGTCCGCTGTTGAGCGCGGTGTCGATGCGGGCATGCACGGTGTCGTAGATGACGTCGGCCTCGCGCGCGCGCGTCGCCTGCCAGTGGAAGGCGAAGCCGAGGATGAGCAGCACGAAACCCGTCGTCGCAAACAGCGTGACGGTGAGCGCCGTGTCCGTGCGCCAGGCGGCGAGCATCGCGGCCTGCGTCTGCAGGACGGCGACGCGGCCGAGCGGGTGGGGCAGGGTGCGGATCGCCGCATAGGCGGTCGCGCCGTCGGGCAGCGTCGTCTCCACCACGTCGCCCGCGCCGTGCGGCGGAAAGCGGTTTTCGATCCGGCCCAGCGCGTCCGCCAGCGTGGCGTTCGCGCGCGCCGCCGCCGCCGGCCAGGCCGCGAGCACGAGATCGTCGGAGTCGCTGAGGAGGATCAGATGTCCGGCGATGCCGACTTGGGGCAGCGCCCGTTCGAGCGCGGCCTGCGCCTCGCTGCGTGGCGCTGCGGCCCCCGGCCGCGCGAGGCGCTCCGCCACGATCTCCGCCAGCGCCTCGACCGCGGCGCGCCCGCCGCTGAGGGCTTGGCGGCGATGCTCGAGGATCTGAATGACGGCGCCGATGCCGACCGTGACCAGGAACGCAACGATGAGGACGGGAACGGCGCGGCGGAGGATCGGCTCGGCCGTGAGCAGCCGCCGATAAGCGGGGTCGGCGACGGATTGGGCCAGTCCTTTGATGGAATCACATTGTGCCGAGGCGCCCGCAGCGTCGCCGCGCGCCATCGCCCGCCTCCGTCGGAAGTCCTTGTAACAGCCTCTGCGCGGAGGATGTGCCGCATCTCTCCGAATCACGTCGATTGGAATCGAAGCGTGCCGATTTGTCGAGAGGTGGCGGTGAAATTCAAAGCGCGCGTCGGCGCGGGGTGCGAGCGGCTCGACTAATAGTTTGCGCGCGTGCTGCGACCACAAAACCTGGGATCGTACGGAGCGGCGCGCGGCGACGCGGGCTCGGCCGCGCCGCCCTCTTTCGGCGAAAGCGCGCGCCTCAGGCCTCGGCGAGCGCGCGCGCCACGATGTCGGCGACGTCGCGCGAGAGCTCGGGCGCTTCGCCCGCGCGGCGCAGCGCCGCTTCCGCCTTCGCCCGGCGCTCGGGCTCGAGCGCGCGCCAGCTCTTGAACGCGGAGAGAAGCCGGGCCGCGACCTGCGGGTTGCGCGCATCGAGCGCGAGCGCGGTGTCGACCACGAAGGCATAGCCTGCGCCGTCGCGGCGATTGAACTGGGTCTGGTTCGTCTGCGCGAAGGACCCGATGAGGGCGCGGACGCGGTTGGGATTGGCGAACGAGAAGGCCGGATGCTCCGTCAGGGCGCGCACGCGCGCGAGCGTCGCCTCTTCGGGAATCGCGGCCTGCAGGGCGAACCATTTGTCGATCACCAGCGGATTGTCCTGGTAGCGCCGGTAGAAGTCGTCGAGCGCGGCCGCGCGCTGCGGCGTGTCGTAGAGCGAAAGAATGGCGAGCGCGGCCATTCGGTCGGTCATGTTGTCGGCGGTTTCGTACTGCCGCATCACCCGCGCGATCGCGTCCCCCTGCGCCGCGGCGGCGAGCAGGTCGAGGCAGGTGTTCTTGAGCGCGCGCCGGCCGGCGCTCGCCGCGTCCGGACTGTAGGGGCCGGGGTCGTGCAGGCGCGTCACCGTCTCCTGCAGAAGATCGGCGAGCGCCTGCCCCGTCGTCCGCCGCAGCTCGGCGCGAGCGGCGAAGATCGCGTCCGGATCGACGTCCTGCCCGATCTCGCGCGCGACATCGGCTTCCGAGGGCAGGGTGAGGGTCTGCGCGACGAAGGCGGGCTCCAGCGCCGCGTCGGTGAGGATGGCCCGCAGGGCCGTCGTCAAGGCGGGGTCCTCGCGCGTCGGCCGGCCCGCGCGCAGCGCCGCGACATTGTCGACGAGCAGCGCGGTCGCAAGGCTCTGCACAGCCTGCCAGCGGTTGAACGGATCCGGGTCGCGCGCGGCGAGGAATGCGAGGTCGGCCGCGGACAGGTTGTCCACGAGCCTCACCGGGGCCGAGAACCCCCGGTTGAGCGACAGCACCGGACGCGACGGGATGTCCTTGAACACGAAGGTCTGCGCGGGCTCGGTCAGCACGAGCACGCCGCGCTCGATCCTCTCGCCGCGGTCGGTGACGAGCGGCAAGTCGCGCCCCTCGCCGTCGACGAGCCCGAGCGCGAGCGGGATCACCATCGGCTCTTTGTGGGGCTGCCCCGGGGTGGGCGGCACGGTCTGCGTCAGCTCGAGCCGATAGGTGCGGGACGGAGCGTCGAAGCGTCCGGACGCGGTCACCTGCGGCGTGCCGGCCTGGGTGTACCAGCGCATGAACGCCGACAGGTCGCGGCCGCTTGCGTCCGCAAAGCACTGCACGAACTGCTCGACGGTCGCGGCCTGCCCGTCGTGACGCGCGAAGTAGAGGTCCATGCCCGCGCGGAACGCCTCCGGCCCGAGCAGCGTCTTGAGCATGCGGACGACTTCCGCGCCCTTCTCGTAGACCGTCGCCGTATAGAAGTTGTTGATCTCGTGATAGAGGCTGGGCCGCACCGGATGGGCGAGGGGGCCCGCGTCCTCGATGAATTGGTGGGCGCGCAACAGGCGCACGTCGGCGATGCGCTTCACCGGGCGGGAGCGCTGGTCGGACGTGAACTCCTGATCGCGGAAGACGGTGAGCCCCTCCTTGAGGCAGAGCTGGAACCAGTCGCGGCAGGTGATGCGGTTCCCGGTCCAGTTGTGGAAGTATTCGTGGGCGATGATGGCCTCGATGCTCGCGAAGTCGCTGTCGGTCGCGGTGTCCGGCGTCGCCAGCACATATTTGTCGTTGAAGATGTTGAGGCCCTTGTTCTCCATCGCCCCCATGTTGAAGTCGGAGACCGCAACGATCATAAAGACGTCGAGATCGTATTCGCGGCCGAAGGTGCGCTCGTCCCACGCCATGGCGCGCTTGAGCGAATCCATCGCATAGGCGCAGCGGTCCTCCTTGCCGTGCTCGACATAGATCCGCAGCGCGACCTCGCGGCCGGACATGGTGACGAAGCGGTCCTCGACGCAGGCGAGGTCGCCGCCGACGAGGGCGAACAGATAGGAGGGCTTCGGAAACGGATCGTGCCAGACGGCGAAATGCCGGGTCGTGCCGGGAATGTCGCCGGCGTCGATCCGATTGCCGTTCGCGAGCAGGATCGGCGCCTCGGCCTTCTCGGCCTCGATCCGCGTCGTATAGACGGCCATCACGTCGGGCCGGTCGGGGAAATAGGTGATGCGGCGGAACCCCTCCGCCTCGCACTGCGTGCAATAGGTGCCGTTCGAGCGGTAGAGCCCCATGAGCTGCGTGTTGGCGGAGGGGTTGATCTCGGTCTCGATCTCGAGCCGGCACGGCCCGTGGGGCGGCTGCGGGATGGAGAGCCGCTCGGGGGTGGCGACATAGCTTTCCGGCGGCAGCAGGGCGCCGTCGAGCTTCACGCTGACGAGGCGCAGCGCCTCGCCGTCGAGCACGATCGGCGCCGGCGCCTCGGCCTGCGGGTTGGGCCGCAGATGCAGGAGGGATTGCACGCGCGTTGCGGTCGGGTGCAGGACCACGTTGAGCTCGACGGTGTCCACCAGCCAGTCGGGCGGCCGGTAATCCGCGAGACGGACGGGACGCGGCTCTTCTGTGCGCATTTGATCTGTCCACGATGGGCCGGCAAGATTGACGGATGGTCTAGCGCGTCGGCGCGGCGAGAGAAAGGCAGTCCACGATGGCGATGGCGATGATGCGCGCCATGGTGCTGGAGCGGCCGGGCACGGCGCTCGTGATGCGCGAGCGCCCGGCGCCGAGCCCGGGGCCGGGCGAGGTCCTCGTCGCGGTCTCCGCCTGCGGCGTGTGCCGCACCGACCTCCACGTGGTCGATGGCGAACTGCCCGAGCCGAAGCTGCCGGTCGTGCCAGGCCATGAGATCGTGGGCGAGGTCGTGGCCCTGGGGCCCGGCGTCGAAGGCTTCGCCGTGGGGCAGCGCGTGGGCGTCCCCTGGCTGGGCCATACCTGCGGCGTCTGCCCCTATTGCCGCGAGGGGCGCGAGAACCTCTGCGACGCCCCCCTGTTCACCGGCTACACGCGCGACGGCGGCTACGCGACCCATGTGGTCGCCGATGCGCGCTACTGCTTCCCGCTCGGGGAGGGCGGGGACGACGCCGCGCTCGCGCCGCTCCTCTGCGCGGGCCTCATCGGCTGGCGCAGCTACCGCATGGCCGGCGAGGGCAAGGCGCTCGGCCTCTATGGCTTCGGAGCCGCTGCGCACATCCTCACCCAGGTCGCGATCTGGCAGGGGCGCGAAGTCTACGCCTTCACCCGCCGCGGGGACGAGGCCTCGCAGCGGTTCGCGCGCGCGCTCGGCGCGGTGTGGGCGGGCAGTTCCGACGAGCGGCCGCCGCGGCCGCTCGACGCCGCGATCATCTTCGCGCCCGTCGGCGCGCTCGTGCCGGCGGCGCTGCAGGCGGTGCGCAAGGGCGGCCGCGTCGTTTGCGGCGGCATCCACATGTCCGACGTTCCAAGCTTCCCCTATCGCTGGCTGTGGGAGGAGCGGAGCATCGTCTCGGTCGCCAATCTGACGCGCGAGGACGCGCGCGAATTCCTCGCTCTGGCTCCGCTCGCCGGCGTCAAGACGGAGGTGACCCGCTATCCGCTCGCGCAGGCCAACGATGCGCTCGCCGACCTGCGGGCGGGCCGCCTGCAGGGGGCGGCGGTGCTGATCCCGTGAGGCCGGCTCGATCGAAACCGGAGGCGGCCGTCCCCTCTCTCCCCGCGCCACGGACTTCCTCTCGCCGCCTTGCGAGGAACACGCCTTCTCCCCGCATGCGGGGAGAGGTAAAAAATTCCCCGCGCCGCGCGCGGGACACGTCGCCTCCACTCAAATCGAATCCGCTCTACGCGGCCGGCAGATGCGGCTCGGCGTGGCCAATCACGCGCTTGATCGAGGGCCAGCGCCGCCGCAGCGCGCGTTCGACGTCGTCGACATGGTCGTGCACCGCCTCGACCGTGAGCGAAGGATCGACGCGGCAGTGGAAGTTGATGATCTCTCCTTCCTCCGTCCGGCGGACGCGCACGTCGTGCACGTTGCGCAGCGGGCCGAGCTGCGCGGCGAGCTCGGCGAGGGCGGCGCCGACCTCCGCGACGCGCTCGGGGCTTGCATCCTCGCCGGTCCGATCCTCGATCTGCAGCGGCTCGATGTGGGTCTCGACCTCGACGTCGGGGCCCAGCTCCTCCGCGATGGCCTGTTCCAGCCCGTCGGCGATCTCGTGCGCCGCCGAGAGCGTGAGCTTGCCGTCGACCTCGAGATCGAGCGAGACGGCGAGCCGCTCGCCGACGGCATGGACGGTGACGTGGTGGACCGCGAGCGCGCGGTTGCGCGCGATCACCAGGACGCGCTCGAGCACGCTCTCGTCGTCGAGCGCGCGCGGCGCCGTGATGACCGCGACCTCCGCCTCCGGCATCTCCTTCTCGATCGCCCGCGCCACTTCCGCCTTCAGCTCGGCCACCCGGTCGAGCGGCAGCGTGCGGCTCACGCCGAGCGACAGATCGACGAACAGCACCGCGCCGGCGCGCCGCACGCGCAGGCGTTCGATGTCGACGACGCCGGGCACGCGGCGGACGATCCGCTCGATCCGCTCGGCCGCGCCCGGGGGCGCCTCGTCCGTCAGCGAGGAGATGGTGCGGCTCGCAAGCCGCCAGCCGGCGAGGCAGACGAAGGCCGCGACCACGAGCGCGGCCGCGGGGTCGGCCCAGGGATGACCGAGCCAGACGCCGCACAGGCCGACGAGCACCGCGATCGACGACCACATGTCGGAGCCGAAATGCAGCGCATCGGCTTCGAGCGCCTCGCTCGAGGTCTCGGCGGCGACGCGATAGAGCAGCCGCGCGCGAAAGAAATCCACGACGATCGACACGAGGACGACCGCGAAGCTCGCCACGCCGATCTCGACGTGCCCCTGGCGGCTGCCGAAGAGGCGCTGCGCCGCCTCCCAGATCACGATGCCGGAGAGCAGAAACAGCAGCGCCGTCTCGGCGAGCGCGGCGATGCTCTCGATCTTGCCGTGCCCGTAGTGGTGCTCGGCGTCCGCCGGCTTGCCGGAGGCGCGCACCGCGAAATAGGTCATCACGGTGGCTGCGAAATCGATCAGCGAATGCCCGGCCTCCGACAGGATCGCGAGCGAGCCCGAGCTCAGGCCGACGATCCCTTTGGCGATCGTCAGTCCGGCGGAGGCCGCGATCGAGCTCAGGGCGACTTTTTCCTTGGTTTCCTGCATGGCGCGGCTCCGCGGCCGGCGGTCTCAAGCGATGGCGATGGGCGTGCCGCCGGCCGCGGCGGAGCGGATCACGGCCTCCAGCACCTTCACGTTGGCGAGCATCTGGTCGGGCGTGAAGCGGTACGGCGCGCGGCCCTCGACCGCATCGGCCCACGCCTCGAAATTCGCGAGCACAGTGTTGGCCGGTTCGTAGTGCTTCACGATGCGGGCGTCCGACGACGGCCCCGCCTGCATCAGCACCGTGGGCAGACCCTTGTCGACATTGCCTCCTTCCTGCACCTCGACCCACCCCTTGTCGCCATAGGCGGTGAATCGGCCGTAGAAGGGCGTCGCCGACAGGCAGGTCACGCGCCCTGAGATGCCGTTTTCGAAGTCGATGTCAACGGCGACATAGTCGTCCGCCGGCGGCGCGAAGACATGCCGCGCCGTGCGGGCGGCCACGCGGGCGGGCCTGCCCGCCAGCGCGATGAAAAGGTCCGTCAGGTGGATGCCGAGCGCCGTCATCGCGCCCGCCGGCGCGTGCTCGGGACTGAGCCGCCAGTTGGTCGGATCGAGCGCGCGGAAAATGTCGTGACTTACATTGGCGTCGAGGTGCATCAGGCGGCCGAGCGTTCCGCTGCCGCAGAGCCGCTGCACCTCTTCGAGCGCCGGTTCGTAGCGCCGCTCGTGCCCCACACCCAGCACGGCGCCGGCGCGCGCGCAGGCCTCGAGCATCCGCTCGGCGCTCGCGGCGCTGAGCGCGAGCGGCTTCTCGCAGAAGACCTGCTTGCCGGCGGCGACCGCGGCGAGCACCTGCGCTTCGTGCTCGGCGTGCGGCGTCACAATGGCGACGGCGTCCACATCCGGGCGGGCAAGGGCCGCGTCGAAGCTCTCGACGAGCGGCAGGCCGCGCTGCGCGGCAAAGTCTTCGGCGGCGGCGCGGTTCACGTCATATGCGGCGACGACGCGGAAGCGCGGGCTGCCCTCGAGGCAGCTTACGATCTGCCTGCCCCACCAGCCGAGCCCGATGACCGCGATCCGGAGCATGTGGCGATTGCTTTCGTAAGAATGGCTTTTCGTAAGGGAGGATTCCGAGGCGTACGCGTCATGCCCAGCGATCCGCGCCGAAATCTCATGCGCCCTTGCACAACATCATGGAGGGCCGGGTCAAGCCCGGCAACGGCGGAAGCGAACGAGACGCGCCGTTTTCGGCAAACCGCGATTGGTTAAAAACGCAAGCCCCCCCGCCTGGCCACCGGAAGGGCCGCCGTGGGCTGCGCCGATCTGCAAACCGCCGTTTTTCAGCGCTGCACCACCACCTGCGTGCCGATCTTGACGCGCTCGTACAGGTCGACGACGTCCGCGTTGAGCATGCGGATGCAGCCGGACGAAACCGCCTGGCCGATCGTGTCCGGCTCGTTGGAGCCGTGAATGCGGTAGAGCGTGCCGCCGAGATAGAGGGCGCGCGCGCCGAGCGGATTGCTCAGTCCCCCGGCCATGTAGCGCGGCAGGTCGGGGCGGCGGCGCAGCATTTCCTGCGGCGGACGCCATTCCGGCCACTCCTGCTTGCTCGTGATCCTGCGCGTGCCGGACCACTGAAAGCCCTCGCGGCCGACGCCGATGGCGTAGCGCAGGGCCTTGCCGCCCGGCATCACCAGATAAAGCCGTCGTTCCGACGTGTTGATGATGACCGTGCCGGGCGCGTAGCGGCCGCCGAAGGCGACGATCGCGCGGGTTGTCGCGCGGGCGCCGCGCGGGGCGGCGGCGCCGGGCTCGTAGGACCGTTCGGGCGCGTAGACCGGCGCCGCCGCCCGGCTCGGCTGGGCCGGGGCGAACAGCGGAACGAGGAAGAACGGGAACGTTGCTTGTTCGGCTCTCGCGCGCGCCGGCGCGCAGAGGCAGGCGAGGGCGAGCGCAGCGGCGGCGGTGCGGGTGAGGCGACGCATGGCGGTCTCCGTCGATGTGGATGTTGCGGAAGGAACCGGAAAAATCGGCCGTATCAGCGCACGGCGGCGGCGTCGACCGCGGCCTGGCGCTCGATGGCGATGGTACGGCTCGGCCGGCGCGGCCTTTCGCCGTCGGTCGAGATCAGGCACGCGTCGGCCATGGAGGGCCAGTGCTCGTGGGCGCAGCCGGCCCGGGCGCGCCGCTCCGATTTCGCGGGGCTTGCGCGCTCGGCGGCCGGCGCGGTTTTGTCGATCATGGGCGCCGCCATCGTTTCGTCGGTGGGAAAGCGGGCGGCGACCACCGCGGCGGCCGAGGGTTCCGGCCGGCTCTGGGCCATGTCGAGGAGGGTGACGAAGCCGGCCGCGATCAAGGCGGCCAATGCAATCGTCGGCTTGCTCAGGGCGATCATCGTGACGTCCTCCGGTTCGCCCCATGGGCTGGGGTTCGTGCGATAGGACGGCACGGTACGCGCGCTCGGTTTCGTCCGGTTGTCGCGGCGAGGGGAAAGAGGTTTCGGCGGCGGCCCGAATTGTTTCGTCGCGGCGCCGGGCGCGAAACAGACGCCGCACTCGCTCGCCGCTTGCGCCTTGCGTCTGCGGCGGAGTCGAGCGCGCCGCGAGCCGCGACGGGGCGGCCGAAGAAGTCGCCTCGCCTCCGGGCGCGCGGGCGACGCCAGAGCCTCAGTCATGCGCATCGCATGCGAGGCGTTGTGCCGCGGCTTGAGCGGTCGATCCGCAATCTTGCGCATTGCGGCGCCGCGCCAGATCAGAACATCGTCTTGTCTCTGGCCATCTGGTAGAGCGTGCCCTTCGGATCCTCCACCACATAGAGCTTGCCCTTGCTCCTGACGATGCTGACGCCGCCGGGCAGCGCCTTCGCGCCTTTCATCAGCTCGGCCATGCCCTTGCTGTTGACCTTGCCGCTCAGATAGTGGCCGCTCGCGTTGAAGACGAACGCCATGTTGGTGTCGATGGAGCCTTCGCCCGCGCGGGCGGCGGCCGAGGCGCCGGCGACCAGGCCGGCGGCGATGAGGAAAGCTTTCACGATCGACATAGGGCCTTCTCCCTTCCAAAATCGCGGGTTCGAAGCGTCGGGGACACCGTCGATTGTTCGGCGACGTCCGCGGAGCACGGCGTGCTCATGCTGGTGAGGTTCGACGTCGCTGCGGCCTTCGTTACGCGCGCTCGCGGCCAAATTTTCGCAGCAGACGGGCGCGTGATCGCGATGGAATTTGTCCGGGTCCGGGGTAACAATCGACGCGGCTCCTGCGAACAGACAGGGACGCGCCGTGAGGCACCGAGAGAGGGAGTGGGCGGCGCTGTTGCGGGCGGCCAATGCCGGCGAAGCCGCCGCCTACGAGCGGCTGTTGCGGGAGCTCGCGCCGGCGCTGCGGGCGCTCGCGCGCGGTGCCGTCGCGCGCGCGGGAGGCGTCGTCGACGCTGAAGACATCGTGCAGGAAACGTTGATCGCGCTTCATCTGAAGCGCCATACGTGGATCGAGACCGAGCCGCTCGGCCCCTGGATTCGGGCGATTGCCCGCCACAAGCTGATCGACGCGCTGCGTCGCCGCGGCCGCCACGCGCACGTTCCACTCGAGGATGTCCTCGACACGCTGCCGGCGGAGGATGCCGCGCCCGCCTATCCGCGGCGCGATCTTGCGCGGCACATCGGCCGGCTGCCGCCGCGGCAGCGGGACGTGATGCAGGCAATCGCGCTCGACGGCCATTCGATCCGCGAGACCGCGGGCCGACTTGCGATGACCGAGGGCGCCGTCCGGGTTGCGCTGCATCGCGCCGTCGCCGCGCTCGCCGCGATCATGCAGAAGGCCACGCCATGACGACCGAGGATCTCATCCGCGCGCTCGCCTCCGACCGGCCCGGACGGCTGCCGCCGTTGAATCTCGGTTTCGCCGCGGCGGTCGCAATCGGCGTCGTGGCGGCGTTCGTCCTGTTCATGGGGCTGCTCGGCCCCCGCCCGGACATCGCGACGGCCGTGCGCGATCCGCGCTTTGTCCTGAAGTTCGCCGTCACGCTCGCGCTCGCCGCGGGCGCGGCGGGGCTTGCGCTGCGCCTCGCCCG
The DNA here is from genome assembly GCA_019689555.1 of Variibacter sp. Classification (GTDB taxonomy): domain Bacteria; phylum Pseudomonadota; class Alphaproteobacteria; order Rhizobiales; family Xanthobacteraceae; genus JADGHE01. The sequence continues at coordinate 31,579 of JADGHE010000017.1, read as the reverse complement.
GCCCGGCGCGCCCGCGGGGCCGTGGCGCTTTGCGGTCTTCGTCGGGCCGGTGCTGCTCGGCCTCGGCCTCGTCTATGAACTGGCCTCGGCGCCGGGCGCGGAATGGGGCTCCCGGCTCGTCGGCCGCAACGCGCTGTTGTGCCTCGCGAGCATTCCGCTCTTTGCCGCCCCGGTACTTGCGGCGGCGTTCGCGGCGCTCCGGCGCGGCGCGCCGACGCGGCCGGCGCTCGCCGGGGCGGTTGCGGGCCTGCTCGCGGGTGGGTTCGGCGCCGCGCTCTATGCCGCGCATTGCACCGACGACTCGCCGCTGTTCGTCGCGACCTGGTATGGCCTCGCGATCGCGGCGGTGACGCTGGCCGGCGCTGCGCTCGGGCCGCGCCTGCTGCGCTGGTGAAGCGCGGCCTCGCGGCGCAGAGGTGTCCGCGGCATCCGCGCCTGTTCTTGCGCGCTCGCACCGTGGCTACGGCGCGCGCTCAGACGCCTTTGCCGTCCGGCGAGAAGACGTAGCCCGCGCCGCGCACGGTGCGGATCACGCTCGGCCGCGCAGGGTTTGGCTCGATCTTGCGGCGGATGCGAGTGATGCGGATGTCGATCGCGCGGTCGAAGGCGTCGGGGTCGCGCGCATTGGCGAGGTCGAGCAGCCGCTCGCGCGAGAGCACCCGCCTGGGGTGCTCGGCGAAGGCCTTGAGCAGATTGAACTCGGAAGCCGTGAGCGGGTGCTCGACGCCCGCGTCGTCGCGCAGCACGCGGCCGTCGAGGTCGAGCCACTTCGTGCCGAAACGCACCACCTTGTTCTTCGGTCCGCGGTCGCCGGCGGGCGCGGGACCCTGCGTGCGGCGCAGCACCGAGCGGATACGCGCGACGAGCTCGCGCAGCTCGCAGGGCTTGGCGATGTAGTCGTCGGCGCCGAGCTCGAGGCCGACGACGCGGTCGATCGCGCTCGCCGTGCCTGTGAGCATGATGACCGGCACGCGCGACCTCTGCTTGAGGTCGCGAACGATGGAGAGACCGTCCTCCTCCGGCATGTTGAGGTCGAGCACGATGAGGTCCGGCTCCTCCTTGGCGAAGGCCGCGCGCAGCGCGGCGCCGCCGTCGCAGAGGGTCGGGCGAAAGCCGTGCATGCGCAGATAGTCGCCGACCATGTCGCGCGTCGACTTTTCGTCGTCGACCACCATGATGTGAGGAACAGCCTGGGTCATGGTTCACGCGCTCCGTTCGAGCGGCAGGGCGATGCTGAAGATCGCGCCGCTGTGGAGGCCCTCGCTTTCCGCGGCGATGCGTCCCCCGTGTAGATCGACGATCTTCTTGGCGATCGACAGGCCGAGCCCCGTCGAGCTTTCGCCCGCCGTCGGCCTGGCGGACAGCCGCTGAAAGCGGCCGAACAGGCGCGCCACGTCCTCCGGCGAGAGGCCCGGCCCGGTGTCACGCACCGCAACCACGGCCTCGGCACCGGCGAGGGCGGCGGACACGTCGATGCGGCCGCCCGCGGGCGTGTATTTGACGGCATTGCTCACGAGATTCTCGATGGCCTCCCACAGGCGGTCGGCGTCGCCCTCGATCATCAGGCTCTCGGGCGCGGACACGGTGAGCGTCTGCCCCTTGCTCGCCGCCGCAGGCCGGCCCGTCTCCACGACCTGCCGCACCAGCCTGCCGAGGTCGATGCGCTCCAACCGCAGGGTGATATCGAGCGCGTCCTCCATCGCGTCGGCGAGCAGCGCGTCGACCATGGCCAGCATGCGCCGGCCGGACTCCTCGATGTGGCGGATCTGCTCGTGCGCGAGCTCGCTGCCGACGGGGGCGCCCTCGACGATGTCCTTGAGGATTTCGCAGCGCCCCATCACCACGCCGAGCGGGTTCTTGAGATCGTGCGCGACGGTGCCGATGATCTCGCGCTTGAAAGCGTTGGCGCGGCGCAGCCGCTCCCACTGCGCGCCGAGGCGCTCGTTGGCCTGCGTGAGCTCGTGGGTGCGCGCCCGCACCCGCTCCTCGAGGCCGGCATTCGCCGCCTGCAGCTCTTCGTAAAGGATCACGTTCTCGAACGCGACCGAGAGCTTGCTGCAGAAGACTTCGACCAGCGCGCGGTCCGTCTCCGAAAGCTGGCGCGCCGTCTCCACCATGACGACGATCTCGCGCCCCACGGATGTGCGGATGTAGAGCAGCGAGCGGCGGGCGTGAAACGCATGGCGGCGCCGCGCGAAGGCCTGCTCGACGAGCTGCTGGAGCTCGGGATTGAGCCCGCGCGAACCCGTGTATTGGCGGTAGCAGCCGGAGCCCGCGAGAATGGAGAAGGCCTCGCCGTTGCGGGCCTCGCGCAGCACCAGGATGCCGGCGCAATCGACGTTGAGCAGGGAGGCGATCTGCGTCAGCACGCCCTCGGCGAGGCGCTGCATCGAGCGGAAGTCGAACAGCGTGGAGGCCGCGTCGATGATGATTTCGAGCCCGCGGCGGGTCTCGACGAGCTTTTGGAGCTGCTGATGGCTGCGCAGCGCGGCCGTGATGGCGGTGAACAGCTTGTCGGCGGTGAGCTCGGTCTTCGCCTTGTAGTCGTTGATGTCGTAGTCGACGATGACGCGCCGCTCCGGCGCCTGCCCCGGCTGGCCGGTGCGCAGGATGATCCGCACCGTCTCGTTCTTCAGCTCGTTGCGGATGAAATCGACGAGATCGAGACCGGCGGTCTCGTTCTCCATCACCACGTCGAGCAGCACGATCGCGGCATCACCGTGCTCGCGCAGCACGGCGCGGCCCTGCTCCGCCGAGTAGGCGGAGACGATGTCGAGCCCCTGGCCGTGCAGGGTGTAGTCGTAGAGCGCGAAGCGCGTCCCGTCGTGCACGGCGGGATCGTCGTCGATGACCACGATCTTCCAGCGCCGGGGCGCTTCGGCCGGCAAGGCCGGCTCGCTGTCGTCGATGAAAGTGACGAAGTCGTGGTCCTCGGCCATGCTAGGGATCCGTGACGGCCATGACGTGGCCCGCCGATTCCGCCGGGCGCGGGGCAACGAGCGCCAAGGTGAGCCGGAAGGTCGTGCCGCGGTTGGGTGCGGAGTGCAGCGCAATGCGTCCGCCGAGCTGCCGGGTGACGATGTTGTACACGATGTGCAGTCCGAGGCCGGTTCCCCCCTGGTTGCGCCGCGTGGTGAAGAAGGGCTCGAAGGCGCGCCGCCGCACCTCCTCGGCCATGCCGGCGCCGTCGTCGGAAAACACGATCTCCGCCTGCGGTCCCGCGCGCCGCGCCTCGATCCGGATGACGCCGCCCGGCCGCCCGGCGAAGCCGTGGCTCACCGCGTTGAGCACGAGATTGGTGAGCACCTGCCCGTAGGCGCCGGGATAGCTGTCGAGCACGATCCCCTCGGGAATGTCGATCTTGAACGCGACCTGCGCGCGGCGCAGGCTGGGGCGCAGACTGGAGACGACCTGATCGGTCGATTCCCGCAGATCGAACTGGCGCCGCGCCTCGTGGCTGCGGTCCGCCGCGACCTGCCTGAAGGCCTGGATCAATTCGCCCGCGCGTTCGAGGTTCGCGACGAGCTGCTTCGTCGCCTCGCGCGCTCCGGCGATGAAGTCTTCGAGCCGCGACCGGCGGATTTGCCCGTCGGCCAGCTCGGCCGCGAAGGTCTCGGTGCGCCGCGCGAGGCTCGAGGCGACGGTGAGGCTGATGCCCACCGGATTGTTGACCTCGTGCGCGACGCCCGCGACGAGGCTGCCGAGCGCGGCGAGCTTCTCGGCCTCGATGAGGCTCTTCTGCGTCTCGCGCAGATCGGCGAGCGTGTTCTCCGCCCGCTCCTTGGACTCGCGCAGCTCCTGCTCCGCCTTGCGGCGCGCGACCGCGTTCTCGCGAAAGACCTCGACCGCGCGCGCCATCTCGCCGATCTCGTCGCGCGCCTGCGTGCCGTGCACGCGCCGGTCGTAGTCGCCCGAGACGATCGCATGCATGGCGGACTTCAGCTCGTCGAGCGGGCCGCTGATCGAGCCGGCGATCGCCACGCCGATCACGACGATGAGCGCGAGGAACGCGACCGCAACCATCGCGACCTGGAGATAGGCCCCGCTCAGCGCTTCGTCGAAATGCGTCTGCGCCCGCGCCTCGTGCGCGCGCACGCGTTCCGCGAGCCGCCCGATGATGTCGGCCATCGCGGCCTGATTGCCGTCGATCGCGTCGCGCAGAAGCTGCGACTGCGTGGCGAACCGCTCGGTGAGATGGTTGAGCCCCTTGCGCAGCGAGACGACGCGCGCGCCCAGCCGTCGCAGCGCGTCGCGTTGGAGGTCGCCGTCGGCGAGGTCGAGCATCACCGGGACGGTGTGCTCGATGGCGGCAAGATTCCGGTAGGCGTCCTCGGCGGCTTCCGCGGCGAGCGAGAGATAGAAGGCGTTCGCCGCGACGAGGGCGGCGGAGAACGCCTCCCGCGACTTGCTGAGCGAGGGCCAGATGAGCGCATCGCGGTTCGGCGTGGCGCTCTCGACGACGGCGTAGAGGCCGGCCATGTCGCGCGCGGCGCGCAGAACTTCCTGCTCGTAGATGCTGGAAATCGCCGCGCGCACCGCGCGCAGCTGCTCGAAGCCCGCGAGGAACCGCTCCGTCACCGCCGTGAGCTCCTCGGCGGAGCCCGCGAAGATCGGCTCCTCGGCGGCGCGGTTCCTGATGAGATCGAGAAGGTGCGCGCGCCGGCGCTCGACGTCCGCGAGGAGGTTCGGCTGCGGCTGGTTGAAGTAGCGATGGATGAGGCTTTGCAGGCGCACGGCCTCGCTCTCGAGCGCGACCAGGAGCCGGTCCGACTGGCGCGCCTGGCGCAAATCGGTCCAGGCGGAGGAGAGCGTGCGCGCGCCGTCCCAGATCAGCGCGGCGAGCAGCAACACCACGGCGGTGTTGAGGCCGGCCACCGCCGCGATGCGCCAGCGGATCGGCAGGGCGCGGATGCGGTCGCTGAGGCTGCGGCGGCTGTGCGCGAGCGCCGGCGCGGACGGCGGGTTCTGCGATGGCGCCGGCGCAGCCACGCCCGGCCTCACTGCACCCTCCGCCGGTCGAGCCGGCGCGAATGGCAGTTGCGGATGCGGTGGCCGCCGCCCGTGCGCGCGTCCACGAGCCGGAGCATCAACTGGGCCTGGACGGTGGGATCGTCCTCTGTCTGCGTGTCGGGGACGCGAAAGTTGCGCGTCGCGACGGGCGGCACGGCGGTGCACAGAGCAGCCAGCGCAAGCTCCCGTCCGCGTGCGGCGCGCGCGGCCAGTCGTTTCGACCGTGAGCCCTGAGGCCGCATGGAACCCCCTGTGCCAGCTTCTGCACTACCGCAAGCCGGGCCCCCGGGCCAGCAGCGAAAGCGCGCAGGCCGCACGCCGTGCTTGCGGCCGCGGCCGGCGCCGCCGCGCCATCACTGATGTATTACACATCAAAAAGATGGCTTGAAATCAGTGTTCCAATGTCGTAGCCGTGACTTCATAGTGCGAATCAGTCACGGCTTCCGCGTGTCTCCGCCCGCGTCACAAATGGTTTCAGCAGCATGATCACGGCAGCGCAGTTGCGCGCGGCAAGGGCTCTGCTCGGCATCGACCAGCGGCGGCTCGCCGAGCTGTCGAGCCTGTCGGTGCCGACCATCCAGCGCATGGAGGCGAGCGGGGACGTGATCCGCGGCAATGTCGACTCCCTGATGAAGCTCGTCGGCGCGCTGGAGGCCGCCGGCATCGAACTGATCGGCGAAGGCGCAACCAGCACCGGCGGCGGTCGCGGCGTGCGGCTCAAAGGGTAGGCGATGCGCCAGAGCGCGGAAAAAGCGCGCGCGGGCGCGCGCGAGAGGGCGGAAGGGCCGTCCGGAGGCGAACCCGGAGGCCCGATGCAATGCCGCTGACGATCGCGCTTCTCTGCGTCCCAGCGCTTTTGGGGACGAGCCTTCTTGCGCTCGTCGTCAGGCGTTCTCCCCAGGGATATCGCGCGGTCTACGGAATCAGCCTCGCGGTCTCGCTGCTCGGCCTCTTCGCCGCGCTGTCGCAGCTTCTGGCGGGGGCGGAGCCGTCCCACACGGTGCTGCCGCTCGGGTTGCCGTGGTTGGGCGCGCATCTCCGCATCGACGCGCTCGCCGCCTGGTTCCTCCTCATCGCCAATCTCGGCGGCGCGGCCGCGAGCCTGTTCGCTCTCGGCTATGGCGCGCACGAGCCCGCGCCGCAGCGGGTTCTGCCGTTCTATCCGGCCTTCCTCGCCGGCATGACCCTCGTGGTGCTCGCCGACGACGCCTTCACCTTCCTGCTGTCGTGGGAGTGCATGTCGCTCGCCTCCTGGGCGTTGGTGATGGCGCATCACCGCGAGCGGGACAACCGCCACGCCGGCTATGTCTATCTGGTGATGGCGAGCTTCGGCACGCTCACGCTGCTGCTCGCCTTCGGGCTGCTCGCGGGCGCGCAGGGCGGCTATGCCTTCGAGACGATCCGCGCCGCGCCGCCCGCGCCGCTCTTCGCCTCGCTGGTGCTGATCCTCGCGCTCCTCGGCGCGGGCTCGAAGGCCGGTCTCGTGCCGCTGCACGTCTGGCTGCCGCTCGCGCATCCGGCGGCGCCGAGCCACGTCTCGGCGCTGATGAGCGGCGTGATGACCAAGGTCGCGATCTACGGCTTCGTGCGCATCGTGTTCGATCTCGCGGGCGCGCCCGCCTGGTGGTGGAGCATGCTGGTGCTCGCGCTCGCCGGCGTCACCACGGTGATGGGCGTGCTCTACGCGCTGATGCAGAGCGACCTTAAGCGCCTGCTGGCCTACAGCACTGTCGAGAACGTCGGCATTGTCTATCTCGGATTGGGCCTGGCTCTCGCCTTCAAGGCGCAGGGCATGGCCTGGGCGGCGGCGCTGGCGATGACGGCGGCGCTGCTCCACGGCCTCAATCACTGCGTCTTCAAGAGTCTCCTGTTCTTCGGCGCCGGGGCCGTGCTCCATGCGGCCGGCGAGCGCGACATGGAGCGACTGGGCGGGCTCATCCACCGCATGCCGCAGACCGCCTTCGCCTTTCTCGTCGGCTGCGTCGCGATCTCGGCCCTGCCGCCGCTCAACGGCTTCGTCTCCGAGTGGCTGACGTTCCAGGCCGTGCTGCTGAGCCCCGAGCTGCAGTCGTGGGGCCTCAAGCTTCTGGTGCCGGGCGCAGGCGCGCTGCTCGCGCTCTCCGCCGCGCTCGCCGCCGCCTGCTTCGTCAGGGCCTTCGGCGTCACCTTCCTCGGCCGTGCGCGCAGCCCCGCGGCCGAGCGCGCGCACGAGACCGACCGCTTCTCGCGGGCCGCCATGTTCGCCTGCGCGGCGATCTGTCTCGTCGTCGGAATCCTTCCCGGCCTGTTCATCGACGCGCTCGCGCCCGCCGTCGCCCAGCTCGTCGGCGACCGCATGCCGGTGCAGACGGTCGCCGGCTGGCAGACCATCGTGCCGATCGTGGAAGGGCGGAGCTCCTACAACGGCCTGCTCGTCTTCGTGTTCATGACGGCCGCCGCGAGCCTCACCGCCTACGCCATTCACCGCGTCGCCTCCGACCGCGTGCGGCGGGGCCCGGCCTGGGATTGCGGCTTCCCCGATCCGAGCCCGGCGACGCAGTACTCGGCGACGAGCTTCGCGCAGCCGATCCGCCGGGTGTTCGGCACCGTGGTCTTCCGCGCGCGCGAGCGGGTGGAGATGCCGCCGCCCGGCAGCCCGGCGCCGGCGCGCCTGTCCGTTTCGCTGCAAGACCTCGTGTGGGACGGCCTCTACGCGCCGGTCGCGGCGGGCGTCGGCCGCGCGGCGGACCGGCTCAACCATCTGCAGTTTTTGACCATTCGCCGCTATCTGAGCCTCGTTTTCGTCGCGCTCGTCGCGCTGCTGCTGGTGTTGGCGATATGGCCCTGATCTTCGATCTCGCCGTTCAGGGCGTACAGATGCTGCTCGTGCTCGCGCTCGCGCCGCTGCTCACCGGCTTCGTGCGCAAGGTGAAGGCGCGGCTCACGCGCCGCCGCGGGCCGTCGCTGATTCAGCCCTACCGCGATCTCGTCCGCCTGCTGCGCAAGGAGGTGGTGCTGGCCGAAAACGCGTCTTGGCTCTTCCGCGTCGTCCCCTACGTCGTCTTCGCCGCCACCTGGGTGGCCGCCGCTTTGGTGCCGACCTTCGCGGCCGGGCTGATCTTCAGTTGGAGCGCCGATCTCATCGCCATCATCGCGCTGCTCGGCAGCGCGCGTTTTGCGCTCGCCCTCGCTGGGCTCGACGTGGGAACGAGCTTCGGCGGCATCGGCTCGAGCCGCGAGGTGATGATCGCCTCGCTCGCCGAGCCGGCCATGCTGATGATCGTGTTCACGCTGGCGCTGATCGCGGGTTCCACGCAGCTCTCGACTATCGCGACATTCATGGCGACCGGAGACGTGGGGCTGCGCGTCTCGCTCGGCCTCGCGCTCATCGCGCTGATCATGGTCGCGATCGCGGAGAATGCGCGCATTCCCGTCGACAATCCGGCGACCCATCTCGAGCTCACGATGGTGCACGAAGCCATGGTGCTGGAATATTCCGGGCGCCATCTCGCGCTCATCGAGCTGTCCGCCTCGCTGAAGCTCCTTCTCTATCTCTCGCTCATCGGCTGCGTGTTCGCGCCCTTCGCGCTGGCGGGCCCCGAGGCCGGCCTCAGCGCCTATGCGCTCGGCGCGGCGCTCTACGTCCTCAAGCTCGCCGCGGGCGGCTTCTTGCTCGCCGTGTTCGAGACCTCGATCGCCAAGATGCGCGTCTTCCGCGTGCCCGAGTTCCTCGGCGCCGCCTTGATGCTCGGGCTCTTGGGCACGCTGCTCCTGTTCGTGTCGCGGGGGCTGTGATGGACAAGTTCTCCTTCGACGTCGCGCACATGCTCGCCGGGTCGCTGGTGCTCGTGAGCTTCGTTCAGCTTTACCAGGACCGGATCTACGCGCTGCTCAACGTGTTCGCGCTGCACGCCTTCGTGCTCGCGCTGTCGGTGGCCTGGCAGGCCTATGTGCACGATGCGCCGCACCTCTACGTCACGGCGCTGATCGCGCTCGGTTTCAAGGCCGTGGTCATTCCCGTGGTCCTGCATCGGATCGTGCAGCGGCTCGGCATCCACCGGGAAATCGAGACGGTGGTCGGCATCGGGCCGACCATGCTCGCCGGCATGGGCCTCGTGGCGTTGTCCATGGTGGTGATGCTGCGGGCGACCCCCGAGGCCGATCCGCTCGCGCGCGAGGACCTCGCCTTCGCGCTCTCGGTCGTGCTGCTCGGCCTGTTGCTGATGGTGACGCGGCGCAACGCCGTGAGCCAGGTCGTCGGCTTCATGTCGCTCGAGAACGGTCTGATGCTGGCGGCGGCGGGCGCCAAAGGCATGCCGCTCGTCGTGGAAATCAGCGTCGCGTTTTCGATTCTGATCGCCTTCATCGTGATCGGCATCTTTTTGTTCCGCATTCGCGAACGCTTCGACACCGTCGACGTGCGGGCGCTCGATCGCTTCCGGGGAGAGCGCGGATGAGTGTGGCCGGCATCGACGCCGTGAGCGCAATCCTGCTGATCCCGGCCGCCGCCGCGGCCGTCCTCGCCCTGCTGCCGGACTACCGCACCGGCTCGCGCATCAATGTCGGCGCGGCGCTGCTGACCTTGGCGGCCGCCCTGTCGCTGTTCTGGAACCGTCCGCCAGTCGGTCGCTATCTTCTCGTCGACGACCTCAACATCGTCTTCATCGTGCTGACGACGTTCGTCGGCTTCACCACCAGCGTGTTCAGCGCGAGCTACATCGCGCACGAGCTCAAGACCGGGCGGCTGACGCCGACCTATCTGCGCTTCTATCACGCGATGTACCAGGTCCTGATGTTCGCGATGAACCTCGCGCTCGTCGCGAACAATATCGGCCTCATGTGGGTGGCGATCGAGCTTGCGACGCTCACCACCGTGCTGATGGTCGGCATCTACCGCACGCACGAGGCGCTCGAGGCCGCGTGGAAGTACTTCATCCTCGGCAGCGTCGGCATCGCGCTCGCGCTGTTCGGCACGATTCTCGTCTACATGGCCGCGCGCCCGACGGTGGGCGAGGGGCTGGACGCGATGGTGTGGACCCACCTGGTCGCGCGCGCGGCGGGCTTCGACCCGGCCCTGCTCAACCTCGCCTTCGTCTTTCTGCTGCTCGGCTACGGCACGAAGGTCGGGCTTGCGCCGCTGCACGCCTGGCTGCCCGACGCCCACGCCGAAGGCCCGACCCCGATCTCCGCGGTGCTCTCGGGGCTGCTGCTCAACGTCGCGCTCTATGCGCTGTTGCGCTTCAAGATGCTGCTCGCGGCCAACCCCGCCGCGCTGTCGCCCGGGCCGCTGATGGTGATTCTCGGGCTCGTCTCGCTCGTTTTCGCGAGCTTCATGCTCTACCGCCGGCGCGACATCAAGCGCATGTTCGCCTATTCCTCGATCGAGCACATGGGCGTCATCACCTTCGCGTTCGGCATGGGCGGGCCGCTCGCCAACTTCGCCGGCCTCCTGCACATGACGATGCACAGCCTCACGAAGTCGGCGATCTTCTTCGCGGTCGGCCACATCGCGCAGATCAAGGGTACGCAGAAGATCGCCGACATCGGCGGCCTCACCGAGACGCATCCGGTGCTCGGCTGGGGGCTCGTGCTGGGCGTGATCGCGATCGCGGGGCTGCCGCCGCTCGGCATCTTCATGAGCGAGTTCCTGGTCGTCTCGTCCACCTTCGCGCGCGAGCCGCTGCTCGCGATCCCGCTGGTGTTCGGGCTCCTGGTCGGCTTCGGCGCGCTGCTGTTGCGGCTCGGCGGACTGGCCTTCGGCGAGCCGCGCGGGGCGACCGGGGTCGCCGAGGCGTCCTATGGGCCGATGTTCGCGCATCTCGCGCTCGTGCTGTGCGCCGGCGTCTATCTCCCCGGGCCGGTGGTCGCCTGGTTCCAGAACGTCGCGCGGCTGCTCGGGTGAGGGCGCCATGGCAGTGATCGAGAGCCTGATGGAGAAGGGCCGCCGCGTCGAAGGGCACCGCCCGTGGCCACGCTGCGTCGTCGACGAGGCGCTCTGGCGGGCGCTGGCGCAGGGGCTCGCGGCCGGCGAGGCGACGCTGCTCGGCCTCTGGGGCGAGCCCGACGCCGTGCACATGGCCCTCCTCGACGAGGAGCGGGGAAGCGTCGCGGTCGCGACGCTCCCCTGCCCGGAGGGGCGCTTCCCTTCGGTTGCGGCGGTGCACATGCCCGCGCTGCGGCTCGAGCGCAGCATCCGCGATCTCTTCGGCCTCGAGCCGCAGGGCGCCGGCGATGCGCGGCCCTGGCTCGATCACGGCCGCTGGGGCGTGCGGCATCCGCTGGGCGCGGCGGCCCCGGCGCCGGACGGCCCGCCGGCGGCGGCCTACCCCTTCCTGCCGGCCGAGGGCGAGCACCTCCACCAGATTCCCGTGGGCCCCGTGCATGCGGGCATCATCGAGCCGGGACACTTCCGCTTCACCGCGAGCGGGGAGACCGTGGTGCGGCTGGAGGAGCGGCTCGGCTACGTCCACAAGGGGCTGGAGGGGCTGATGGCGGGCGCGAGCCTGGAGCGCGCCGCGCGGCTTGCCGCGCGCACCTCGGGCGACAGCACCGTCGCCTACGGAATCGCCTTCGCGCGCGCGGTCGAGGCGGCGCTCGGCCTCGAAGTGCCGGCGCGCGCGGTCTGGCTGCGCGCGCTGATGGCCGAGCTCGAACGCCTCGCCAACCATCTCGGCGACATCGGCGCGATCTGCAACGACGCCGCGTTCGCGCTCATGCACGCCGAATGCGGCATCCTGCGCGAGCACGTGCTGCGCGCCGCGGCCGCCGCTTTCGGCCATCGCCTGATGATGGATCGCGTCGTCCCGGGCGGCGTCGCGGCCGACCTCGACCGGCAGGGCGCGCAGGCCGTGCGAACGCTCCTCGAGCGAGTCCGCCGGCGCTTCCCGGCGCTCGTCGCGCTCTACGACAACACCGCCTCGCTGCAGGACCGCACGGTGACGACCGGGCGCGTCAAGCCCGAGCTCGCGCGGCTCTACGGCGCGGGCGGTTACGTCGGGCGCGCCTGCGGCCGCGCCTTCGACGCGCGACGAAGCCTCGCTTACCCGCCCTACGATCGCCTCGATTTCGAGGTTCCGGTGTTCGCGGCCGGCGACGTGGACGCGCGCGTCTGGGTGCGCATCCGCGAGGTGGAGCAGAGCCTCGCGCTCGTCGAGCAGATCCTGCGCGGCCTGCCGCAGGGCCCGATCCGCGTCGACGTTCCGGCGGATGCCGCGGCGCGGGGAGGGGAGGGGCTCGCCTTCGCCGAGGCGTTCCGCGGCGAGGTGCTCGCCTGGGTGCGCGTCGACGGGCAGGGGCGCATCGCACGCTGCCATCTGCGCGACGCGTCGTGGTTCCAGTGGCCGCTGCTCGAGGCCGCGATCGAGGGCAACATCGTCGCCGACTTCCCGCTCTGCAACAAATCCTTCAACTGCTCCTATTCGGGGCACGACGTCTGACGCGCCATGAACAAGATCGTCCTCGAAGGCCTTGCCCGAGCCCCGGTCACCGAGAGCGGGCCCGATCCCGACGGCGCGGCGCTCGCGGAGCTCGCCGCGAGCGTCAACCGCGCCGCGATGGCGCGGCTCGGGCGCAGCCTCGCCATCCGCGAGGTGGACGCCGGCTCGTGCAACGGCTGCGAGCTCGAAATCCATGCGCTCAACAACGCGATCTACGATCTCGAGCGCTTCGGTCTGCGCTTCGTCGCCTCGCCGCGGCATGCCGACGTGCTGCTGGTAACGGGCCCGGTGACGAAGAACATGCGGGAGGCGCTCGAGCGCACCTACAACGCGACCCCCGATCCGAAATGGGTGGTGGCGGTGGGCGATTGTGCGGTCGACGGCGGGCTGTTCACCGGCAGTTATGCCTGCGTCGGCGGCGTCGGACAGGTCGTGCCCGTGGATTTGCACATCCGCGGCTGCCCGCCCACGCCGGTGCAGCTCCTCCGCGGCCTTCTGTCGCTGCTGACGGCTGCAAAAGCGCCCGCGAACGCCTAAGTAACCGAACCAGGGCGCAGTGCGCCGGCGCGGGCCGGCGGCCGGACAAACGTGCGATCATGCTGGACACGATCCGATCATTCTTTGCGGAGCTCACCGGCGCGACCCGCCAGTCGGATCGCTTCTGTGAGGACGACTACCGCGTGGCCGCAGCCGCGCTGCTGGTGCACGCGCTCACCGTCGACGGCAAGATGTCCGTCGTCGAGCGCAGCAAGCTGCACGACGTGCTAAAACAGCGCTTCGAGCTCGACGACGCGGCGACCGAGGCGCTGATCCGGGAAGCCACCCTCATCGAGGGGGAGGCGGTCGATCTCTATCGCTTCACCAGTCTGCTGAACCGCGCGCTCGATGACGAGGGCCGCCGCCGCATCATCGAGATGATGTGGGAACTGGCCTACGCCGACGGCCGGGTGAACGAGTTCGAGGACAGCCTGGTCTGGCGCGCCGCCGATTTGCTCGGGGTCTCCGCGCGCGAGCGCCTGCGGCTGCGCCGGCAGGTGGCGGCGGAGACCGACGTCGATCCGCGTGCGGCCGCGCGAAGCCGAGGCGCGCACCGCTAGCCCATCAGCAGGAGCGGAATGCCGAGTTTCCGTCCGATCACCCTCGTCACCGGCGCATCCTCCGGCATCGGCGCGGCGCTGGCGCGCGTGTTCGCCGCCCATGGCCACGAGCTCGTGCTGGCCGCCCGCAGCGAGGAGCCGCTTGTCGCCCTGGCCGACGAGATCGCGGCGAGCGGGGCGCCGCGCCCGCACGTCATTGCGATCGACCTCAGCCGCCTCGACAGCGGCGCACGCCTCGGCCACGAGCTTGCAACCCGCGCGCTCGAGCCGAGCGTTGTCGTCAACAATGCCGGCTTCGGGCTGGCGGGGGCGGCCCACGAGCTCGACCGGGTCGAGCAACTGGCGATGGTGGACCTCAACGCGCGGGCGGTCACCGACTTGTCGCTGCGATGGATCGAGAGCCTGCAGCGCCATCGCGGCGGGCTGCTCAACGTCGCCTCTGTCGCGGGCTTTCTGCCCGCGCCCGGCATGGCGGTCTATTATGCGACCAAGGCCTATGTGCTCTCCTTCACCGAGGCCCTGCATGTCGAGCTCAAGCCGCTCGGCGTGCGCGTGACCGCGCTCTGCCCGGGGCCGGTGCGCACCGGCTTTCAAGGCCGTGCGGGGTTGAAGGACATCCAGTTCCCGCGCCTTCTGGAGCAGTCGGTGGAGGCGGTCGCCAAGGCGGGCTACGAAGGCCTTGCGGCCGGCAAGCGGCTCGTGGTGCCCGGATTCGCCAACAAGATGGTGACGCTCCTGCCGCGCCTTTTGCCGCGGTCGGTCGTCCTCTCGCTCGCGGATGCGCGCGGGCGTCGCCGGCGGGACGGCGCGGCCCCGGCCTGGCTGCGCCCGCGCTGAACCGGCGCTTGAGCGCGGCGGCTTTCGCCCGAAGCGCGGCGTCGCGTTTCGAGCGAAGCCGCGCCGGCCGCTCGTGTCCCGCGCTTCCTTCGGCCCGGGAGGGCCCCTATCTTCTGGGCCGGGAACGCCTCGCCAGCGCCCTGACGCCTTCGGGGCGCCGGTTCTCCCGGCGCCGGCCCTTGCGCGAAGCTCGCGTGAGAAGGCATGGTGAGAGCCCGGTCAGGTTTTTCCGGATTCGGCCTCGTCCAGGAGCCTCCCTTGTCGGAACGGACGTCCAACGGTTTGAGCGCGCACCAGCCGGTTCTCATCGTTCTCCACCAGCAGCACTCGACGCCCGGGCGGGTCGGGCATTTCCTGACAAGGCTGGGCGTTCCGCTCGACATTCGCCGGCCGCGCTTCGGCGATCCGCTGCCCGACACGTTGGAGCGCCATGCGGGGGCGATCGTCTTCGGCGGGCCGAACAGCGCCAACGACGAGGACGAGTTCATCTGCCGCGAGATCGACTGGATGGGTGTTCCCCTGGCGGAGCGCAAGCCGCTGCTCGGCATCTGCCTCGGGGCGCAGATGCTCGCGCGCAAGCTCGGCGCGCGCGTCTTCTGCCATGTCGACCAGCGCGCCGAGGTGGGCTACTACCCGATCTACCCGACGCCCGAGGGACGCGCCGTCTACGATCCCTGGCCGGAGCAGGTCTATCAGTGGCACCGCGAAGGCTTCGAGCTTCCCTCCGACGCCGTGCTGCTCGCCGAGGGCGGCGAGGCGTTTCCGGTGCAGGCGTTCCGCTACGGCCCCGCGGCCTTCGCGATCCAGTTCCATCCCGAAGTCACCTACGCGATGGCCTGCCGCTGGACGGTGCGCGGGCACGAGCGGCTGTCGCTGCCGGGGGCGAAACCGCGCGCCGCGCATTTCGCCGACCGGGCCGCCTACGACTACGGGGTCCGGGTGTGGCTGGACGGCTTTCTCCGGAAATGGCTCGAAAGCGGCGTTCGCGCGGAAGGCCGGGCGGAGCGGCCCGAGGCGCGCGACCGCGCGGCCCCCGCGTCCGCGACGGCCGAATCGCTCGCGGCGTCCGCCTGACCTAACATTCATTTCGCCTGAAGGGCGCATCCTCTCCCAGCGCGCGGGGCAGGGTGCCGCGCGCCGCCCAGCGGCGGGCGCCTACAGGTCCGCCTCGTCGGAGATGCGCGCGCGCCGGGCTTCGGCCGGGCCGTCGAACTCGCCGTAGCGGTGCAGGTCGGTGCCGTGGATATCGAGCCAGGTCTTCGCCCGCTGCATCCCGGGATAGAGCCGCTCGACGAGCCGCCAGAAGCGCGGCGAATGGTTCATCTCGACGAAATGCGCGACTTCGTGGGCGGCGAGATAATCGAGCACATAGGGCGGCGCCAGAATGAGCCGCCACGAGAACGAGAGCGCGCCCGTCGTCGAGCAGGAGCCCCAGCGGGTTGCCTGGTCGCGCACGGCGATGCGCCGGATCTTCACGCCGAGCTTCGCCGCATAGCGCAGGCTTGCCGCTTCGAGGTCGCGCTTGGCCTCGCGCTTGAGAAAGTCGGTCACGCGCCGCGGAAGATGCGCCGCCTCGCCGGCGACGCAGAGCAGGCGGTTGCCCTGCGCGTCCGTTTCCGTCCACACCGTTCCGCGCACGCCGCGTCGGTGGACGATGCGGTGCGGCACGCCGCGCAGGGGCAGAACGGTCCCGTGCGCGAAGGGCACGAGCTCCGGCAGGCGGCCGAGGCGCGCGGCGATCCATCCGCCGTGCTTGACGGCGAACTCCTTCGCCTCCTTGAGGCTGCCCCGCGGGGGCAGCGTAAGCACCACTTCGCGAGTCGCGGCCTGGATTCGCAGCGTGTAGCGGCGCGCCTGGCGATGTCGTCGCACGCGAACGAGATAGATCGAGCCGTCAAAAGGGATTTCGATCGCCTGGGGTTCGGTCGGGCGGCGGTAGAGCATTGCGCGCAGGGTCATTGTCGGTTCGCGGTGGGCACGAGCGGGCCGGAGTCTGCCAACAACCCGCGCGCCGCGCAGCAAATTTGACGATCGGCGCGCCTCTCCACAATAGGAGGTGTCGGCGACCGTGCCGGCCCCCGAAATCTGGCGCCTTCAATCTATGAATCGTCGTTCATATTTTGCAGCGAGGCGGCGAAAAACCCGTTGACAAACGGCGCAGGGCGGCCCTTGCGCTCCGGCCTCCGGGCGCGCCGGTGCCGCGCGGCGGGCCCTTCGCGCAGGCGACGAGGGATCGCGCCTCCGCAAGCCGCGTGCGGCTTGCGCGCGCCGGCGAGGAGCCCGATCAGGCCTCCGAGGCGGCACCGCCTCTGCGCGCGCCGTTGCCGGCGCTCCGGCGCGCCCCGCGCGCGTCGCGCCGCGTTCCGTCGGCGTCGCGCTGCGCGCCGTTGCCCGCGCTCCGCCGTGCGCCGTCGCGCCGCGCCGCGGGGACCGGCGCTGCGTCGTGGGCGCGGATGAAGGCGCCGATGCGCGGCGCGATCTCCTTGCGGAAGCGCGAGCCGTTGAACACGCCGTAATGGCCGACATGCGGCTGCAAATGGTGCTGCTTGCGTTCGGCGGGAATGCCGCTGCACAGCCGGTGCGCCGCCGCGGTCTGGCCGACGCCGGAGATGTCGTCGTTCTCGCCTTCGACGGTGAGGAGGGCGACGTTGCGGATCCGGGCCGGATCGACCGGCTCGCCCCGGTGCGTCATCTCGCCCTTGGGCAGGGCATGGCGGATGAAGACCGTCTCGACCGTCTGCAGGTAGAACTCGGCGGCGAGATCCATCACCGCGAGGTATTCGTCGTAGAACTCGCGGTGCTTCTGGGCCGAGTCGCCGTCGCCCCGCACGAGATGCATGAACATGTCCTGGTGCGCCGCGACGTGCCGACTGAGATTCATGCCCATGAAGCCGGAAATCTGCAAAAAGCCCGGATAGACGGGCCGCCCGGCACCCGGATTGGGAAACGGCACCTTGACGATGACGTTGCGCCGGAACCAGTCGATCCCTTTCTCTTCCGCCAGATTGTTGACGACGGTCGGGCTCTGGCGCGTGTCGATTGGCCCGCCCATCAGCGTCATACTGCGCGGCGCGAAGAAATCGCCCCGCGCCTCCATGAGCGCGACCGCGGCGAGCACCGGCACGGACGGCTGGCAGACGGCGATCACATGCGTCCCCTCGCCGAGGACGTGCAAGATCTCGATCACGTAGTCGATGTAGTCGTCGAGATCGAACGGCCCCTCGCTCAGCGGGACCATGCGGGCGTCCACCCAGTCGGTGATGTAGACGTCATGGGCCGGCAGAAAGGCCTGCACGGTGCCGCGCAACAACGTCGCATAGTGGCCGGACATCGGCGCGACGATGAGCACGCGCGGATCGGTCTCGGCCCGGCCCGTGCAGCGCGAAAAGTGCAGGAGCTCGCAGAAGGGCCGCCGCCAGACCACTTCGGGACGGACCTCGACCGCGCGGCCGTCGATCACGGTGCTGTGGATGCCCCAGTCGGGCTTTCCGTAGCGGCGCGTGATGCGCTCGAAGATTTCGCACCCGGCCGCGACCGACTTGCCCCACAGGGTATGGGTCCAGGGATTGATCGGGTTCTGGAAGAAGAGCCGTGCGGCGTCTGCCGCCGCTCGCAGTGGGCTGATCGCCGCGTGTTGCATCTCGTACCAGTGATAGAGCGGCAGACCTTCCATCCGCGGTCACCTTTCAGGCACAGGGGGCTCCCGCGCGACACCGCTCGGGCTGCGCGCACGAGACGTCCGTCCATCGACTTGCGGGCAATTCCCCCCACCCGCATGCTGCAGTGCGGAATCTAGGCACTTCCGGGGACGAATCAACAGTCTTGTCGTTTATCGCACGACAACGACAGGTTGTCTTCCGCCCCGGCCGGACGGCCCGCCCCACACAGGGCGAAGCGCAGCGGCGCGCCGCAGACGCGAAAATCCCGCGCGCTCTCACTCGCCGATCTGCAAGAGCGAGCCCTGGCGGCGCGCGCTGTTGAGCAGCGCGATGAAGGCCGTGGCGGCCAGGCCGAAGTAGAGCGCGTTGAGACCGAGCGCCGCGAGCATCAGGTCGCCGCGGAACGTCTGCTCGAGCAGGAGGGCGCGCATGCCTTCGAAGACATAGGTCGGCGGCAGCATCCACGACACCGGCTGCAGCCACTCGGGCAGCACCGCCACGGGATAGTAGGCGCAGGCGAGCGGCAGCAGCAGAAACATGATGCTCCACGCGAAGGTCTCGGCGCCGAGGCCGTTGCGCAGCACGAGGCCGGACACGAAGATTCCGACCGCCCAGCTCGTGAGCACGAGATTGACGAAGAACGCCGCGAGCGCGAGCCCCATCGCATAGAGGTTGAAGCCGAAGAACGCGATGGCGAGCAGCGTCACCGGCCCGAGCCCGATCGCGAGCCGCACGAGGCTCATGATCATGAGTGCCACGACGAGCTCCACCGGGCGCAGCGGGCTCATCATCAGGTTGCCGAGATTGCGCGCCCACATCTCCTCGAGGAACGAGACGGAAAATCCGATCTGGCCGCGGAAGAGGATGTCCCACAGGAGCACGGCGCCGATGAACACGCCGCCCGCGCGCGCAAAGAAGGTCGTGTTCTGGTTGATGTAGTGCTGCAAAAAGCCCCACATCAACATCTGTACCGCCGGCCAGTAGACGAGCTCGACGAGCCGCGACCACGACGAGCGCAGCAGATACCAGTAGCGCAGCACCATGGCGGCGACGCGCCGCGGCGAGAAGGCGATCGGCGCCCTGTCCGCGCCGCCGCTCATCGCGCGCTCCCGCGGGCTTCGCCGCGCCCGCGCGCGACGTCGAGAAACACCTCCTCGAGCGTGGTGCGGCCGTAGCGCGCGAGCAGGCGTTCGGGCGCGTCGTCGTCCTCGATGCGGCCCCGCTTCATGATGATGACGCGCTCGCACAGGCGCTCGACCTCGGTCATGTTGTGGGAGGCGAGCAGGACGGTCGCGCCCCGGTCGCGGCGATAGGCTTCGAGGCGGCCGCGCACCCAGTCCGCAACGTCGGGATCGAGCGAGGCCGTCGGCTCGTCGAGCAGCAGCACGTCGGGGTCGTTGATGAGCGATTTCGCGAGCGACACGCGCGTCTTCTGCCCGGCGGAGAGCTTGCCCGTCGGCCGGTCGAGCAGATCGGTCAGTTCGAAGCGCGCGGCGATGGCCGCAATCCGCGCCTCGAGGTCTTCGACGCCGTAGAGCAGGCCGAAGACCTTGAGATTTTGCCGCACCGTGAGCCGCATCGGCATGTCGACATAGGGGCTTTCGAAGTTCATGCGGTGGAGCACGCGGTGGCGGTGGCGCGCCATGTCGACGCCGAGCACGCTCACGGCCCCCGAAGTGGGGATCACGAGGCCCATGATCATGGCGATGGTCGTCGTCTTCCCGGCGCCGTTGCCGCCGAGCAGGGCGGTCATCGAGCCGGGCGCGAGCGCAAACGAGACGCCGTCCACGGCAATTCCGGTCTTGTACGCCTTGACGAGACGATCGACGACGACGGCGGGCATAATGGGCATGACGACGATCCGGGAAGCGCAAGTCCGAGGAGCGCGCTGATGTGGGGCGGCGCGGGCGCGGGCGCAAGTCTCAAGGCCTGCGGCCGGTCCCCGCCGGCCGGAGAGACCGGCGAGGCGCGGCTACTGCGCCGCCTCGTAGGCATGGGCAGCGATGAGCTGCTGGGCCTCGCGCGCCGTCATCGGTTCGCCGAAGAAATAGCCCTGCGCATACTGGCAGCCGAGCTGGAAGAGCTCGGCCGCGTCGGCCTCCGTTTCCGCGCCTTCGGCCACCACCTCCATGCCGAGGTCGTGCGCGAGCGCGATGATCGAGCGCAAAATCACCGGGCGCTTGCCCTTGGCCGGCGCGCGCACAAACGACTGGTCGATCTTGATCGTGTCGAACGGGAAGCGCTGCAGATAGGCGAGGGAGGAGTGCCCGGTGCCGAAATCGTCGAGCGCAAGCCCCGCCCCGAGGTCGCGGATGCGCTGCAGCATCTGGGCGGCGTGCTCGGGATTTTCCATCACCAGCGATTCGGTGAGTTCGAGCTTCAGCGTCCCCCGCGCCGGCGCCGCGCGCGCGAGCACGCTGCGCAGGTCCTGGATCAGATCGTGGCGGAGAAGCTGGCGCGAGGACACGTTCACGCTGGCGAAGATCGGCTCGATGCCGCGCATGGAGCGTTGCCACTCGACGAGCTGGCGCGCCGCGCGCTCGAGCCCGAACAGGCCGAGCTCGACGATGAGCCCCGTTTCCTCGGCGATCGCGATGAATTCAGCGGGAGGCAGCCGGCCGAGCTTGGGATGATGCCAGCGCATCAACGCCTCGAAGCCGGCGATCGAGCGGTCCTCGAGCCGCACGATCGGCTGGTACAGCATGGTGATCTCGTCGCGCGCGAGCGCCCGGCGCAGCTCGGATTCGAGGGTCAGGCGATCGCTCTTGCGCGCGCGCATGGCCGGCTTGAACACCTCGATGCGGTCCCCGCCGAAGCGCTTCGCGTGGTACATCGCGAGCTCGGCGTCCTTGAGGAATTCCTCGCGCCGCTGGTTTTCTTCGCTCATCAGCGCGAGGCCGATCGAGGCGGTGAGCAGGATTTCGCGATCGTTGAAGGTGATGGGCGCGCGCAGGGTCTTGCGGATGTTGTCGGCGAAGGCGGTGATGCGCTCGGGCTCGCGCTCGGAGAGCAGCAGCAGGCCGTATTGATCGCCGCCGAGCCGCGCCAGCGTGTCCTGCGGCTTGAGCAGGCGGCTGAGCCGCCGCGCGAGCGTGAGCAGGATCGAGTCGCCGACCGCGATGCCGACGGAGTCGTTCACCTGCTTGAAGCGGTCGATGTCGATCACCATGACCGTCGGGCGGATCAGCGGCTCCGACCGCGCGAAGGACAGGGCGGCCTGCAGCCGGTCCATGAACAGTTCGCGGTTGGGAAGGCCGGTGAGATTGTCGTGCACGGCATCGTGCATCAGCCGCTCGGCCGCGTTGCGGAACTCGGTGACGTCGGTCATCGTGCCGACGAGGCGGACGACCTCCCCGTCGGAGCCGACCACTGGCCGCGCCTTCAGCGAGAACCAGAGGTAGTGGCCGTCGGCCGTGCGCAGGCGGAAGTCCTGCACCAGCCGGCCGCGGCGCTGCTCCAGGATCGCGTCGAGCACCGCGCGGAAGCGGTCGCGGTCCTGCGGGTGCAGCACGTCGAGCCACTTGGCGGCCGAGCCTTCGAGCGCGCCGCGGCGCAGGCCGAGCAGCGCCTCGGTCTCCGGGCTCGTGAAGACGTGGTCGGCGGAGACGTCCCAGTCCCAGATCATGTCGCCCGCGCCGGTGAGCGCGAGCGCGCGGCGCTCGACGTCGGAGACGATCGCGTGGGTAATGCTGCCGGCGAAGGCGTGCTGCATCACCGTGAAGCCGATGAGCATCACGATGAGCACGAGGCCGCCGAGCAGGGCCGGGCCGACGATGTCGTTGGTGATGACGCCGGTCACCGCGAGGCCGGCGGCGAAGACCCAGACCACGAGCAGAAACCAGGTCGGGATCAGCAGCACCGCGCGGTCGAAGCCGTGCGCGGCAAGGAACGCGATGAGCGCGAAGCCCGCGACCGCCACGGCGGCGAGCGAGATGCGGGCGATGCCCGCGGCCGCCGCCGGATCGTACACGGCGAGCGCCACCAGCGCCGCGAGGAAGATGAGCCAGCCGCCGGTGATGTGCACGTAGCGCACGTGCCACCGGTTGAGATTGAGATAGGCGAACAGGAAGACGAGCAGCGTCGCCGCGAGGATCGCCTCGCCCCCGGCGCGCCAGACGCGCTCGGCGCCGGCGGACAGATCGAAAACCTTGCCCCAGAAGCCGAAGTCGATGCCGATATAGGCGAGCACCGCCCAGCTCAGCGCCGCGGCGGCGGGGAACATCACGCTGCCCTTCACGACGAAAAGGATGGTGAGAAACAGCGCGAGCAGGCCGGCAATCCCGATCACGATTCCATGGTAGAGGGTGAAGCTGTTGATCTTGTCCTTGTAGGAATCGGGATCCCAGAGATAGAGCTGCGGCAGGCGGTCGGTGCGCAGCTCGACGACGAAGGTGATGACCGTGCCGGGGTCGAGCGTGAGGCGGAAAATGTCCGCGCTCGCATTCTCGATGCGGTCGGGCCGGTCGCCGGTCGACGGCGTGATGGTGACGATGCGCGACATGCCGAGGTCGGGCCAGATCAGGCCCGAACCGACCATGCGATAATGCGGCGCGACCAGCAGGCGGTCGATCTGCTCGTCGCCGTTGTTGGCGAGGGCGAACACGGCCCAGTTGTTGCTGCCCTCGCGCGCGCGCACCTCGATGCGGCGCACGATGCCGTCGGCGCCGGGCGCGGTGGACACCTGGATGCGTTCGTTCTCGGTCTTCTGCCGCTCCACCGCGTTGGTGAGGTCGATGGCGGCCGCGTCGAGACGCACATTGATGGCGTTTACCGCCCCGGCGCGCGTGACGCCGAGCGCAACGAAGATCATGACCGCGAGCGGCAATGCGGCGCGAAAAAGCAACAAATTCAACCCTCGAATCGCGACAATGCGGATAAAAACCGGCAGCAGCGCGTCATGACTAGCCAGCCCATGTGGCAAGAGCAAGGTGCGAGGCCCCCTCGGAAAGCGGGCGAAACGCCTGCGGGCCACGCGCGGAGCGGGCGGAAACGCCCCGCCCTGACGCCTCGTTTCCGATGCGGGCACGGCCTCCCGCGGCCCGCTTCACGTCGTCAGCACGATCTTGCCGATATGCGTGCTCGATTCCATCAGCGCATGCGCGGCCGCAGCCTCGACGAGCGGAAAGGTGCGGAAGATGATCGGCTTTACCTTGCCGCTCGCGAGCAGCGGAAGAACGTTGGCCTCGACCGCACGGGCGACGGCCGCCTTGTCGGCGACGGGGCGCGCGCGCAGCGTGGAGCCGGTGTGGGTGAGCCGCTTGAGCATCAGCTTGCTCACGTCGACCGTCGCTTTCGGCCCGCCCTGCACGGCGATCTGCACGATGCGCCCGTCCGCGGCCGCCGCCTCGTAGTTCCGCGTGACGTATTCGCCCGCCACCATGTCGAGGATCACGTCGACGCCCTTGCCGTCGGTGGCCTGCTTCACCTCGCGCACGAAATCCTGCGTCCGGTAGTTGATGGCGAGGTCGGCGCCGAGCTTGCGGCAGGCCGCGCATTTCTCGTCCGATCCGGCGGTCGTGAAGACGCGCGCGCCGAAGGCCTTGGCGAGCTGGATGGCGGTCGTGCCGATGCCCGACGTGCCTCCGTGGATGAGCACCGTTTCGCCGCTCTTGAGCGCGCCGCGATCGAAGAGGTTGGTCCAGACGGTGAAGAAGGTCTCCGGCACTGCGGCGGCCTCGACGTCGCTCATGCCGGGCGGGATCGGCAGGGCGTGGGATTCGTGCGCCGCGCAATAGGCCGCATAGCCACCGCCGGAGACGAGCGCCATCACGCGGTCGCCGCGCGTCCAGCGCGCGACGCCGGGGCCGACCGCCACGACCTCGCCGGCGATTTCGAGGCCGGGAATGTCGGGGGCGCCGGGCGGCGGCGGGTAGAGCCCTTTGCGCTGCATCACGTCCGGCCGGTTGACGCCGGCCGCGGCGACCTTGACCAGGATCTCGCCCTCTTTCGGCTGCGGCAGCGGACGCCGCTCGGGCACGAGCACATCCGGCGGGCCGGGCGAGCGGATCGCGATCGCCGTCATGTCGGCAGGCAGGTCTGCCATGGGCCTTTCCTCGATCGACCGTTTGGCTGCTTGGCTGCACCGCCTGTCTAGGCCAGGGGGCCTCGTGTGACAACCCGGGTGGCGAGGGCTAGATTTCGCGTCGCCCGGAGGTCTTGCGATGGTCGACGACGACGCCCCGAGAAAGAAGACGGCGCACGAGATCGGTCAGGATCTGTCGCTGCTGTCGGTGGAGGAGCTGGAGGCGCGGATCGCCCTGTTGCGGCGGGAGATCGCGCGGCTCGAGGAAGCCGCCGCGCACAAGCGCGCCTCCCTCGCCGCGGCGAGCGCCTTCTTCAAGCGCTGAGGGGGCAGAGGGCGGCGGAAGCCGCATGATCGCAGCGAAATGCGGGAAACCGACCGACGCAAGCGCCGCTGGCGGATTGTCGCTGCACCCATCGGGACGCCTTGATTTCGTGCGGTGGGCGCCGCAGGCGCTCGCGTCCGGCCGGTCGGGCGGGCCTGTGCAGGCGCCCACGGGCGCTGGGCGCAGAGCAATTGGCCGAGCCTCACGGGCGCCCGGCAGAAGGCGCGCCCACGGGCGCGGGGCACGGCGGACGCGTGAACGAAAATCCTAAAAATCGCGTCAAAGTTTACTCAACATTAAGCTTTCCCCTTCATTTACTTGGATTGTCCAGCTTCTGGACTCGAGTGGCTCCTGTCCACTCTGTTTGACGCCTCCCTGTTATTGACTTCAAGCCGCCGGCAACGGCGGCTTTTTTTTGCCCCGCATGTCCCGAATCGGGGCGCGCCGGCCTGGCCTGCGGATTGCACTCCTGTGCACACGTGCGCTCGCCCTGGACAGCAAACCCGCGGTCCGGCAGCATGCGGGTATAGGTAGCGTGAGGCGTTGATCATGGCCGACAAATCGCCGATCGAGGTCGAGCCGGTGCGTTTCGGCGAACGGCTTGCGGCCTCGCAAAGCTTCGCGAATTTGTTCCGGGACGGCATGGCGCTGGTGGAGGAGACCGCGGCCTATCTCGACGGCGAGGGCCGGCGCGAGGCCAAGGCGCTGCAGCGCCACGCTGCGCTCGTCTACGCCACCGAAAGCATGCGGCTCACCACGCGGCTGATGCAGCTTGCGTCGTGGCTCCTGCTGCACCGGGCGGTGAGCGAGGGCGAGATCACGCTCGCGCAGGCGCGCAAGGAGAAGGCCAAGGTCAAGGTCGGCGGCATCAGCGCGCGCGACGAGGAATCCTTGAGTCTGCTGCCGCCGCGCCTGCAGGCGCTCATTCAGCGCTCGCTGCGCATCCAGGAACGCGTTCAGCGGCTGGACGCGACGATCCACGGCACGGCGGAAGACCTGCCCCCCGCCAACCCGGTGAGGCACCAGATCGGCCTGCTCAAGGCCGCCTTCGGCGACCGAGCTTAGAGTGGTTTGGCGGGGCGCGGAGACAACCGCTTCCGCGCGTCCCGTCTGCGTTCAAACTGAATCCGCTTGAATCCGCCCCCCGTGCGACTTTCGGAAATGCGTGGGAGCGGGGGACGAGCGGCCGCGGCGCGCCGTCCTCTCACTTCAGGAAGCCGGAGAACTTCTTCTGGAACCGCGAGAGGCGTCCGCCGCGGTCGACGAGCTGCTGGTGGCCGCCGGTCCAGGCCGGATGCGATTTCGGGTCGATGTCGAGGTGCATCGTATCGCCCGGCTTGCCCCAGGTCGTCCGCGTCTCGAATTCCGTCCCGTCGGTCATGACAACCTTGACGGTGTGGTAGTCGGGGTGAATACCTGCCTTCATCGTCAACGAACCTCGCACGCCGCCAACGCGGCAGGCGCATGTGTCAATGGCCATGGAATTGGCGGCTCTATACCGCACGCCTCCCACCAGCACAAGCACGGCGGACCGGTTCGAGGAGCGGGCGAAGGGGCGCACGCGCGCGGGCCTCCGCCGAGGAGGCCGCGCCGCCGCCCCCATGGACAGTCGAACGCACGAGCGCGCCACGGTCCCGCCCTCGCAGCGGGCCGATTCCGCGGACGCCCGGCGCGGCGGAGCAGGACCGATGACCAGCGATGAATGACGCCAGCGCCTCGCATCTGGAGCCCGCCGCCGCGCCGCGGCGCGGGGCCGGCGCTCCGGCGGAGGCGGCCGCGGCGGCGCCGTCCGCACGCAGGGTGCGCCTCAAGCCGCTCGTCCGGCTCGCGCCGTTCGTGCTGCGCTACAAGGGCCATGCGGTTGCGGCGGCGGTCGCCATCCTCCTCGCCGCGCTCGCCACTCTCGCGATCCCGCTCGCGGTCCGCCGCATGATCGACTTCGGCTTCTCGGCCGAGAGCGCGGGCCTCATCCACGACTACTTCATGGTGCTGATTCTCGTGGTCACGGTGCTGGCCGGCGCGAGCGCCTGGCGCTTCTACCTCGTGACCACGCTGGGCGAACGGGTTGTGGCCGACCTGCGGGCGCAGGTGTTTCGGCACGTCGTCGCGCTCTCCCCGGTCTTCTTCGACAAGACGCAGACGGGCGAAGTCATCTCGCGCCTCACCGCCGACACCACGCAGATCAAGGCGGCGGTCGGCGCCTCGGTCTCGATCGCGCTGCGCAACTTCGTCCTGTTCACCGGCGCGAGCGCGATGATGGTGGTCACGAGCCCGCGCCTCTCCGGCTTCGTGATCGCCGCCATTCCGGTGATCGTCCTGCCGCTCGTGGCGTTCGGCCGCATGGTGCGGCGCCGCTCGCGCTTTGCGCAGGACACGCTGGCCGCCGCCTCCGCCTATGCGGCGGAGCTGATCGGCGGCGTGCGCACCCTGCAGGCCTTCACCTACGAGCGCGCGGCGGATACGCATTTCACGGCGGAGGTGGAGTCGGCTTATGCGGCGGCGCGCAACGCGACGCGCGCGCGCGCGGTGCTGACGGCGGTCGTGATCTTCCTCGTCTTCACGAGCATCATCGCCGTGCTCTGGGTGGGCGCGCGCGACGTGCTCGCAGGCGACATGACGGCGGGCCGCCTGAGCCAGTTCGTGCTCTATGCGGTGTTCGCAGCGGGCGGCCTCGGCGAATTGAGCCAGGTGTGGGGCGAGCTCGCGCAGGCGTCCGGCGCGGCGGAGCGGCTGTTCGAACTGCTCGCTGTGGAGCCCGCCATCAAGGCTCCCGCGCGGCCGCGCCCGCTGCCGGAGCCGCCGCGCGGGGCGGTCGCGTTCGAGGCCGTGCGTTTCGCCTATCCGGCGCGGCCGGACACTTTGGTGCTCGACGACGTTTCGTTCGCGGTGGCCCCGGGCGAGCGCGTGGCGCTTGTCGGCCCCTCCGGCGCGGGCAAGAGCACGGTCTTCCACCTCCTGCTGCGGTTCTACGATCCGCTTGCGGGGCGCGTCGCCTTTGACGGCGTCACGGTCCGCGAGGCGGACCCGACGGCGCTGCGGCGGCGGATCGCCATCGTGCCGCAGGACGTGGTGATCTTCGAGGGCTCGATCGCGGAAAACATCCGCTTCGGCCGGCCCGAGGCGTCCATGGAGGAGGTCGAGCGCGCCGCCGCCGACGCGCTGGTGCTCGATTTCGCCCGCAGCCTGCCGCGCGGGCTCGAGACGCCGGTCGGCGAGCGCGGCGTCACGCTCTCGGGCGGGCAGCGCCAGCGCATCGCGATCGCCCGCGCCATCCTGCGCGATGCGCCGCTGCTTCTGCTCGACGAGGCGACCTCCGCGCTCGACGCGGAGAGCGAAACGCTCGTGCAGGCGGCGCTGCAGCGGTTGATGCAGAGGCGCACGACGATCGTCATCGCGCATCGGCTGGCGACCGTGCTCTCCTGTGACCGCATCCTGGTGCTCGACCGCGGCCGGATCGTCGAAGAGGGCAACCACGCCGCGCTCGTCGCGCAGGGCGGGCTTTATGCGCGGCTCGCGCGGCTTCAGTTCGAGGCGGGCTGACGTTCGGGGAGGGCCGAAGTCGGCGGCGGACGGGAGTCACGGCTCCCAGCGCATCGCATAGACCGGCGCGCCGGAGCGCGGGTTTATGTCTTCGCCGGTCGTCCTTAGGCCGTGACGCTCGTAGAAGCGGATGGCGCGCGCGTTGTCCTGGTTCACGTGCAGGGCGAAGCCCGCCGGCGAGAGGCGCTTGGCCTCGGCGATCAGCCGGTCGGCGACGCCGCTGCCCTGCTCGCGCACATCGACCACGATCTGATCGAGGTACCGGCGGGCGGCGTCGAGAACGAGGAGGCCGCAGATCCGGCCCGACCGCAGAGCCACCAGGCAGTGCGCGCCGTCCCGCGCGTGCTCGTCGAGCCGGTCCGCCATCCAGCCCCGGCGGGCGGCGAAGTCGATCGCAGGATAGGCCGCCCGCCAGGCCGCGACCCAGAGATCCAGCACGTCTTCGATCTCGGCGGCCCGCATCGGGCGCACCGTGACCGGCCCCTGCGGCATCGTCACCGTTCCGTCAGCTTCAGCTCGATGCGGCGGTTGCGGCGATAGGCTTCCTCCGTCTGCGCCGTGTCGAGCGGCTGGAACTCGCCGAATCCGGCGGCGACGAGCCGCTGCGGCGGCACGCCCTTGCTGATGAGATACTGCACCACGGAAATGGCGCGCCCGGCGGACAGCGCCCAGTTGGAGGGAAACTGCGCGCTCGCGATGGGGCGGATGTCGGTGTGGCCGTCCACCCGCAGCACCCAGGGGATGTCCTGCGGGATCTCCTTTTCCAGGTCGAGCAGGGCCGAGGCGAGCTTGTCGAGCTCGGCGCGGCCCTCCGGGCGCAGCACCGCCGAGCCGACGTCGAAGAAGAGCTCGGACTGGAACACGAAGCGGTCGCCGACCACACGGATGTCCGGACGGTTGGCGAGGATGGCGCTGAGCCGCCCGAAGAACTCGGAGCGGTAGCGCTGCAGCTCCTGCACCCGCTGCGCGAGCGCGATGTTGAGCCGCTGCCCCAGCTCGGCGATGCGCGACTGCGCCTCCTTGTCCTTCTTCTCGGCGGCTTCGAGCGCGTCCTCGAGGGCGGAGAGCTGGCGCCGCAGCGCGGCGATCTGCTGGTTGAGAAGCTCCACCTGGCTCAGCGCGCGGGCGCTGATGCGCTGCTCGGACTCGAGCGCCTCGGTGAGCGCGCCGATCTTGCCCTGTGCCGCCGAAGCGTCGGCGCCTGCGGCCTCCGCGGCGGATTTCAACCGGTCCCGCTCGGCCTCCGTGGAAGCGAGGCTGGCGCGCAGCATGGCGACCGTCTCTTCGAGGCTCGCCTTGCTCGACTTCTCCAGCGCCAGGATTTCGGTGAGCTGCGCGATCTGCGCGTTCAGGCGCGCGAGCGCCGTGTCCTTGCCGGTCACTTCCTGCGAGAGGAAGAACTGCACCACCACGAAGACCGTGAGCAGGAAGACGATGCCGAGAATGAGGGTCGACAGAGCGTCGACGAATCCCGGCCAGTAATCGACGCCGCGGTCGCGGCGCGCGCGCGCAAGAGCCATGGCTCAGTTCCCGTCGTCTCGCATCATCGGCGTCACGGCGCTGGTTCGGAGGCGTCAGGTTTTGCTCGTCCTGCCGTCCTCGATATCGGCGCCACGGTCCCCTCCGCACGCGATCTTCGAGGGTCGGCCCAGGGTCACATCCCGCGGCCGATCCCCGGCGTCTCCTCGCGCGCCAGACGTTCGAGCAGCCGGCGGATTTCCGCCTGCTGCTCCGCCTGCGCGCTCACCCAATCGCGGATCATCTGCTGCTCGCTGCGCATGTGGCCAACGAGACCCTGAATCGCCTCGGCGAGATTGGCCATCGCGTGGGTGGCGGCCTTGCCGGAAGAACTTTCGGAGGCGATTTCCCTAAGCCGCTCCGTCAGCGCCCGAATTTCGTTGCCGAGGGCGGCTGGCGTGGGCTTCTGGTCGGGCTCGTGGCCAAGGTCGCGCACCGTGGTCGAGAGCCAGTCCTCGAGGTCGGTGTAGAAGCGGTTCTGCGCTTGGCTGGTCTGCAGATCGAGAAAGCCGAGCACCAGCGAGCCGGCGAGGCCGAACAGCGAGGACGAAAAGGAAATGCCCATGCCGCCGAGCGGTGCGGCGAGCCCCTCCTTGAGCGACTCGAACACCGCGCTTGCGTCGCCGCCCACCTTGAGGGTCTCGAGAAACTTGCCGACCGACCCCACGGTCTCGATGAGGCCCCAGAAGGTGCCGAGCAGGCCGAGAAAGACCAGAAGCCCGGTCATGTAGCGCGACAGATCGCGCGCTTCGTCGAGCCGCGTCGCGATCGAGTCGAGAATGCCGCGCATCAGCGGCGCCGAGATCTCCATCCGGCCCATGCGGTCGCCGAGCAGCGCCGCCATCGGCGCAAGCAGCACCGGCGGCCGCTCGATGGCAAGCCCTGGATCGGCCAGGCGAAATCCGTTCACCCAGGCGACCTCGGGAAAGAGGCGGATGACCTGGCGAAAGGCGAGCAGGATGCCGACGATTAGCACGCCGACGATCAGCGCGTTGAGGCCCGGATTGGCCATGAACGCGACGGCGATCTGCTGATGCAGCACGACCACGACGAGCGCGCACAGAATGAGGAACACCAGCATCCGCACGAGGAAGATGCGGGGCGAGGACAGCTTGAACGGGTCGATATCGCGCGCCATGGACCTGCTTCGTGCCGTAGCTAGTCCGTCGCAATATGGCACAGATACGGCGCCGGCCTCCACCGGCAATCACGCGCGCGCGCCGGGCGCCTCCGCCGCCCTCGCGCTGTCCTTCAGGACGCGGAGCAGGTCGCCGTGCATCGCTTCGTTGCCGGCGATCACGCTGCCGGTCTTCAGCATCGCGTCGCCGCCGTCGAGATCGGTGACGAATCCGCCGGCCTCGCGCACCAGCAGGATGCCGGCCGCGATGTCCCAGGGCGAGAGGTCGCGCTCCCAGTAGGCGTCGAAGCGGCCGGCCGCGGTCCAGGCGAGGTCGAGCGCCGCCGAGCCGAAGCGGCGCAGGCCCGCGACCCGCGCCTGTACGGCGGCGAATTCGCGGCGGAACAGGCCGAGGTCGCCGCGGCCCCGGTGCGGCAGGCCGCAGGCCACGACCGCGTCCGCAAGCCGCGTGCGCGCCGCGACGCGCAGCCGCCGGTCGTTGAGCATCGCCCCTTTGCCCCGTTCCGCGGTGAAGAGCTCGTCCAAAACCGGATTGTAGACGACGGCCGCAACGATCGTGTTCTCGCGCTGCAGGGCGATGGAAATGCAGAACTGGGGAATGCCGTGGAGGAAATTGGTGGTGCCGTCGAGGGGGTCGACGATCCAGGTATGCGTCCGGTCGGACCCCTCGTGCAGCCCGAACTCCTCGCCGAGGAAGCCGTAGCCCGGCCGCGCCTTCTCCAGCTCCGCCCGCAGCACCTGCTCGGCGCGGGTGTCAGCCGCGGAGACGAAATTGGCCGGGCCCTTCACCGAGACCTGGAGCCGCTCGACCTCGCCGAAATCGCGCTTGAGCGAGCGTCCCGCCTTGAGGGCGGCCTGGACCATCACGTTCAGGACAGCGGAGCGGAGCATCGGGAGACCGTCTCGGGTGGCGTCGGCGCCGGCCCGGGCAGCGCGGCCGGGGCGGCCCCCCCCCCCCCCCCCGCCCCCGGCGGCCGACCCCCCCCCGCGGGGGGCCGCAAAAAGAGTTGTTTTAAAG
>JADGHE010000056.1 GCA_019689555.1 Variibacter sp. | reverse complement strand
GTGTTTTTTTTTTATACCACACACCCCCCCGCCCCCGCGCGCGCCCCCCCCCCACCCCTCCCCGCCCGGGAGACGTGACGCCGGCCGCGCGCGCAAACCCGATCTCGACGAGATGGGGCCGGGCCCCGAATCCGCGCCCTACCGTCCGCACGCGGCGCCCGGCAGGCCGGGCGCGCGCGGCCCCCGGGGCAGGCGACGTTAAGCCTGGCCCCTTCCCCGGGCCGACCTCATTGGCTTGAGCGACCCGCGCAAGACGGCGAGCTTCGAACGTGCCTTACCGGTCCAGCAGGCCCTCGGCTTCGAGCCAGGCCTTGAAGGCGAGGCCAGCGTAAAGGTCCGCCTCCGGGTCGGATGCGGCCTGCAGCCGGCGCAGGACGCCTTCGCGGTTGTGGCCGCGCCCTTCCGTCTGTTCGTGCATGTAGCGCTCGGCGTCGTCGAGCGTGAGGATGGGCCGCGGGTAGCCGCGGATGCGCAGGGGCGGGTCGAAGCGGAACGGCGTCATCCGGTTGCGGCGGCGGGACACGAGACGACCGGCCCCGGCGCCATGGGAACGCCAGGGCCGGCGCCGACGGCCCCTCTAGTCGCAGACGCGCACGCGGCGCCAGACCACGTCACCCCACGGGTCGATGACGCGGTGCCGTTCGGTCCAACAGCGGACGTAGTATGGCGGCTCAGCGTAGTAGTAATAAGGCCGCGCCGCCAGCGCGCCGAGCGCGAGCCCGCCGATGACGCCCGCCGCGAGCGCCGGCCCGAACCCGTGGTGGTGATGGTGGAAGTGGTGCCACGGCCGCGCGTCCGCGCTCGCCGTGGTGGCCGCGAGAGAGCCCGCCAGCGTCAGCGCGGCGAGCGCGCCGACCGCGGCCTTGCGGAAGGATGGGCGAAGCTTCAGCATGACCTATCGCTCCTTGGCTGGTTGTTCACCCGGGATTCCAATGTAGGCCCGCCGCAGCCGGTTCCCAGTTAAATTTCAGCAACTTAGGTGAATGGCTATTCAGCGAGCGATCGTTCTGGCGCCGCTGCGGGGGCATGCGTTTTCGAACGCATTGTTCCCCGGAACAGGCTCGCCTCCGGGTCCGCACCGCACGGCGGTTGCGACGATCCTTCCGGCGCGCGTGCCCCGAGGCGCCAAGGGGGGCCGCCTCACTGCAGGCCGAGACCGCCCTCGCCGTCCTGCGAACGCTCGTCCGAGCGCCAGGCGCCCAGCGCCTGCCGGGCACGGTCTCTCCGACGGCGGGGCGCGGGTGCGGCTTCCGCATCGAGGCGGCGCAGCGCGTCCATCACCTCGTCGAAGGAGACGGCGCGGCCGGCCGGCGGGTCCCACAGCTCCGGCGCGGACTCGGCCGCGCACAGATCGGAGGCCCAGGACGCAAGGATCGCGCGCTTCTCCTCGGTCGTGAGGCCGGGGTCGCGCACGACCTCGTCGGGATGCCCGAACGCCCGCGCCGGGTGCAACAGCGTGTCGAGGTCAAGGTCGCGCCTTCCCCCGGTTGCAAAGGCAAGGGAAAGTTCGCTCTTGGCCATGACGATCTCCTTGTGAGGGCTCCCCCGGGAGCGGCTCCGCAGGAGACCATGCGGCCGCCCCGTGCCGGCGCCGCGCGCCGGCACATGCGAAGAGTTAGGCGGCGGCCGGGTCGGTTCAAGGGCGCGGGAGGCCGCGCGGGGCCATGGCCGGGAGCCCGCGCGAGCGCGCCCGCATTGCCGCCGGCGGGCCCGAACAGGTCGCCGACCGGCCGCTCCGTCGCGCCGTAGGAAAGGCCGAGGTCGGCCCGCTTTGCGCGCCGGCTCTCGCTGCGATAAGCCATCGCTTGGCGCCCAGAGGCCAAAAATGAAGGTGAACGGCCAGGCCATGCGCACGATCTGGGTCGGCGAGGACGGAGAAACCGTCCTCACCATCGATCAGACGCGCTTGCCCCACCGCTTCGAGATCATTCGGCTCGCAACGCTCGACGACGCCGCGCGGGCGATCCGCACCATGCAGGTGCGGGGCGCGCCGTTGATCGGGGCGACGGCGGCCTACGGCGTCTGCCTCGCGCTGCGCGCGGACGCCTCCGACCAGGCGCTCGAGCACGCCTGTTCGGTCCTGCTCGCCACTCGGCCGACCGCCGTCAACCTCAGATGGGCGCTCGACGAGATGCTCGCGGCCGTGCGCAACCGGCCGCGCGGCGAGCGCGTGGCCGCGGCCTATGCTCGCGCCGCGCAAATCTGCGACGAGGACGTCGCCATCAATGCGGCGATCGGCCGGCACGGCCTTGCGCTCATCGCCGTCATCGCCGGGCGCAAGCCGCCGGGCGAGCCGGTGCACGTGCTCACCCATTGCAATGCCGGCTGGCTCGCAACGGTGGGCTGGGGCACCGCCACGGCGCCGATCTACATGGCGCACGAGCGGGGCCTGCCGGTCCATGTCTGGGTCGACGAGACGCGGCCGCGCAACCAAGGCGCCGCACTCACCGCCTGGGAGCTCGGCCATCACGGCGTGTCGCACACCGTGATCGCGGACAATGCGGGCGGCCACCTGATGCAGCGCGGCCTCGTCGATCTCGTGATCGTCGGCGCCGACCGCGTGACGGCCAGGGGCGATGTCTGCAACAAGATCGGCACCTATCTGAAGGCCCTCGCGGCGTGCGACACCGGCGTGCCCTTCTACGTCGCGCTGCCCTCGCCGACGATCGATTTCACAATCGACGACGGCGTTGGCGTGCCGATCGAGCAGAGAGGCCCGGAAGAAGTGACCATGATGACGGGGCTCACGGCGGACGGCCGCCTCGAAACCGTGCGCATCGTGCCGGAAGGCTCCGCCGTCGCCAACTACGCCTTCGACGTGACGCCGGCGCGCCTCATCACCGGCCTCATCACCGAGCGCGGCGTGCTGCCCGCGACGCGCGAAGCGCTGGCGCAGGCTTTTCCGGAGCGGGCGCGGCGTTCAAGTTCCTCCGCCGCCGTGGCATAGTGGGACCGTGAGCGTCGAATCGATCCGCAGCGAAATCTCCTTCGTCGACGGCCGGCAGTCGCCGACCGCGTTCGCGATTGCGCGCGGCACGGCACGCCTTTTGCGCTCGCTCGCCTTCTCCTGCATCGCCGAAATGCCGCTGGCCTCCGGCCGCCGCGCCGACCTGGTGGCGCTCGGACCGGACGGCGAGTTCTGGATCGTCGAGATCAAGTCCTCGATCGAGGACTTCCGCGCCGATCGCAAATGGCCGGAATATCGCTGGCATTGCGACCGGCTGTTCTTCGCCACCGCGCCGCACGTGCCGCTGGGGATCTTTCCGGAGGATGCGGGCCTCATCCTCGCCGACGGCTACGGGGCGCAGATCGTGCGCGAGGCGCCCGAACATCGGCTCGCCGGCGCCACGCGCCGCAGCATGCTGCTGCGTTTCGGCCGCATGGCGGCGCAGCGCCTGCAGGACCTCACGGATCCGGCCGCGCCGGCCAGCGCGGAGTTCTGATGCCGAAGGCGGTCGCCGGTCCCGAGATCGAACGCCTGATCCAGCTCCTGGCGCGGCTGCCGGGGCTCGGGCCCCGCTCGGCGCGGCGCGCGGCGCTGTTTCTCATCAAGAAGCGCGAGCAGGTGATGGCGCCGCTCGCGGCCGCGCTCGAGGTCGCGCTCGAGAAGATTTCGGTGTGCCGCATCTGCGGCAACATCGACAGCCAGAATCCTTGCACGGTGTGCGCCGATCCGCGCCGCGATGGCTCGGTGATCGTCGTCGTCGCCGATGTCGCCGATCTCTGGGCGCTGGAGCGCGCGGGCGCGGTCGACGCCAAGTATCACGTGCTGGGCGGCACGCTCTCGCCGCTCGACGGCGTGGGCCCGCAGGACTTGACGATCGACGCGCTCGTCACGCGCGCCCACGCGCCCGAGGTGAAAGAGGTGATCCTCGCGCTCAATGCGACGGTCGACGGCCAGACCACCGCCCATTACATCACCGACCTTCTGCAGGACGCGAACGTGACGGTGACGCGGCTCGCCCACGGCGTTCCGGTGGGAGGCGAGCTCGAATATCTCGACGAAGGCACGCTCGCGGCCGCGATCCGCCAGCGCACGCCGTTCTAGTCTTCCTAGTCTTCGGCGTTGAGCTGCCGCGGCGGCTCGAGCCCGACGAAGTGCCCGCGCGCCTGCAGCCAGGCGAGCAGCATGATGCTCGGCACCGCCGAGAGCGCGGTAATGACGAAGAACAGCGTCCAGCCCGTCGCCTCGGCCATGTAGCCGCCGCCCGCGGCCAGCACCGTGCGGCCGACCGCGGCGAGCGCGGTGAGCAGCGCAAACTGCGTCGCCGTGTGCGCCCGGCTCGCGCACAGCGCCGAAAGGTAGGCGACGAAAATGACCGTCCCGATGCCGCCCGCGAAATTCTCCACCACGATTGCGATCGTGAGCGTGGTGTAGTCGACCCCGATCACCGCCTGCCAGGCGAACATCAGGTTCGAGCCCATCTGCAGGAAGGCGCCGATCCACAGCGCCGTCGCAAGCGGAAAGGCGCGCGCGACGAGCCCGCCGGCAAAGCCCCCCGCGAGCGCCGCGCCGAAGCCGACCCCCTTGACGATCGCCGCATAGGTCGCCTTGTCGAAGCCGACGGCGATGACGAAAGGCGCGATGAGCACACCCGCGAAGGCGTCGCAGAACTTGTAGAGAAGCACGAACAGCAGGATCGCGACCGCCGCGTCGCGCATAAGGAAATCGCGGAAGGCGCTGTAGGCGGTCGCAAAGACGCGGGTGACCGGGTTGTCTTGGGCCTTGGCCGCGCGATCCGCGGGCGGCTCAGGCTCCCGCGCGAGCAGCGTCGTCGCCATGCCGACGCCGACCATCAGCGCCGAAGCCGCATAGCCCCACGCCCACACGGCCTCGCGCGCGATGCCGACGCTTTCGAGCCACGCGACGAGCAGGATCACGCCCGCGCCCGAGGCGAGCATTCCGACGCGGTAGGCCGCGACATACCCGGCCATGCCCGCCGCCTGCTCCTCGACGCGCAGCGTCTCGACCCGAAAGGCGTCGATGACGATGTCCTGCGTGGCCGAGGCGGTGGTGACGAGCAGCGCGCCGAGCGCGACCATCCAGGGCGCGCCGACGGGATCGCGGAACGCGAGAAAAAGGATCGCGGCGAAGAGCAGAAGCTGCGTGAGCATCAGCCAGCCGCGCCGGCGCCCGAGCACACGCGAGAGCACCGGCACGTCGAGCGCATCGACCAGCGGCGCCCACAGAAACTTGATCGTGTAGGGCAAGCCAACCAGCGAAAAGAGGCCGATCGTGGCGAGATCGACGCCGCGCTCGGTCATCCACACCGACAGCGTCGTGCCCGCGAGCGCGAGCGGCAGCCCGGAGGAGAAGCCGAGCCCGATGACGATCAACACCCGCCGCTGGAGATAGACCGCGAGCGAATCAAGAAACCCGGTGCGGGCGGGCGCGCTCTCGGGTGTTGCCGTCATGCGGACCGGATAGCAGAGCAGGACACGATTCGCATTACTCCCCCACGGGGCGGCCGGCGCCCGATCAATCCTGCGCTGGCAGCTTGTGCGCGACCGGGGCGGACGCCACGACGCCGGACGCCGGCGCCGCGTGCTCCTCGCCGAAATCGAGGTCGTCGATGCGGGCGGCACGCTTCTCGATCTTGTCGGCGGAAATAAGGATTTGCCGGATGTCCTCGTTTGCCTGGCTGAAGTGTCGCTCCAGCTTGACCACGCGCTCGCGCAGGCGCGCCAAATCCTCGGCCAGGTGCCCGACCTCGACCTGGATGCGGCTCGCGGCCTCGCGCATGCGCGCATCCTTCTGGATTTGCTGCACCACTTGGATCGCGAGCATCAGCAGCGACGGCGAGACGAGTACGACGCGGGCGCGATGGGCCTTCTGCACGACGTCGTCGAAGCCGTCGTAAAGCTCGGCATAAACGGATTCGGACGGCACGAACATCAGCGCCATGTCCTGCGTCTCGCCGGGAATGAGATACTTGGAGGCGATGTCGGACACATGTTTGCCGACGTCCTGCCGCAATCGCTGGCCGGCGCGCCGGCGATCCTCGTCGCTCTTCGCCTCGCGCAGCGCCGTGACGGCCTCGAGCGGGAACTTGGCGTCGATGATCAGCGGCCGGCCGTCGGGCAGGAACACGGCGCAATCCGGCCGCATGCCGTTGGAAAGTGTGGGCTGGAACTTGTAGGAGCCGGGCGGCAGGCCGTCGCGCACGATCGCCTCCATGCGCGCCTGACCGAAGGCGCCGCGCGCCTGCTTGTTGGCCAGCACCTCCCGCAGCGAGGTGACCTGGGACGTGAGCTCGGTGAGATTTCTCTGGGCGCTGTCGATGACGGCGAGGCGCTCGTGCAGGTGGCGCAGCCCCTCGACCGTATGGCGGGTCGTCGTCTCCAGCGACTGGCCGAGGCGGTTCGTCACCGCATCGAGCCGCTCGCCGACCGCGGTCACGAGCTCCGCCTGCCGCCCCGCCAGCATCTCGCCCATGGTCTGCACGCGCCCGGCCATCTCCGCCTGGAGGCGGGCGAGCTCGCCGAGCCGCTCTTCCACCTCCTGCGCGAGGAGCATGCGGGCGTTGGCCTCCACCGCCCGTGCGCGGGCGGTACGCACGAGCGCGATCGCCAGGACGACCAGCGTCACGAGGGCGGCCGTTGCGCCCGCCGCCGCGACCGCAGGATCGAGACCGAGCGCCGCGCCGTTCCAGACCATGGCAGACGCGTTCATGGCCCCCTCTTACCGCGATTCGGCGCCCCGAACCGAACGGAATGCGAACATCGACGCGCCGCGCGCGGGACCGCGGCGAAAATGCGGCCCAAACATTCAGGGATTGTTCAGGCGGGTTAAGCCATTGGAGGCCGCGAGGGGGGCGTGAGCAGCACGATGACCGCCGGTTTCGACACCGGCGCCAAGAGAGGAGTCTTCAATGCGCAAGTCTTTGATGATCGCTGCGGCTGGATTGGCCCTCGCGCTCGGCGCGCCGCTTACGGCCTCCGCCGCCCCGGCGATTCCCGCCGACGCGATCAAGGCGGCGGCCGAGCGGGTATCCCCGGTGGACGCGGCGGCCTGGCACTGCCGGCCGTGGAGCGCTTGGTGCCGTGGCCACTGGCGCGGGTCTTCGCGCGGCTACTGGCACCGTCGCTGGCGTTCGCGCCGCTGGTGGCGCTGAGAGCCGCGCCGCTCGGGACCGGCGGCCGCATTTTCGTCTCGCGAGCCGTGCCGGCGCAGCCTTGCTGCGCCGGCTTTTTTGGGGGGAGACGCCTGTCCGGGCCTGCGCGCCCTGCCGAATTGACCCGTGCGCGCGAACTCCCCTAAATCGCGCGCATGTCCGTGCGCCCCATCATCATTCTGCCCGATCCACGCCTGCGGCTCGTCTCCGAGCCGGTGACGGCGATCGACGACGACATCCGGCGGCTCGTCGAGGACATGTTCGACACCATGTACGACGCGCCCGGAATCGGCCTTGCGGCGATCCAGATCGGCGTGCCGAAACGGGTGGTCACCGTCGATCTCGCCAAGAAGGACGAGCCGCGCGCGCCGCAGGTTTTCATCAATCCGGAAATCCTCGCGCGTTCCGAGGAGACGTCCGTCTACGAGGAAGGCTGCCTGTCCATCCCGGACGTTCACGAGGACGTGGAGCGCCCGGCGCGGATCCGCGTGCGCTATCTCGATCTCGACGGCAAGCCGCACGAGATCGAGGCGGACGGGCTGCTCGCGACCTGCCTGCAGCACGAGATCGACCACCTCAATGGCATCCTGTTCATTGATCACATCTCCAAGCTCAAGCGCGACCGCATCCTGAAGAAGTTCGCCAAGGCGGCGAAACGCGCGGCGGGCTGAAAGCCTTCGGCCGCAGTCCGGGAAGGCGGGCCGGTCGGCTTCGCCGCGAAGCGGGCGAGCCCCGGCCCTGGGATTGAATCGAACGCTTCATTCGCCCCAAGAGTGGGCCGGGCTCATCCGCGGGATTTTCGGTCGTCATGTCTCTTCGGCTGGTTTTCATGGGCACACCGGATTTCGCCGTGCCGACCTTGGTCGAGCTCGTCGCGCAGGGGCACGAGATCGCCGCCGTGTACACCCGAGCGCCGCGCCCGGCCGGGCGCGGGATGGCCCTGCAGCCCTCGCCCGTCGAGCGCGAAGCGCGGCGTTTTGGACTTGCGGTGCTGACCCCGAAGACGCTGCGCGCCGACGACGTCCAGGTCGCGTTTCGCGCGCATGGCGCCGACGCCGCCGTGGTCGTCGCCTACGGCCTGATTTTGCCGCGCCCGATTCTCGAGGCCGTTCCGCTCGGCTGCCTCAATCTGCACGCCTCGCTTCTGCCGCGTTGGCGCGGCGCGGCACCGATCCATCGCGCCGTCATGGCCGGCGACGCCGAAACCGGCGTCAGCATCATGAAAATGGATGAAGGGCTCGACACCGGTCCCGTCGCCATGAGGGAGCGCGTGCCGATCGGCCCCGACATGACCGCAGGCGACCTGCACGACGTGCTGGCGCGGCTCGGCGCCGACCTCATGGCGCGCGCGCTGGCGGCGCTGGAGCGCGGCGCGCTGCACTTCACGCCCCAGCCGGCGGAGGGCGCGCCCTACGCGCCCAAAATCGAGAAGGAGGAAACGCGAATCGACTGGACGAAGCCCTGGCGGGCGGTGCACGACCACTGCCGCGGGCTCTCGCCGTTTCCCGGCGCGTGGTTCGAGATGCCCGGCAAGGGGGGGCCGGTCCGCGTCAAGGTCCTGCGGACGACCCGGGGCGAGGGAAGCGGCCCCCCGGGAACCGTTCTGGACTCGAGACTGACGGTCGCCTGCGGCGAGGGGGCGGTGCGGCTCGTTCAGGTGCAGCGGGCCGGCCGCCAGCCGATGAGCGCCGAGGACCTGCTGCGGGGCCTGCCGGCGCCGCCGGGGACGCGGCTGCCCTAACGGCGATCCAGCGAACATGGCGCGCTACAAGCTCACGATCGAATACGACGGAACGCCGTTCGTCGGATGGCAGCGGCAGGCGAACGGGCCG
Organism: Variibacter sp.; assembly: GCA_019689555.1. Lineage (GTDB taxonomy): Bacteria > Pseudomonadota > Alphaproteobacteria > Rhizobiales > Xanthobacteraceae > JADGHE01. The sequence goes on along the minus strand of JADGHE010000056.1, from coordinate 13,027 downwards.
TCCGTACAGGCGACGATCGAAGCGGCGGTCAAGGCCTTCTGCGGCGAGGAGGTCACGGTGCAGGGCGCCGGGCGGACCGACGCGGGCGTGCACGCGACCGGGCAGGTCGCCCATGTCGATCTCGCCTCGGCGCCGGCCCCCGATACGGTGCGCGACGCGCTCAACGCCCATCTGCGCCCGCACCCGATCGCCGTGCTCGCCGTCGAACGGGTGGCGGACGACTTTGACGCCCGCTTCTCCGCGCGGCGGCGGCACTATCTCTATCGGATCGTCAACCGGCGCCCCGATCTCGCTCTCGAGCGCCACCGGGCCTGGCGCGTGCCGCGGCGGCTCGACGAAGAGGTCATGCACAAGGCGGCACAAATTCTGGTCGGCCGGCACGACTTTTCCACTTTCCGCGCCGCCGAGTGCCAGGCGAAATCCCCGGTCAAGACGCTCGACCGCCTCGATGTGGCCCGCGATGGCGACCTGATCACGGTGCGCGCGGCGGCGCGCTCGTTCCTGCATCATCAGGTGCGCTCCATGGTGGGCTCGCTCGTGCTCGTCGGCGAAGGCCGATGGAGCATCGGGCAGATCGCCGCCGCGCTCGAAGCCCGCGACCGCACCGCTTGCGGACCGGTAGCGCCCGCGGAGGGGCTCTATCTGACGGCCGTGGAGTACTGACGGCCGCCGACGCGGAGCCGCTGTTGCGGCCCGCGTACGAAGGGCCTATGTCTCGTGCCGAGGCGGATAATCGAGATGCGCGCTGGGATCGCCCCTTCGGAACGCTCGCTTTCCCGCCCGCTTGTGCTCGCGGGCGTGGCGGCGGCCGGCCTGTTGGTCGCCGGCCTCTGGGGCTGGGCGCAGTACGGCGCCGCCGTGTTCTACGAGATGATCCTCAGCGGTCTTGCGTTCTGCCTCTGAGCGCCGGACTACGGGCGAGCCCACGGCCATGAACCGACTTTCTCCACGCACGGCGCGCCTGCTGCTCATGGCGGCGGCCTTCGCGGCCGGGCTTGCGAGCGTGCTCGCGGTGGTGATGATCGTGACCGCGGTGCGCACGCCCTCCGTCACGGCCTCGGCCATCGGGGGGCCGTTCAGCCTCGTCGACCAGAATGGCCGCACCATCACCGATGCGGACCTGAAGGGGCATCCCTTCCTGGTGTTCTTCGGCTTCACCCACTGCCCCGACGTGTGCCCGACCACCTTGTTCGAGGTGTCGGAGGTGCTGCGGCAACTCGGTCCCGAGGGCGAGGAGGCGCGCGCTTTGTTCGTCACCGTCGATCCCGAGCGCGACACGCCGGCCGTGCTCAAGGACTATCTGTCGAGCTTCGATCCGCGCCTCATCGGCGTCACGGGCAGCCGCGAAGCGATCGAGCAGATGCTCAAGACCTATCGCGTCTACGCCCGGAAAGTGCCGCGCGAGAACGGCGACTACACGATGGACCACACCGCGATCGTCTACCTGATGGACAAGCAGGGCCGTTTCGTTGCCCCCTTCAACCTGAAGCGGCCGCCGGCCGAAGCGGCAGCGGATCTGCGCCGCTATTTGTGACCCCCTTGCTGGGCCCGGCCCCGCCGCGAGGTGCGGGCGCGCCCGTGCGCCGTCTTCTCCCAGAGCTGCGGCTGGCGCAGGAGCTGAAAGACGGCGCGCCAGGCGGCGACCGAGAGCAGCACCCACAGGATCGGCACGGCCGCGAGCGCCCCGGCCGCGGACAAAAGCCGGCGCCGCTTCAGTCCCACGAGGCCCAGCACCGCCGAAGCCGCGTATCCCCCCGCGAGCGCGACGAGATGCATCCAGCCGAGCGCGAGGAGATGAGGCGCCGCCTCGGCGGGGACGATCGGCGCGCCCGCGAGCCAAGCGCCGGCGATCCAGACGAGGGCGATCGGCTGAATGAGCGCGGCCACGACCGCGCCGCCGACGATCAGGTGGAACGCGGCGAAGCCGCCCGGCCCCAGCTCGCGCCAGAGGCGGCGCGGCTCGCGCATGTGCACGATCAAGGTCTGCATCCAGCCTTTGAACCAGCGGGTCCGCTGCCGGAGCCAAGGCCGCAGGCTGGTGGGCGCCTCCTCGTAGGTCGTGGAGTCGATGACGGTGCTGCGATAGCCGAAGCGCGCGAGGCGGGCGCCGAGATCCGCGTCCTCCGTGACGTTGTAAGGGTCCCAGCCGCCGACCGCGCGCAGGACCGAGGCGCGGAAGTGATTGGAGGAGCCGCCGAGCGGAATGGGCAGCCGCAGCGACGCGAGCCCCGGCAGCAGAACGTCGAAGAGCCCGGCATATTCCGCGGTGAACAGCCGCGTGAGCCAGCTGTCGTCGGTGTTGTCGATCGTCAGCCGCGCCTGCACGCAGGCGAGCTTTCCGCCGCGGTCGGCGGCGAAGGCTGCGGCGGCCCGGCGCAGCTGGTCGGGGTCGGGCCGGTCTTCGGCATCGTAGACGACGACAAGATCGCCCCGCGCGAAGGGCAGCGCGCAATTGAGCGCCTTGGGTTTCGTGCGCGGCCCGGTGGCGGGCGCGATAAGGATCTCGAAGGAGGACGGAAGCTTGAGGACCTCGGCCGCGAGCTGGGTCCAGGCGTCGTCGGCTTCGAGCACCAGCTTCACGTCGAGCTTTTCGGCCGGGTAGTCCAGCGCCTTCAGCGCCTCGATCAGGCCGGGCAGCGCCTCGACCTCGTCGTAAAGGGCCGCGACCACGGTGTAGCGCGGCAGGAACGCGTCGCTCGGCACGCGCAGGGCCGGCGGTTCAGCCACGCTGCGCATTGCGCCGAAGAGGCGCAGCCCCGTGGAGGCCAGAAAAATTGCCGTCAGCGCGGCCTGCAGCAGCGCCAATGTGGCAAGCGGCGCGGCCGTCATGGCGAGCGCGAAGACGGCGAGAGCGAGCAGGGCCTTGCCGCCGATGCGCCGCTCCCGCGGCGCCGCCGACAGCACCGGATTGCCGGCGCGGAGCGCCTCGGCCGCGCGCTGGCCGATGAGGCCGCCACAATGGAGCTGGACGAAGCGACGCAGGCGCGCAGGCGTCGTCACCGCGAGGCGATGGCGCAGCTCGGGATGCGCGCCGACGAAAGCGACGAGCGCCCGCGCCGTCAGACCCTGGGGCGCAACCGCCCAGACGAGGCCGCGTTCGCCGCGCAGCGCCACCACATCCGTCCGGCCCGCGAGCAGCAGCGTGTCGTCGCCGACGGGACAGGCCGAGCGGGGACATTGATCGACTTCGATGAAGCGCAACCCCAAAGAGAAGGCGAGCCTGTGGCAATAGGCCTCCTCGGAAACGACGCCCGACGCGATGAGGACTTCGTTGGCGCCGACATTGAGGGCTCTGGCCCGGTTCTCGGCCGCGGCGAGGACGGCGGGCGCGAGCCGGTGGCGCAGGCAATCGATTTCAGGGCAGGCGCTGCGCGCGCGGCGCGCGGCGCTCGAGAACTGCAGGAAGCGCGGTTCCCCCGACGCCGGAACCGCAGCACGCGCACTCCTCCCGCCGCGATCCTCGATCGCGCCGCGGTCATTGACATACGCCACGGCACAACCCCCTACATGGGCCGCCTCCCCCTTGCGTCCGCCTCACCCCCCGGAAGCGGGCGCGAACCGCGGCCCATGGACCCCTCGCTCATGAACGATAGATCGCAGTTTTTTAAAATGCGAGCCGCTTTCTCGACCGGTCTCGCGATCGCGCTCGGCGCGGCGTGGTGGGGCCTGACACCGGCCGCCGGCCTTGCCGAACAGGCCGGCGCAACGGGGGGCTTGCCGGCGGGCGTGACCGTTCCGAGCTTCTGGGACCCGAAGCGGCGGCAGGACCGCCCCGAACTTCCGGCCAGCACCGTCATCCGCTTCCTGACGGAGACGGACTATCCGCCGTTCAACTACAGCGGGCCGGACGGCAATCCGGCCGGCTTCAACGTCGATCTCGCGCGCCTGATCTGCGAGGAGCTGAAGGTCGGCTGCACGATACAGATGCGCCGTTTCGACACGCTGATCGACGCGCTGGCGGAGAACCGGGGGGATGCGATCGTGGCGTCGCTCGCCACCAATGCGGAGACGCGGCGCCGCGTCGACTTCACCGATCCCTACTACCGGTCGCCGGCGCGGTTCGTCGCCAAACGCGGCGCGGCGGTGCCGGAGATCGTGCCCGAGAAGCTCGAAGGCACGCGCGTGGCGGTGGTGGCGGGCACGGCGCACGAGGCCTACCTGAAGACCCTCTTCACGGGCGTCGACCTGCGCCCCTATCCGAGCCACGAGGAGGCCCGTCAGGCGCTGAAGTCCGACGAGGTTCAGCTCCTGTTCGGCGACGGCATCCAGCTCGCCTTCTGGCTCAACGGCAGCGCCTCGGAGGGCTGCTGCACTTTTGTGGGCGGCCCCTTCCTGGAGAGCCGGTTTTTCGGCGAGGGCGTCGGAATCGCGGTACGGCGCGGGAACGACCCCCTGCGGCAGGCCCTGAACTGGGGGCTGTTTCGCCTCTGGGAAACGGGCCGGTACACCGATCTGTGGCTGCGCTACTTTCCCGTGAGCCCCTTCTGAGAGCGCGCGTCGACTGAAGGGCGCGGCCGCGACGCGAGGCATCTTCGTTCGGCGGCATCCTCCGCGGAACGAGGTGATCCGCCGCAGCAGACGGGGGCGACGCTTTCCGCGGCCGGTTGACGGCGCGGCTTCCGCCTCGCAAAAGGGTTCGCATGCAGCAAGTCGCCCCCATTGACGTGAAGGAACTGCGCGCACTCGCCGAGCAGTCGAACGCCTGGCCCTTCGAGGAAGCGCGCAAGATCGTGGAGCGGTTGAAGAAGCGCCCGCGCGACGTGGTGATCTTCGAGACCGGGTACGGGCCCTCCGGCCTGCCACACATCGGCACCTTCGGCGAGGTCGCGCGCACCACCATGGTGCGGCACGCCTTTCGCGTGCTCACGGAAGACAAGATCCCGACGCGGCTGATCGCCTTCTCGGACGACATGGACGGGCTGCGCAAGGTGCCCGACAACGTGCCGAACAAGGAGCTCTTGGCCGCGCATCTCGGCAAGCCGCTGACGCGGGTGCCGAACCCGTTCGGGACCGAGCATCCCTCGTTCGGCGCCGCGAACAATGCGCGGCTGCGCGCCTTTCTCGACCGTTTCGGCTTCGACTACGAGTTCGCGAGCGCGACCGACTACTACACGTCCGGCCGCTTCGACGAGACGCTGCTCAAGATGCTCGCGGCCTACGACCGCGTAATGGAGATCATTCTGCCCACGCTCGGCCCCGAGCGGCGCGCGACCTATTCGCCCTTCCTGCCGATCTCGCCCACGACCGGCGTCGTGCTGCAGGTGCCCATGGTCGCCCGCGACGTCGCGCGCGGCACCGTCACCTACAGGGACCCCGACAGCGACGAGCTCGTGGAGACGCCGGTTACGGGCGGCCGCGTGAAGTGCCAATGGAAGGCCGACTGGGCGCTGCGCTGGGTGGCGCTGGGCATTGACTACGAGATGGCCGGCAAGGACCTCATCGATTCCGTGCGGCTGTCCGGCGAAATCTGCCGCGCGCTCGGCGGCACGCCGCCCGAAGGCTTCACCTACGAGCTCTTTCTCGACGAGAAGGGGCAGAAGATCTCGAAGTCGAAGGGCAACGGCCTCACGATCGAGGAATGGCTGCGCTATGCGAGCCCCGAATCCCTCTCGCTGTTCATGTATCGCGAGCCGAGAGCGGCCAAGCGGCTCTACTTCGACGTCATTCCGCGGACGGTCGACGACTATCACCAGCTGCTCGAAGCCTATGAGCGCCAGGACGCACGGCAGCGGCTCAGCAACCCGGTCTGGCACATCCATAGCGGCAATCCGCCGCCGCCCGAGGTCCCGGTGCCGTTCTCGATGCTGCTCACGCTCGTCTCGTCCTCCAATGCGGAAAACGCCGAAACGCTGTGGGGCTTCCTCCGCCGCTATCGTCCGGACGTGACGCCCGAGACCCATCCCAAGCTCGATGCGATGGTCGGCTATGCGATCCACTATTTCCGGGATTTCGTGCTGCCGACCAAGAAGTACCGCGAGCCGACGGAGAACGAGCGTGCCGCGCTGCTGGACCTGCGCGACGCGCTCGCCCAGCTTCCGGCGGACGCCTCGGCCGAGCAGATCCAGGAGGTCGTGTACGACGTGGGGCGGCGGGAGCCGTTCCTCGACAAGACCGGCAAGGTGAAGTCCCGGGACGGCAAGCCGGGCGTCTCGCTCGAGTGGTTCAACCTGCTCTATCAGGTGTTGCTGGGGCAGGAGAAAGGGCCGCGCTTCGGGTCCTTCGTGGCGATCTACGGCCTGCAGAACACGATCGACCTGATTGACGGCGCCCTGGCGCGCTCCGCCTGAGCCGCAGCCTTTCGACCGCCTTCTCGTCTCAGCACCCGGCGCGGCCCTGGGGTGCGGCCCGCGCGGCGGCGGCTGCGGCGCCCGCGGGCGCGGCCGCCCAGGCAAGCGCGGCCTCTTCGACCGCGATGCGGTGCAGAAGCAGCGGCACCTGCAGGATTGCGAACACGGCCGCATAGACGGGCAGATCGAGCGCGAGCGGCACCACCGCGATCTCCAGCGCGACGACGATGTAGTTCGGGTGCCGCACCCAGCGGTAGAGCCCGCGGCGGATGCGCGGCGCGCCGGGCAGGACGAGGATGCGCGTGGTCCAGCGCGGGCCGAGCGTCGCCACGATCCACAGGCGCAGCCCCTGCAGCAGAACGAACAGGGCCAAGAGCCCCCGCTGCACCGGCTGCCCGTGGCCAAACCACCACAGGCCCGCGAGCCAGGCGGCGTGGAACGCGACCATCACCGGATAATGCGCCGGCCCGAACTCGACGGCGCCCTCCGCGCGCAGCCGCCGCGTATTGCGCGCCGCGTACGCGAGTTCGGCGAGCCGCTGCAGCGTGATGAAGCCGAGGAGCCAGGCGCCTTCACCCATCGCCCGCCTCCAGCGCCAAAAAGCTCGCCGTGAATCCGGGGCCGAGCGCGGCGAGCACGGCGGGTCCACGCCCACCGCGCGCGAGAACGCGCTCGAGGACGAAGAGCACGGTCGGCGCCGACATGTTGCCGAAGTCGCGCAGCACGGCGCGCTCGTCTTCGAGTGCGCCGGGATCGAGTCCCAAGGCGCGCTCGATGGCCTTCAGGACCTTCGCACCGCCAGGATGGCAGACGAAGCGCGGCCCCCGCCCCTCGAGACCCGCGGCGGCAAGAAATTTCCCGGCGGGTTCGGCGAGTCGCTGCTCGATGAAGCGCGGCAGATCCGCCGACAGGATCACGCCGAAGCCCACGGGGTCGATCGACCAGCCCATGATGTTGAGCGTGTCCGGCCATTGATGTTCGCGGCCGCCGCCGATGCGGGCGCGCCCGGCCGCATTCTCGCCCGCGCGCAGCACCGCCGCCGCTGCGCCGTCGCCGAACAGGGCGGTGGCGACGAGGCTCGCCTTGTCGAGGCGGTCGCGGCGGAAGGCGAGCGTGCACAGCTCCACGGTCACGAACAGCACGATCGCCCCCGGCCGCGCCCGCGCAAGGCTCGCGGCGAGCGACAGCCCGCTGACGCCGCCCGCGCATCCGAGGCCGAACACGGGCACGCGCGAGACATCCGCCCGCAGGCCGAGCCGCGGCGCGAGCCGGGCTTCGAGGCTCGGAGTCGCGATCCCCGTCGACGAGACCGTGACCACGGCATCGACGTCGCGCGGCGAGATGCCGGCGCCGCGCAAGGCGGCCCTGGCCACGTGCTCGTAAAGGGCGCTCGCGCCCGCGAGATAGGCGGCGTTGCGGTCCTCCCAGCCGTGGGACTGCTCGTACCAGGACAGCGGACAGGCGGCGAAGCGTCGCGCAATGCCGGAATGGGCGAAGACGTCGATGAGTGTGGGATGCTGCGCGAGCATCGGCGCGTAGATTTCGCTCGCGCGGCGGGCGACATCGTCCTGGTGCAGGATGTGCGGGGGCACCGCCGTCGCGAGCGCCAGCAACGACACGGGCGAGGCGCTCTCGCGCGGGCTGGTCACCCCCGGAGCCACCGAATCGACTGGAGCAACTGGAACCACACGGCAAGAACACCGCCCGCGCCGGCTGCGTTCCTGGTTGCGGCTATCGCGTCAGGCCCGCTGCGCATGCGCGCGGCGCGAATGGGCCCGCCGGCGAGCGCCCAGCTCGACCGCCCGGTCGGGAATGGTGATGTGGAAAGTCGCGCCGATGGTGCCCTCGACGAGTCGGAGATCGCCCGCATGGGCCTGCACGAGCTCCGCCGCGATCGCGAGGCCGAGGCCGGTCCCGCCGGCCTTGGTGGAGCCGTGGAAGGCCTTGAAGAGGTGCGCGCGCGCCTTTTCGCTCACCCCGGGGCCGGTATCCGCGATCTCGATGACGACGACGGCGCCCTCGCGGCGGCCCGTGATCCGGATCTGGTCGCGCGCCGGATCGTTGGGCGCGCGGGCTTCGAGCGCCTGCACCGCGTTGCGGCCGAGATTCATCAGCACGCGGAAGAGCTGCTCCGGATCGGCGTCGACGCGCAGACCGCGCTCGATCGCGTTGATCCAGCGGATCGGCGAATCCTCCCCGAGCCCGAGGGTCTCGCGCACGTCCTCTACCAGCGGTTCGAGGAGGATCATCCGCCGCTCCGGCGCGGGCTCCTGCGCGCGGCCGTAGGAGAGCGTGGACTGGCAATACTCGATGGCGCGTTCGAGCGCCCGCATGAGCTTCGGCGCAAACCGCTGCACCGTCGGGTCGGGCGAGCCCGTGAGCCGGTCGGATGCGAGCTGCGCGGAGGCCAGGAGGCCGCGCAGGTCGTGATTGATCTTGGAGACGGCGAGGCCGAGCGCCGCAAGCCGGCTCTTCTGATTGAGCATCGAGGCGAGGTCCGCCTGCATGGCGGAGAGCTCCCGTTCCGCCACGCCGATCTCGTCCCTCCGGTCCGAGGCGACGAGGATGTGCGCCGGGTTCTCGGGGTCGCGGCGGAACGCCACCACCTCGGCGGTGATGCGCCGCATCGGCCGCACGAACAGGTAGTTCAGGGAGAGAAAGACGAGCGCGCCGGTGCCGGTCGAGATGAAGAGCGCAAGCAGGAGCACGTTCAGCGAAAAATCGAGCATCGCCCGCCGCAACGGGCCTTCCTCGACGACGATCTCGACGAAGTCGGCCCCCGCCGGCCCCGGCCCCACGACGCGGATGATGTCGTTGTCGTCGTGCAGCATGGCCGCGAATGCGTCGTAGAGCGCGTCGAACCAGGAGACCGTGCGCACGTCGATGTCCTGCACGACCGGCGGCAGGGAGTCCCTCATGGCGAGCAGCCGCCGCTGCTGCCCCTTCTTGAGCGCCACCGCCTTGGCGCCGATGCTGTCGAGAATGTCGCGGGTCAGGCTCTCGGGCACCATGCCGCTCGGAGCGGCCTCCAGGACCAGCGCGGCCGTGTGCGCGGCGGCGAGCCGGTCTTTGAGCCAGGCGAGTCGGAAATTGGCGACGGTCGGCACATAGACCAGAACCCCCGTGAGCATCACGAACAGGATCGTGAGCACCAGGAGCTTTCCGGAGAGGCCGAACAGGGTCGGCAGACCGATGCGCTCGGCGATCCGAGCCTTGTCGTTCTCCATCAGCGCGCGGGCCTCCCAACCCGCGATCACCCGAGCCGACGCAACAGCGCTATGATGCGCCGGGTCCAGGGGCTGGTCAAACTCCGATTGTAGAAGGTCAGCGCGGCCCGCTTTCCGATCTCAGCCATGGTCGGATACGGAACGACGAGTCCGAGGAAGGCGCGCACGTTCATCCGCTGCGCGATCGCCAGCGTCCAGGTGCTGATGAGTTCGCCGGCGTGCGGGCCGACGATGGTCGCCCCGACGATGCGCCCGCGCCTGGTGGTTATGACCTTGATGTGCCCTTGCGTCGATCCTTCCGCCTGCGCGCGGTCGTTCTCGTGGTAGGGCCAGCGCAGCACCCGGATCGCCTTGTGGCGCTTGAGCGCGTCGTCCTCGGAGAGGCCGACCTGCGCGAGCTCCGGATCGGTGTAGGTGACCCACGGGATCGGGGCCTTCCCGGCATCGACGGGCAAGCGGAACAGCGCGTTGCGGATCACGAGGCCGGCATGGTGATTGGCCACATGCGTGAATTGCAGGGCGCCGAGCACCACGTCGCCGATGGCGTAGACCTTCTTGTTGGTGGTCCGCAGCCGGCTGTCGACGCGGATGCCGCGCGGCTCATAGGCGATGCCGGCGGCCTCGAGGTTCATGCCCTCGACGTTCGCCTTGCGCCCGGCGGCGACGAGAAGATGGCTGCCCTCGACCACCTCCTCGCCGTCGCCATGGGCGAGCACCACGCGCACGCGGGCGCGGGCGCGCTCCACCCGCGCAATCCTCACGCCGGCGCGGATCGTCACGCCCTCGCGGGCGAGCTGGTCGAGCACCACCGCGGCGCATTCGGGATCGTCCTTCGCGAGCGGCTGCGCGGCCTCGAGAACGGTCACCTCCGCGCCGAGCCGCCGGTGCGCCTGCGCAAGCTCGAGGCCGATCGGCCCGGCGCCGATGACGACGAGGTGCTTCGGGCACTGGGTGAGCTCGAAGATCGTCTCGTTGGTCAGGTAGGGGCACTCGTTGAGGCCCGGAATCGGCGGCACCGCGGGCGAGGAGCCGGTCGCGATGACGAAGCGGCGGGCGCGGATTTCGCAGTCGCTGCCGACGACGACGGTGCGCCGGTCCTTGAACTGCGCCGTCCCGGCGATGACCTTGACGCCGAGGCCGGTGAACCGCTCCTTCGAATCGTTCGGCGCGAGGGCGCGGATCACGTTCGTGACATGGGCGTGGGCGTCGAGAAACTCGATCTTCGCGCGCTGGACCTTGACGCCGAAGCGGCCCGCCTCATGAAGCGCGCTGGCGCGCTTGGCGGCCGCGAGCAGAGCCTTCGAGGGTACGCAGCCGTAGTTCAGGCAGTCGCCTCCCATCTTGCCGCGCTCGACGAGCACGACCGGCACGCCGAAGGCGGCCGCGCCCGCAGCCACGGACAGGCCGGCGGAGCCCGCGCCGATGACGCAGATGTCGGGAGTGAGTTGCTCGCCCATGCCGGTCGTCTCCCTGCGTTCGGGGCCGGAAGCGGTCAAGACGTCGGCGCGGAGGGTCTGCGCCGGCGCTTGAGGAAGACGGGCACGAGCGCCGCGAGGCCCAGCGCGCACAGCGCCGCGAAGAGCTGCGGCGTGAGCGCGGCCGCGATCTCGAACTGCAGGCGGCAGTCGTCCCTCCCCGCCGCAAGGCAGGCCTGGAAGGCCGCTTGCTGACCGCTCAGAACGCTGTCGAGCCCGGCCCCGAAGACCGCGAACGCCAAGGTGGCGGGCAGGATTCCGATCGCCGTCGCGGCAACGAAGGTCAGAAGCCGCACGCCGGCGAGAGCCGGCGCGACGTTGACGAGAAAGAAGGGGAAGACCGGGACGAGCCGCAGGAACAAGAGATACGAGAAGGCATCGGCCTGAAACCCTCGCACGATCGCCGCGAGCCGCGGTCCGAGGCGCCGCTGAACGAAGTCATGCAGCGCATGGCGGACGACGACGAAGATCACGGTCGCCCCGACGGTGGCGCCGAGCGCCGCCGCAAGGCCGCCCACGAGCCAGCCGAACAGGACCCCGCCCGCGATCGTGAGCCAGACGGCGCCGGGCACCGACAAAGCCACTGCCGCGATGTAAAGCCCGACATAGGCGAGCAGGGCGGCCGCGAAATGGGCGTTCACGAAGGCGTCGAGCTCGGCGCGACGGGCGACCAGGCTTTCGAGCGACAGCGCCCGGTGCCACCCCGTGGCGAGGGCCGTGACGAGGCCTGCGGCGAGAAGGACCAGGGGAACCGCTCTGCCGATCCGCAGGCGGCGCCTGCGGATCCGGTCGAGAGGGGCTTCTTGGCCGGACATGAGCGAACCCTCCCGGAGGTCGCGGGCTTCCGTGCGACCGCCACCGGCGCAGGCTTAAGCCTGCGCCGGCGCGGCTCAACGCTGTTCGCGGCCGGGCGGTCGGCCGTTACGGGGCCGCGGTCGCACGACCGCGCTCGCATTGACTTGCGCCCCGCGCCTCCCGTATAAGCCCGCCAACTTCGAACGCCGGCGGCCCCGATGGTGCGGGGTTGCCCGCGCATTATTGGGGCCGCAGCCGATCCTCAGGCGGGCCGGCTCGACAGCGGAGATCAAAGAGTGAAGCGGACCTACCAACCGAGCAAGCTCGTGCGCAAGCGCCGCCATGGCTTCCGCACCCGCATGGCGACGAAAGGTGGCCGCAAGGTCCTCGCCGCGCGTCGGGCACGCGGTCGCAAGCGGCTCAGCGCCTGAATCGGACCACGGCCCGCGCGTTGCCATGGAGCGATTGCGGCAACGGGCGGATTTCTTGGCAGCCGCCGCCGGGGTGCGGGCGCCTGCGACCGGCTTCGTGCTGCAGGTCCGCGGGCGCGGGGACGACGGTCCGCCGCGCTTCGGCTTTACCGCTTCGCGCAAGGTCGGCACGGCCGTGGAGCGCAATCGCGCCCGGCGGCGCTTGCGGGACGTGGTGCGGCGTACGGACGCGGCTGACGTTGCGACGGGGCACGATTACGTGTTGGTGGCCCGCCGCGCCGCGTTGAGCCTGCCGTTCGATCGGTTGGTGGCCGAGTTCAGGAGCGCCCTCCGCCGCGTCGCCGACAAGCGGCGAACGGGCGAGACGGGCGCGCGAGCGCACCGCGTTCGCGGCGCCGGCAAGACAGACGGAACTGCAAGCGCACGCCCCGCGCGGCGCGCGCAGGGGTGATTAGATGCTCGACCAGAAGAACACGCTCCTCGCCATCGTCCTTTCGGCGCTGGTCTTGCTGGTCTGGCAATACTTCTTCGGAATGCCGCAGATCGAGCGGCAGCGCCAGCTCGCGCAGCAACAGGCGCAGCAGCAGACGCAGCAGGCACCCAACGCAAACACCGCGCCGCAGGGCCCCTCCCCGCAGAGCCCGGCGCAGAACACCGCGCCGCCGGCGCCGGCGGCTCAGACCCCTGCGGCTCAGCCGCCTGCAGCTCAGCCGCTGACGCGGGAGGCCGCGCTCGCGGCCTCGCCCCGGATCGCCATCGAGACGCCGCGCCTCAAGCGCTCGATCGCGCTCAAGGGGGCGCGCATCGACGAA
>JADGHE010000055.1 GCA_019689555.1 Variibacter sp. | reverse complement strand
TCAGAGCTTCAGCATGGTGCCGCTGACGGTGCTGCTGTTGCGCACCGCGGACGAGAAGTTCCGCGGCCGCGTGATGGGCGTGCGCATGATGGCGATCTACAGTCTGCCGCTCGGCCTGCTCGGCGCGGGCGCGCTCATCGACCGCATCGGCTTCGCGGCGACGGCGACGGCCTATGCCGCGGTCGGGCTTGCCTGCGTCGCCGCGATCGGGCTGCGCTGGCGGGCGCAACTGTGGAGCGCCGAGGCGCCGGGCAACGCCCGCTGAAGGGCACCGCGCCCGCTAACGAGGAGCCTTCTCGCCCGCCGGACGCTCGACCGTGCCCAGCGCATCGGCAAGGCGCGCGGCCGCGGAACCCGGCCGCAGCGGCTTCTGCTGGCTCGGATGCGGCGCCCAGCCCGAGAGCCAGACGACCTCGAAGGTCGCGCGCACCCGCCCGTCGGCGTCGGAGAAGCGCGCCGCATAGACCTCCGCCATGCGCATCAGCACGCCGCGCCGCAGCGGCGCGCGGCTGCGGTCGAACATCACGTTCGTTGCGCCCATGCGCCGCAGATCGTCGAGCAGGGCGAGCGGAGTTTCGTAGCGCACCGTAACGCGATCGACATCGGCGACCGGCAGCGCGAGGCCCGCGCGCTGGAGCAGCATCCCGAGCGTGCGCACATCCGCGAACGGGGCGACGCGCGGCGAGATGCCGCCGGCGACCTCCGCTTCCGCGATCGTGAACGCCTGGCGCAGCTCCGTCAGCGTATCGCCGCCGAGCAACGCGGCGAGGAAGAGGCCGTCCGGCTTGAGCGCACGGCGAATTTGCGCGAGCACGCCGGGAAGATCGTTCGCGAACTGCAGGGCGAGCGCCGAGACGACGAGGTCGAGCGAGGCGTCGCGGAAGGGCAAGAGCTCCTCGTCGGCGACGACCGCCGGTCGCCCGCGCGGCAGATGATCGGCCACCGCGTCGACCGCGATCAGCGTGCCGAGGCGCGGATGCCGCGCGAGCGCATGCCGCAGCGCCTCGCCCGGCGTGCCGAGGTCCACCGCCACGGGAAAATCGCGCAGCACGGCGCCGAGGCGCTCGGCAAGATCCTCCGCCACCCGCTCGAGCAGGAAGGTAGCGGGCCCGAGCGCCGCGGCGCGGCGGCGCCGTGCGCGCAGCAGCGTGCGGTCGAAGACGCGCAGGGCGTCGCTCATTGGTTTCCATCCATCCGTGCCGCGCCGCGGTTGTGGCCGAAGGTCCCGCCGCGCTAGCCTCGACGCATGCATCATGGCGCTTTGCGGCAGACGCGCAATCGTGCAATCCGGGCGGTGGCGACGGCGGCGCGCGAGACCTTCGCGTTCGTGCTCGGCGCAGCCCTGCCGCCGCTGTGCCCCGGCTGCCGCGAGCCGCTCGCCGATCTGGGCGGCCTGTGCGCCCGCTGCTGGTCGCAGCTCAGCTTCATCACCCGCCCCTATTGCGAGCGCCTCGGCATTCCCTTTGCCTACGATCCCGGGCCCGGCCTGCTGTCGCTCGAGGCCATTGCCGACCCGCCGGCCTATGGGCGGGCGCGCGCCGCGGTCCAGTACGGCGACATGGCGGCGACGCTCGTCCATGCCCTGAAATATGGTGACCGGCTGGAGCTTGCGCCCATGCTGGGCCGCTGGATGGCGGCGGCGGGCCGCGAGCTCACGGCGGGCGCGGACGCGCTCGTGCCGGTGCCGCTGCACTGGCGGCGGCTGTGGGCGCGCCGCTTCAACCAGTCGGCGGCCCTGGCGGCGACCGTCGGGCGAATCGCCGGCCTGCCGGTTGCGCTCGAGGTGCTCGCGCGCGTGAAGGCGACCCCGCAGCAGGTCGGCCTCTCGCGCAGCGAGCGCGCCGCCAACGTGCAGGGCGCCTTCCGCGTGCCCCCCGAAGCGAGGCCGCTGGTTGAGGGCCGGCGCCTCGTGCTCGTGGACGACGTTTTGACCTCGGGCGCGACCGCCGAGGCCTGCGCCCGCGCTTTGCTGCGGGCGGGAGCCGCCAATGTGGACGTGCTCGTATTCGCCCGGGTTGTGAATTCTGTCCGGCAACCCATATAGATTGTCCGAATTTTCAGCTATTTGCTGAGGGATTTGGGCTGCCGATGCCTCCGATCGAGATTTACACGACGCGCTGGTGCGGCTATTGCCGCGCCGCCAAGGCGCTGCTCGACCGCAAGGGCGTGCCCTTCATCGAGATCGACGTGGAGCTGGACCCGGCCAGGCGGCGGGAGATGATGGAGCGCGCCCGCGGCCGCTCCACCGTGCCGCAGATTTTCATCGGCGAAACCCATGTCGGCGGCTGCGACGACCTGCACGAGCTCGAGCGCGCGGGCAAGCTCGACGAGCTTCTGGCGGCAGAGTAACGTTGAATTTGCTGCGGATTTTGTGCTCTCTGGGGACCGGGCGGCACCTGACGAGCACAGGAGGCTTTGGAGAAGAGATCGATGACCGCGCCGCATGGCGAGTCCGCCAAGTTTCGCGTGGGCCTGATCCAGATGCGGTCCGGCCGCACGCCCAAGGCGAATTTCGAGGCCGCGGCCAAGCTCGTTCGCGAGGCCAAGGCGGCGGGCGCCGCCTACGTGCAGACGCCCGAAATGACCAACGTCATGGAAATCAAGCGCGAAAACCTCTTCGCGGTGATCGCCGAGGAGGAGGCCGACCCGACGCTGGCCGACTTTCGCATGCTGGCGCGCGAGCTCGGCCTCTACGTCCATGTCGGCTCGCTCGCCCTCAAGGTCGGGCCCGAGAAGGCGGTCAACCGGTCGATCCTGATCGACCCCAAGGGCGAGATTGCCGCGCGCTACGACAAAATTCACATGTTCGACGTGGATCTCGCCAACGGCGAAAGCTACCGCGAGTCGCGCACATACCGGCCGGGCGACGTCGCGGTGCTGGGCGAGCTTCCGTGGGGGCGGCTCGGCCTCACGATCTGCTACGATCTGCGCTTTCCGGCGCTCTACCGCGCGCTGGCCGAGGCCGGAGCCTCCTTCCTCGCCGTCCCGTCTGCCTTCACGCGCCAGACCGGCGAAGCGCACTGGCATGTGCTGTTGCGGGCGCGGGCGATCGAGAACGGCTGCTTCGTGTTCGCCGCCGCGCAAGGAGGGGTCCACGAGAGCGGTCGCGAAACCTACGGTCACTCGCTGGTGGTGGACCCGTGGGGACGCGTCATTGCGGAAGGGGGCGTGGACCCCGGAGTCGTGATGGCTGAAATCGATTTGGCGGACGTGGCTGCGGCGCGTTCGCGCATTCCGTCGCTGCAGCACGGCCGACGATTTGAAGTAGCGGCGCCGCTCGCCGAGCCGGCGCGCCTGCATGTGATCGGGGGTGCAGCGTGATTCGGTACGCGCTCGTTTGCCCGAACGGCCACGAGTTCGAGAGCTGGTTCCAGAATTCCGACGCTTACGACAAGCAGGTGAAACGCGGGCTCGTCGCCTGCCCGTATTGCGGCAGCACCAAGGTGGAGAAGGCGCTGATGGCGCCGCGGCTCGCCCGCACGGACAAGGAGCCGGCGCACCCGCAGGCCGTGGAAGAGGCGGCCGAGGCCGCGGCGGCCCATGTCGCCCTTCTGACCGAGCGGGAACGCGAGTTCCGGGCGAAGCTGCGGGAGCTGCGCGAGCACCTCACGCGCAACGCGGACTATGTCGGGCGCAGATTCCCCGAGGAGGCGCGCCGCATGCATTACGGCGAGATCGAGCACCGCTCGATCTACGGGGAGGCCACTCCCGAGGACGCCAAGGCCCTGCGGGAGGAAGGAATCGAGTTCCACCCGCTGCCGATCCTCCCCGACGAGCGGAACTAGGCTTCGCTCCGACAGTCTTGCCCGAAAGCCCCATGCCCGGCGCAGCCCGGCATGGGGCCGTTTCTTTCCGTGCGCAGCCCTCCGCTTCCTGAAGGTCCGACGGACCGGAAGCGTCGCGCTCGCGACATTTGCGGCCGCAGTCTTGCAGCCGCAGGCACGCGCGCGAGCGCCGGGTCAGGACACCTGGCTCTGCAGCGGGAACGGGCGGCGCGGCCTTTCTTCGATCTCCGGCACCGTGGGCGGAGCCTCGAGTCCGCGCAACGCTCGATCGGAAGAGGGTCGCGGGCGCGCGCGGCGGCGCTCGCCCACCCGGCTCACCAGAACGGTCGTCGGGTCGCGCCAGGGAAGCTCCGCCGCGGCGTCGCGAAGATCGCCCCGGGTGAGGCCGATGTCCGCGAGCATGCGGTCATCGAAGCTCGCGAGCAGCAGGAGGTCCTTCCGATGTCGCCACGCGCGCCCGATCCCTGCGAGGCGGCGCGCCACCGCCCCGACGATAGCGAGAAGCCGGCCGGAGCCGGCGCGAACGGACAGGGGCAGTGTGTTCGTCGACATGGGTGATCTCCGGCTTGGGTCGGTATCGGGCCTGATGGTGGGCCTGGCAGCGCCGCGGGGACACCCGGAATGCCCGCCCGATTTGCGACCGCCAGAAATATGGACGCCCCATATTGATAAGTGAAACGAATGTTTCTAATCTGATCAATCAGCATCTATGATGCAACCGGGGAGACTTGCCCCATGACGGCCCTGCTCGAGATCGATCACCTGCGGACTTTTCTGGCCATTGCCGAGACCGGCAGCTTCACGCGGGCGGCCGAACTGGTGCACAAGACCCAGTCCGCCGTTTCGATGCAGATGAAGCGGCTCGAGGAGCGGGTCGGCCGGCCGATCTTCACGCGCGACGGCCGCTTCTCGAAGCTCACGGAGGACGGCGAGCGGCTGCTCGACTATGCGCGCCGCATCGTGAAGCTGAACGCCGAGGCGCTCGCGGTCTTCGACAGGGAGCTCAGCGGCCGGGTGCGGCTCGGCGTGCCCGACGACTATGCGGACCGTTATCTTCCGGAGATTATGGCCCGCTTCTCGCGCGCCTATCCGAGCGTGGAGTTCACCGTTGTGTGCGAGCCGTCGCTCGAGCTCGTCCAACGCATCGAGACGGACGAGATCGACCTCGCCATCGTGACGGCGACCGAGAGCAGCCGCGCGACCGAGACATTCCGCCAGGAGCGGCTTCTGTGGATCACCTCCAACCGCCATCCGACCCACCTGGAGGAGGTGCTGCCGCTCGCCCTGAGCCGCCCGACCTGCGCGTGGCGGCGCGCCGCCACCGAGCGGCTCGACAGGATCGGGCGCGCCTATCGCATCGCCTTTTGCAGCGGCAATGCCGGCGCGATCAGCGCGGCGGTTCTGGCGGGGCTTGCGGTGTCGGTCTCGCCCGAATCGGGCCTACGGCCGGGCATGCGCGTGCTCACGCCCGCCGACGGCTTCCCCGACCTGCCGCCGTGCCGTGTCGGGCTCGTGCGCAACCCGCACCGCACCTCGGCGCTTGTCGACGCGCTCGCCGACTACATCATCTCGTCGCTCGACAACCTGTCGGAGGCGAGCCAGCAGGCCGCGGAGTAGCGCAAGGCCGCGTCAGGTGCCGCGCGCCCCGTCGCCCGCAATCGCTTCGGCGATGGCGACGGTGCGGCGGGCCATGTCGGCGTGCAGGCGCTCGACCATGCGGCCGTCGATCTGCACCACGCCCTTGTCCCTGTTCTCCGGCGCCTCGAAGGCCGCGAGGATGCGGCGCGCCTGTGCAACCTCCTCCGCGGTGGGCGAGAAGATCGCGTTGCACGGCTCGATCTGGCTCGGATGGATCAGCGTCTTGCCGTCGAACCCCATGTCGCGCCCCTGCGCACATTCGGCCGTGAAGCCGTCGAGGTCGCGGAAGTCGTTGTAGACGCCGTCGAGAATCGCGAGGCCATAGGCGCGCGCGGCGGCGAGACACTGCATGAGCCAGGGAACGAGCGGCGCGCGCCCCGGCACGGGCCGCCCCTGCGCTTCCTTGACGAGGTCGTTGGTGCCGATGACGAAGCCGGTGAGCCGCGTCTCCGAATCCCTGGCGACGGCGGCGATCTCGTGCACGCGCAGGACGGCGATCGGCGTCTCGATCATCGCGAAGACGCGGATGCTCCTCGCCGCGTGCAAGTCGAGCAGCCGCGTGCCGAGCATGTTCAACACCTCGGGGCCCGACACCTTCGGCACCAGGATGGCGTCGGGCGCGGCCACTGCGGCGGCGGCGAGATCGTCGATGCCCCAGGGCGTGTCGAGGCCGTTGATGCGGATGAAGACTTCGCGGCGGCCGAAGCCGCCGGCCTTCACGGCCTCCACCGCCCGCGCGCGGGCCTCCGCCTTGGCGTCGGGGGCTATGGCGTCTTCGAGGTCGAGGATGACCCCGTCGACGGGCAGCGTGCGCGCCTTGTCGATGGCGCGGGCGTTGGTGGCGGGCATGTAGAGCAGGCTGCGGCGGGGACGGACGGTCATGCGGACGAACTCCTGCGGCTCGAAGGGAAAAACGGCCGCCGGCCGGGCGCTACGGGGGTTGGCGCGGACGGCCGCCGCCCGGGCGGCGCGCCGGAGCGGGTCACGAAGCCTGATGCCCGGGCCTGACGGGCCGCGCCGGCGCGCGGAAATTTGCGCGGCGTCATCTTCTGGCCGAAACTCTGCCGTTGAATAGACATGGGATCTCTGCGGCGGTGGGCTCTGTCACAAGGAGAGTGCGATGCTCAAGATCTTATCGGCTGCCGCGGCTGCCGGCCTGCTGATCATGCTGGCGGCGGCCGCGCCGTCGGTTGCGGCTCCCGTTACCGGCAAGGCGATCGAGAAGGGGACGCCCCAGGCGTCGGACGACGTGAGCGCCCGCCGCCGGCAGGTGCGTCGGCACGCGCGCGTCTATCGACGGGTGATCCGCCGCTCCTACGCCCCGTACTACTACCGGCCCTATTACGCGTACCGGCCCTACTACTATTACCGGCCTTACTACTACCGGCCGTACTACGCCTATCCGGGGCCGTTCTGGCCGTTCTTCTGGCCCTTCGCTTGGGCCTGGTAGGCGCACTGCGCTCCTGAAGGGGTGACGGCCCGCCCTCGGCGGGCCGCTGGCGCTGCGCGCCGGCGCCTAATGCCAGTCGCGCACGTCGACGAAGTGGCCGGCGATCGCCGCCGCCGCCGCCATCGCCGGCGAGACGAGGTGGGTGCGCCCCTTGTAGCCCTGCCGGCCCTCGAAATTGCGGTTCGAGGTGGAGGCGCAGCGCTCGCCCGGCGCGAGCTTGTCGGGGTTCATGGCGAGGCACATCGAGCAGCCGGGCTCGCGCCACTCGAAGCCTGCCTTGATGAAGATTTTGTCCAACCCCTCGGCCTCGGCCTGCTGCTTCACGAGGCCGGAACCCGGCACGATCATGGCCTTGACGTTGGCGTTGACCGTATAGCCGTTGACGATGCGGGCGACCTCCCGCAGATCCTCGATGCGGGAATTCGTGCAGGAGCCGATGAAGACCCGGTCGATTTTGATGTCGGTGATCTTCTCCCCGCCCTTGAGGCCCATGTATTCGAGTGCGCGGATCGCGGCGGCGCGCTTGTTCTCGTCCGCGATCTCGTCGGGCACCGGCACGCGGCCGGTGACGGAGGCGACCTGCTCCGGGCTCGTGCCCCAGGTGACGAGCGGCGGCAGGCGCGCCGCATCGAGCTTCACCTCGCGATCGAAGTAGGCGCCCTCGTCGGAGTGCAGCGTCTCCCAATAGCGCATCGCCTCGTCCCAGGCGGCGCCCTTCGGCGCCTTGGGGCGGTCCTTGAGGTAGGCGAAGGTCTTTTCGTCCGGCGCGACCATGCCGGCGCGCGCGCCGCCCTCGATCGACATGTTGCAGATCGTCATCCGCCCTTCCATCGACAGCGCGCGGATCGCCTCGCCCGCATATTCGATGGTGTGGCCGGTGCCGCCGGCGGTTCCGATCTCGCCGATGATGGCGAGAATGATGTCCTTTGCGGTGACGCCGGGCGGCAGCTTGCCGTCCACCGTGACGCGCATGTTCTTCGACTTCTTCTGGATCAGCGTCTGCGTCGCGAGCACGTGCTCGACCTCGGACGTGCCGATGCCGTAGGCGAGCGCGCCGAAGGCGCCGTGCGTCGCCGTGTGGCTGTCGCCGCAGACGATGGTGGTGCCGGGCAGCGTGAAGCCCTGCTCCGGGCCGATGATGTGGACGATGCCCTGCCGGCGGTCGAACTCGTTGTAGTACTCGATGCCGAACTCGCGCACGTTCTCGGCCAGCGCCGCGATCTGCTTGACGCTCTCGGGATCGGGGTTCGGCAGCTTGCGGTCGGAGGTCGGCACGTTGTGGTCGACGACGGCGAGCGTCTTCTCCGGCGCGCGCACCTTGCGGCCCGCGGCGCGCAGGCCCTCGAAAGCCTGCGGGCTCGTCACCTCGTGCACCAGATGGCGGTCGATGTAGAGGAGGCAGGTGCCGTCCGGCTGCTCCTCGATGACGTGGTCGTCCCAGATCTTGTCGTAGAGGGTACGCGGCTTCATGGCTTCAAGTCTCTTCAGAGAAGGCGGGGCGGAAACGTGGCGCAGTGCGCCGGCGGTACGACGAAGCTGCGGCGCGGCATCAAAGGCCCGCCTGGACCGCGGCAGTCAACCGCCCGAAGAAGCGCCACGGCAGCCGCGCGTGATCGTCGAGGATCACGCAGCGGGGCCGCACAGCCCTGCACTGTGCCGCAGCGCGAAGACAGCCGCCCATGGTCGATACGAAAGCCATGGCGGTTCTGTAGCAAGTCCAAGCTGTTCCGACAATGCGGCCCTTCGCGCCGGGGCGAAAGGCCGGCTGTGCGGCGCCCCGTCGTCCTACGCGGGCCGCCTGCGGCGGCCGCCTCAGGATCACGGCGGCGGGATCGCCGCGCGGTCAAGCGGTCACGAAGAGCGGTGACGCAGAAAGGCGCAGCCGTTTGCGGCAGCCGGCCTCGAAGACGGCGCGGCCGACCGGTCGTCCCGCGCGGCCTATTGATTGAGCTCGAAGGACACGGTGAGGCGCACCCGCAGCGTCTCCTCGCCCGGGGCGATCGGCGTCGTGGGCGCGGCGGCAACGGCGCTGGCCTCCCGCAGCGTGAAGGGCCGCGGCGGGGGCGCCTCCTCCTCGGCGATCATCACCGCGCGGCCGACCTGCGCGCCCGCCGCCTGTGCGAGCAGCTCGGCCCTGCGCTTGGCGTCGGCGAAGGCCGCGACGCGCGCCTCGTCGAGCAGCCTGGAATGGTTGGAGGCGACGAAATCGACGCCGGAAATGTCGTTCGCCCCTGCGGCCACGATCCTGTCGAGCACCTCGCCGAGCTTGGCGATGTCGCGCACCGTGGCGCGCACCTGGTTGCTGACGCGGAAGCCGACGAGCCGGGGCTGGCTGCCGCGCTCGCGCTGGCCATAGACGGGGGAGACCGCGAAGCGCGCCGTCCGGATGTCGGACTCGGCGATGCCGGCGTCCTTCAAGGCGGCCATGATGGCGGTCATGGTTGCGGCGTTGGCGTCGGCCGCTTCGCGCGGCGTCTTGCCCTCGCTCGCCACACCGACGGTCACATGCGCGAGATCGGGCTTGACCGCGACGACGCCCTCGCCCGCGACGGTGACGAGCGGGAACGGGCGATCGACCACCGCACGGGCGGGCGAAGCCAGCGCCAGGGCGGCCGCCAGGACGCATCCGGCCGCCAAGGGCCACGATGTTGAGCGCATGAGACCTCCTTGAGAATTCGGCTGCGCAATGAGAACCATATTGCGGAAGACCTGGACAAAAGCGAGTTGCAATTGCGCGAGCACGCGCGGCGTTGCTAGCCTGCGCCGCGGCGCGCCGGCCGGAGCCGGCCGGTTGCGCCGCCTGCCGGGCCCGTAGCTCAATGGTTAGAGCCGACCGCTCATAACGGTCTGGTTGCAGGTTCGAGTCCTGCCGGGCCCACCAGCGACTTACCGCCGCGCCGCGACGGCGGACCCGATCCGGTTACCGCGCCTGCACGAAACGAACATTGGGTCGCTCGCCGCCGGCGTGGTAGAGCAGGGCGCCGCCCGCGGGGGGCCGTGACGCGGGCAGAAGCGAGCAGACAACGGCCGGAGGAAACTGAATGGCAATCAGGCGGAGCTTGGGAACCGGCCTCGGCCGGAGGGAGGTGTTGAAATATGCGGGAACGCTGGCGGCGGGCGCCGTCGCCTCGCCGTTCGTCTCGCGCATCGACAGGGCGTTTGCCGCCTGGCCGGCGGATCGTCCGGTGAAGATCGTCGTCGCCAATTCGCCGGGCGGACCGTCGGACCTCGCGGCGCGCTTCATCGCCCCGGCGCTGCAGGAGGCGCTGGGCGGCGCGTTCATCGTCGAGAACCGGCCGGGAGGCGGCGGCAACATCGGCATACAGGCCGTCATTCGTGCCGAGCCGGACGGCTATACGTTGCACCTTTCCACCAGCCTCTGGGCGATCAATCCGAGCCTCTACGATCCGCCGCCCTACGATCCGTACAAGGACCTCGTACCGGTGGTGGAGATCGCGAGCTCGCCGAGCGCGTTCGTGGCCCCGGCGGCGCTGGGCGTCAAGACCATGAAGGAGTGGGTCGCGCTCGCCAAGAAGGATCAGGACAAGTTCAACATCGCGACCCCGCCGATCGGGACCACGTTGCATCTCGGCGCCGAGCTTCTGAAGCAGCGCGAGGGGCTCACCAAGGTGGCGGTCGCCGTCCACTCGGGCGGGGGGCAGGCGATCCAGGCCGTTCTTTCCAACACCGTCCAGCTCTGCTCGACCTCGCTTGCGCCGGCGCATCCGCACATCAAGTCGGGCGCGCTCACCGGCCTGATGATCCTCGGCGAGCAGCGCTGGCCCGATCTGCCCGAGGTGCCGACCGCCGCGGAAGCCGGCTACGAGAACTTCAATTTCGAGACCTACACGGCACTGATGGCGCCGGCCAAGACGCCGCCCGAAATCGTCAAGGCGATCGAACAGGCGGCCATCAAAGCGCTGCACAAGCCCGACATGCGGCAGAAGATGCAGAACGCTGGCTTCCTCGTCCAGGCGAAGACCGCCGAGGAACACGCGGCGCGCATCGCCCGCGAGGTGCCGATGTTCCGCGAGATCATCAAGAGCGCCGGCGTGAAGGCGAAATAGGCGAAGGAACAGGCGACGCAGCTTCGCGCGACGATCAACGGCCGTATCCGGCCCGCTATCGCAATGCGCGGGCTTGACCCGCGCATGCGCCTCCCCCAACCAAACCCTGCCGCGCGGGGGGTTGCCGGGCGCGTCCCGGCGACAAGGAAGGCGGCACCTCCCAAGTGAACTTCATCCAGGTGAACGAATCGAGCATGGCAAATCACAAGCAAATCGGTCTTGCGGTGGTCGGCTGCGGCGTGGTCGGACGCATGCGCGCCACTCTCGCGAAGGATTACCCGGGCATCGGCTGGATCGGCCTTTCCGACATCAACGAAAAAGTCGGCCGCAAGCTCAAGGACGACATCAACGCCGATTATTTCACCACCGACTTTCGCGAGCTGATCGCGCGTCCGGAGGTCAATGCGGTGGTGGTGGCGACCTCGACGTTCAGACATGTCGAGCCGACGCTCGCCGCCGTGGAGCGCGGCCTGCCGCTGCTGATCGAGAAGCCGCTCGCCACCGATGCGCGCCAGTCGGCCCAGGTGCTGGCCGCGATCAAGAAGGCGAACGTCGACGCGGTGCTGGGCTATACGCAGCGGTTCCGCCGCCGCTTCCTCGCCGTCAAGCAGCGCGTCGACTCCGGGCAGATCGGCGAGATCACGGCGGCGGTCACGCGCGCCTTCATGAACCGCATGGCGCCGTTCGGCGAAATGCGCCTCACGCAGGATCGCCGCTTCCTCACGCCCATGGTGGTCTCGGGCACGCACAGCCTCGACATGTGCCTGTGGATCATGGGCGACGCGCAGCCGGTCTCGGTCTATGCCCGCTCGATCGACCGCGTGATGGGCGAGCACGGCACCAAGGACGCGACCTTCGGCGTGTTCGAGATGAACAACGGCGCGATCTGGAGCATGAACATCTGCTGGTCGCTGCCGAAGGAGTGGCCCGGCGCGGTCTACGGGCTCGAGATCGGGATCGTCGGCACCAAGGGCGTCGTCGACATCGAGGATACGCATCGCGACGTGGTGCTGGTGAGCGAATTCGATCAGGGCCCCGCCTATCGGCCGGATGGGCTCAATCTCCAGACCGCGCGCCATGTCGAGTTCCTGACGAGCTTCCCGCCCGGCGACGTCTATGGCGGCGAGCTGTGGGGACCGATGCGCGAGGAGACCAACAGCTGGTTCTCGCGCATCTGTCTCGGCAAGAAGACGCCGCACGCGACCGCCGAGGAGGGGCACCGCAACCTGATGCTCACCATGGCGATGGACCTCTCGGCCAAGCGTCGCAAGGAGATCGCTTTGCCGATCGACCCCGAGGAGCTGATGGCGGGGCTGGAGGAGTAAGGCCGCGCCGCGCTTCGCCTCCCTCCCCCTTGGCCGAGGGGGAGGGAGCCGGACTTGACCCGCCCGCCCAGGGCGGCGCACGAAGAAGCGAGCCGGGCCCGGCGAAGGCCGCCTCATCAACGCGTATCAAAACGCCGGCTCGCCCCTTGAACGGAAGCGCCCAGTCGGGGACCCTCATGCCGCAAACCATGCAGCAGCCAAAAGCCTTCACGATTTCCGCTCACGGCGCCGAAATGCCGGCCATCGGCTTCGGTACGCTCGAACTCGGCGAACGCGCCGCCATGCTGGTCGCGAACGCGATCAGGGACGGCTACCGCCACATCGACACGGCGCGCAAATACGGCTCCGAGGAAGGGGTCGGCGAAGGCATTCGCGCCTCGGGCGTTCCGCGCGAAGAGATTTGGGTGACGACCAAGGTCACCGAGGACAATGCGCGCGAGAAGGACTTTTTGAATTCGGTCGACACCAGCCTGAAGGCGATGCGCCTGGACTATGTCGACCTTTTGCTCATCCACTGGCCGCAGCCGAAGGTGCCGCTCGCCGAGACCGTCGGCGCCCTCGTCAAGGCGAAGCGCATGGGGCTTGCGCGCCATATCGGCGTTTCGAACTTCACGCTGGCGCTGCTCGACGAGGCGGTGCGGCTCAGCCCCGAGCCGCTGGTGACGAACCAGCTCGAATTCCACGCCTATCTGACGCAGGACAAGCTGCTCGCCGCCTGCCGCCGCTACGGCATGATTCTCACCGCCTATTCGCCGACCGCGCGCGGGCAGCTCCTCACCGACCCGGTCGTGAACGAGATCGCGAAGGCGAAGGGCCGCACGCCGGCGCAGATCGCGCTGCGCTGGGTGATCCAGCACCCGATGGTGGCGGCGGTGCCGCGCGCCTTCGAATCCACGCACGCGGCCGAGAACCTCGACATCTTCGACTTCTCCCTGTCCGACGAGGAGATGCGCCGGCTCGACGCTTTGAGGGCGCGCAACCTGCGCGTCGTCAATCCGCCGGAGCGCGCGCCGGTGTGGGATCTGCCGTAGACGCTTTCGCGCACGCAACGCCTCGGCCGGACGCGGCGCCGGGCCGCGCGGCCCGTCGTCGCGCGGCCGGTCACTGCGCGATCAGTTGCCGCGCGAGTTCGAGGTTGGAGACGTCCGGCTTGAGCGTCCCGGCGCGGATGCGGCGCGTGATCTCCACGATCGCCGCATTGGCGGGAGCGGATTTGCCGAGCCGCGCGCTTTCCTCCACCACGAGCCCGTTGATGAGATCGACTTCGCTGTAGCGTCCCTTGAGGTGGTCCTGCAGCACGCAGTCGCGGGCGCGCGGGCCGACGTCGCGGCAGAGCTTGTCGAGCAGCTTTTCGAGAAGCTGGTTGGAGCCGCGCACATCTTCTGGCGAAAGACCGAAGATCGGCTCGATCGGATATCCGAGCCGTTGTCCCACCTCGAGAGCCTCGGCGCCGATTTTGAGCGCGAGGTCGCGCATGCCCGGCAGTTCGGCCGCCTCGGAAATCCGCATGCCCAGCATAGCGAACGGGCCGAGCGACATCGTGTTGACGACGAGCTTCATCCATTTGGCGGCGCGGATGTTCTGCGTGATCGAGACCTTGCCGACGTCGCGCAGGATCGCCTCCACCTCCGGAACGCGCCCATCCATCGACGGATCGAGGCTGCCGAGCCCGAACCAGGTGCCGGCCGGCGGCGTGTTGCGTTGCACAAGGCCGGGCGTGAAGATTTCGGACGAGAGCTCGACGACGCAGCCGATGGTGCGCGAGGGCCCGACGATGGCCGCGATGTCGTCCGCGGTCATGCCGTTCTGGACGCCGATCAGCAGGCCGTCCGGCGCGAGATAGGGCTTGATGAGTTCGCACATCCAGCGCGTGTCATAGGCCTTCACCACGAGGAAGACGATGTCGAACGTCTCGTTGATCGCGCACAGATCGCACAGGTGATGGGCGCGCACCTTCACGTGCAGCTCCTCGTCGGGCAGCGCGACGCGCAAGCCCTCGGCGCGCATCGTCTCCACATGCGCGGGCCACTGGTCGATCAGCGTCACGTCGTGTCCGTTGCGCGTGAGATCGGCCGCGATGCAGCTGCCGTTCGCGCCCGTGCCCAGCACCGCGATTTTCTTGCTCTTGCTCATGTGCGACTTCCCCACCCGAAAATTCGTTCGCCGCAGCCCTATACCGGCTCGCGGTCGGGAAGGAAATCCGTCCGCTGCGCGGACAAACTTCGCGCGGCGGGTGTCAAGACCTGGACGTTGCGGTGGGGGCTCGTTAGGCTCGCCCGCCGCGTCCGCCTCGCGGGCGCCGGCTGCCCCGCCGTTTCGGGCGCCCAAGGCCGGACGCGGGGCGCCTTTCCCACCGCAATTCCAATGCGCCAATGTCGGGGAGCTCAATGGATTACCGAGAGAAAAGCGAAATTCGTGACGGCATGCGGATCGACTGGGACATGCCGATCCCGATGGACGACGGCGTCGTCCTGCGCTGCGACATCTATCGGCCGATTGCCGAGGGCAAGTATCCGGTGATCATGACGTACGGCCCCTACGGCAAGTGGCTGCATTTCGAGGACATGTACGGAGACCAGTGGCGGCGCATGTGCGCCAACCATCCCGACGTGCCGAGCGGCTCGACCAACAAATACCAGTGCTGGGAGGTCGTGGACCCCGAGAAATGGGTGCCGGACGGCTACGTCGTGATCCGCGTCGACAGCCGCGGCGCCGGGCGCTCGCCGGGCGTGATCGACATCTGGTCGCGCCGCGAGGCGATGGATCTCGCCCAGTGCATCGAGTGGGCCGGCACGCAGCCGTGGTCGAACGGCAAGGTCGGCCTCAACGGAATCTCCTACTACGCCGAGAACCAGTGGCAGGTGGCCGCGCTGCAGCCGAAGCATCTCGCCGCCATGTGCCCGTGGGAAGGCGCGGCCGACTTCTATCGCGACATGGCGCATCACGGCGGCATCTTCTGCCGCGGCTTCGTGCAGGACTGGTCGCGCGCGCAGGTCTATACCGTGCAGCACGGCCGCGGCACGCGCGGCTTCAAGAGCCGCATGAACGGCGACTGGGTGTCGGGGCCGGAGACGCTGACCGAGGAGGAGCTGGGCCGCAACCGCCGCGACTTCTATGAGGACTGCATCTCCCGCAAGCTCGCGACCGACGAATACTGGGTCTCCCGCAACCCCGACTGGAGCAAGGTGAAGACCCCCTTCCTCTCCGCCGCCAATTGGGGCGGCCAGGGGCTCCACCCGCGCGGAAACTTCGAGGCCTTCATGCGCGCGGCCTCCGAGCAGAAGTGGCTCGAGGTGCACGGCCTTGAGCACTGGACGCACTTCTACACGGACTATGGTCTCAGCCTGCAGAAGAAGTTCTTCGGCTATTTCCTCAAGGGCGAGGACACCGGCTGGGACAAGATGCCCAAGGTGCTGCTGCAGGTTCGCTACCCTGGCGAGAAATTCGTCGAACGGCACGAGAACGAATGGCCGCTCGCGCGCACCCAGTGGACGAAGTTCTACCTGCATCCCGGCGACATGACCTTGTCGCGCAAGCCGCAGAGCGAGCCCGGCTCCGTGACCTATGCGGGCCTCGGCGACGGCGTGACCTTCCTCAGCGAGCCGCTCGCGGAGGAGACGGAGATCACCGGTCCGATCGCCGCCAAGTTCTGGGTCTCGTCGACGACCGAGGATGCCGACCTCTTTGTGGTGGTGCGCGTGTTCGCCCCGGACCTCAAGGAGGTGACCTTCCAGGGCGCGCTCGATCCGCACACGCCCATTGCCCAGGGCTGGCTGCGCTGCTCGCACCGCAAGCTCGACGAGAAGCTCTCGCTGCCCTATCGGCCGTACCACACGCACGACGAGGAGCAGAAGCTCACGCCCGGCGAGGTCTACGAGGTCGACGTCGAGGTGTGGCCAACCTGCATCGTGGTGCCGAAGGGATACCGCATCGCGCTGTCGGTGCGCGGCAAGGACTACGTCTATCCGGGCGAGCCCGGCGAGGGCGTGGAGACGCTCGGCAAAGTGTGGACCGGCTGCGCGGTGTTCACGCACGACGATCCGCGCGACCGCCCGGCTCACATTTTCGGCGGCGACGTGACGCTGCACACCGGGCCCGATCGGCAGGCCTATGTGCTGCTGCCGATCATTCCGGAAAAATAGCGGAAAAACAGGCGGCCGACGGTTCGGCAGCATCGGGATCGAAGCCATGGCCGGAGCGCACGCTCCGGCCATGCGTTTTGGCGTTTCATCGCGCAGATATGCGCGCCGGGCGATGACGTCCGAGGCGCCGCCGGCCGATCAAGTCCGCGCGCAGTCCGATTGAGCGCCGCTGCTGTTGCGGCGCCTTTCTTCGCCGTGAATGATAAGCTTGCCGTGCGTTTCAGCGGCAAGGACGGGAGGGCGCCATGAACGAAGACTCGTTGAACCGGTCCGTGCGTCAGTTCCTCAAGGTGGTCGGGGTCACCTCGCAGCGCGAGATCGAGAACGCCGTCCGCCACGCCGTGGAGAACGGCCGGCTCCAGGGCGACGAGACGCTGCATGCGAAAGCCGTGATGACGGTGTCGAGCCTCGACCTGCGGTTCGAGATCGACGGCGAGATCAGGCTCGCCTGACGCCGCCGCCCGTGGGCCTGCGCGCCGCCGTGGCGTGCCGGCCGCCCGGCGGCCCGAAACCGAAAAACGTTTCGCAGGAAGCGGGCGCGCGGCGCTTCGCCGATCCGGCGTCGCGGCCGGATTGCGCGCGCCGGCGGGTGATAGCACTATCGCCTGCACAATAAGCCAACGACGCACAGGGAGGAAAACATGAACGCCATTCGTGGCATCGTCGCCGCATTCGCCGTCTTGCTGGCGGCCGACCCCGGCCTCGCGCAGACGAAATATCCCGAAAAGCCGGTGCGCATCATCGTCGGCTTCACGGCAGGCAGCGCGACCGACATCACCGGGCGCATCTTCGCGCAGAAGTTCAGCGAGGCCTGGGGCGTGCCGGTCACCGTCGAGAATATTCCGGGCTCGAGCGGCGCGATCGGGGTCGATCGCGTCGCCAAGGCGGAGCCGGACGGCTACACGCTGATGTGGACCGGGAACGGCGCCGTCACCATCGTGCCCAGCCTGCAGGGCGCGCCTTACGATCCGGCGCGCGATCTCGCGCCGATCACGGCGGCGCTCGTCATGCCGAGCATCCTTGCGGTCCACAACGATTTGCCGGCGAAGACGCTGCAAGAGCTGATCGCGCTCGCCAAGAAGGAGCCCGGCAAGCTCACCTACGCGACGCCGGGAGTCGGCACGCCGCAGCACATCGCCGGCGAGCTGCTGAAAAGGCTCGCGGGCATCGACATCGTGCATGTTCCCTATCGCGGCGCGCAGCTCACCGACGTGCTCGGCGGCCGCGTGCCGATCACGCTGCAGAACGTCGGCGCCATGCTGCCCGTGGTGCGCGAGGGCAAGCTGCGTGGCGTCGCCGTGACTTCGCTCAAGCGCTCGCAACAGCTTCCGGACCTGCCGACCATCGCGGAGTCCGGCTTTCCCGGCTTCGAAGCCATTTCGTGGTTCGGACTGCTCGCGCCGGCCGGCACGCCGCAGGCGATCATCGCGAAGGTGCGCGAGGAGGCGCTGAAGGTACTGGCGGATGCGAAGACGCGGGAGCGCTTCGACCAGCTCGGCCTCGAAACGGTGGGCAACACGCCCGCCGAAATGGCCGCCTCCATCAAATCCGATCTCGAAAAGTGGGCGAAGCTGATCAAGGAGGCCGGAATCAAGGCGAGCAACTGAGTGAGGGGATTCGCGATCCCTGCGTGCCCCCGATGACGTTCTTCCCTCTCCCGCCCGCCACCGCGACCCGCAATCTACGCGAGTCGCAGCTGTGAGAGTTACAAGGGCCGAAAGCGTAGCGCCCTACTCGGCGATCGCCATGGACTGTGTGCGATGGTCGATGCCGATGTAGCCCGGCTGCTCGACGACGCGCTTGAGCCAGGCGCGGATCGCCGGAAAGCCGGTGAGGTCGAAATCGCTCTCATGCGCGACATGCGTGTAGGCATAGAGGGCGATGTCGGCGATCGTGTAGCGGCCGGCGACGAAGAAGTCGTGCGTCGCAAGGTGCTGCTCCATCACGCCGAGCGCGCGGTAGCCGTGCTCCATCCATTCTTCGAGCGCGTGGCGCTGAAGCTCGCGTCCGCCCTTGACCATGGTGAGCCAGAAGCGCGCGGCGCCGAGATGCGGCTCGAGGCTGTGCTGCTCGAAGAACATCCACTGCAGCGCCTCGGCGCGCTCGATGCGGTCGTCGGGCGCGAGCGGCGTGCCGCTGCCGACATACCAGAGGATCGCATTCGATTCCGCAAGATAGCGGCCCGGCGCGACCTCGAGCAGCGGCACGCGCCCGTTCGGGTTCATCGCCAGAAATTCCGGCGTGCGCGTCTCCCCGCGCAGGATGTCGACTTCCACCAGCCGGTAGGGGATGTGCAGCTGCGCCAGCAGAAGGCGCACCTTGTAGCAGTTGCCCGACCGCTGCATCGAATAGAGCGTATACATGGCGCTAGGCCCGAGCAGGCGTGCGCGGCCGGGCCGGGGGCCGGCCGCGAAGTATTCTCCCGGGTTCAGGTAGAGCTGGCAAGCGCGGCCATTCGATGGCGAAACGCGAATTCCGCCGGCGCCGCGTGGAGAACTCGACGGCGGTCAGCGCGGCGGGAGGTCGGCGGCGGACGCCTGCAGGAAGGACAAAGCGTCCTCGCGCAGGCGGCGCGGATCGCGCTCGCCTCTTTGCGCGCAATCGATGATGCGCAGCGCGAGAGTCTCGCGCGCCTCCTCGGCCCTCGCCGGTTGGGCGAACGGGCTGCCGGCGCGCTCGAGCGATTGCCATGCGTCTTTGAACACCCGGCCGAGCGTCGCGGCCGCCTCCGGGTCGAGCGCATGCACGTCCTTACGAATGGTGGAACCCATTCGGATACTCCGATCTCCGCTGCGCGGTGCGCCTTCGCCGTAGGTGCCTGTGTGAACCCCTCGCTCTGGCGATAAGCGCATCCTGGGCCGGTCGGAGATGTTTGGCCAGCACTTTCTTCGGCCCGCGGCGCGCGCGGCCGCTGATCCGGGCCGCATGGAAGGACGCCGCCGTTGCGCCGTAACGGCGCCGCACCGGCCGCCGCGGCCCGCGCGGAGCCCCTGCCCGGACTCCGAAAAACACGGAAATCGAGACACTTACCCGGCCCTTCCGCGCGGAGCCCGCAAGCGCTTCCGCGTCGGGCGGCGCGCGGGAGCGAATTTCCCCCACGTGACTCGGTCCGTGAAACGGCGATCCCTAAGGGGCGCATGGCAGCCGGTTGTTCGCGGCAGAGCTCGGGCCAGCGGCCGCTCGGATTTCCGTTCACGCGGAGCGGAGGCGGAACGCGCGCCGGCGGGCGGGTGCAGCCCGGACTGCCTACCGTCCCATCGCCGCCTCGAACGTGCGGCCGCAGTAGCGGCGCGCCGACGGATCAGGCTTCTCATCCGCGATGAAGGCGGCCGCCTTGAGGGCGAGCACGTCGTTGGTTCCGTCCGAGTGCAGGAAGCTCAGCGCATCGCGCATCAGCTTCTCGATCGGATTCTTGCGCATATAGCCGGCCGCGCCCCACAGTTCGAGCGCGTCGCGGCAGACCTCGACCGCGGTTTCGGCCGCGAAGATCTTGGCGAGGCTTGCGTGCTTGGGGTCGAAGGTCTCCTGCCCGCAGTCGCAGGCGCCGAACCACAGATAGGAGCGCGCCGCCTGAATCTTCATGGCCATGCGCGCAAGGCGCACCCGCTGCAGCTCGTGGGCGATGAGCGGCTCGCCGCCCTGCACGCGCTCGAAGGCGTATTGGTGCGCGAGGTCATAGGCGCGCTGCGCGACGCCCAGCACGCTGGCGCCGGCCTGGATGTTGGAGCCGTGGCGCAGCAGAAAGGCCGCCATGGTGGGCGCGGCTTTGCCGACCTCGAGCACCCGGTCGGCATCGGGAACCTCCACGTTCTCGAAGCGCAGCGTGCCGTTCTGCACGGCGCGCTGGCCGAGCTTGTCCCACACCTCGGTGACCGTGAAGCCGGGCGCGTCCGCCGGCACCAGAAAACCGGTCAGGCTCTCGGCGAGCGGCCGGTCGAACGCCGTGCGCGCGACGACATAGTAGAGCTTGGCGAGCCCGCCGTTCGAAATGTAGCGCTTGGTGCCGTTGAGAATCCACGTGTCGCCGCGCCGCTCGGCGCGCGTCTCCATGGTCTTCTCGTAGGGCAGGATGTTGTCGGAGCCGTGCATCGGTTCGGTCATGGCGATGCCGAGCAGAAATTCGGGATCCTCCACGATGCGCGGCAGCCAGCGCCGGCGCTGCTCCTCGTTCGTCAGGCGGGCGATCGTCGTCATGATCTTCCACGTCTGATCGAAGGCGACACCGATGCCGAGATCGCCATAGCAGATCTGCTCGCCGACGAGCGCGCAGGTGAGCACGTTCGCGCCCTCGCCGCCGTACTCTTTGGGCACCGTGAGCGTGCGCAGGCCGCGCTTCGAGCCCTCGCGGATGATGCTCCAGTCGAACGCCTTGTCCGGCTCGGGAACGCGGTCCGCCTTTTCCGCCGCAGGCAGCACCACGTCCATGGCGAAGTCGTGGGCGATCTGCCGCAGCTCGCGCTGCCGCGGCGTGAGCGTGAAGTCCACCATGAGCGTCCTCCTCGATAAGCGCCCGCCTGGCTTTTCTTGTTGGATGGCGGGCGCCGGCCTGCCGGCCGGCATTCTGCCCCGCAAAGGGGCGCGCGGGTCAAGCCCGCGCGGCACGATGATAGGTCACTCCACCGAAATGTTCGCGGCCTTGATCACCGCGGCCCATTTCGCGACCTCGGCGGGCAGCGCCGCGGCGACCTCGGCGGGGCTGCGCAGCGCGAGCGTCATGCCTTGCTTGGCAAGAGCCTCCTTCGAGCCCTCCTTCGAGAGTGCGGCGACGACGGCCGCGTGGAGGCGCGCGACAGCGCTCTCCGGCGTCTTCGCCGGGGCGAACAGCGCGAACCACGCGTCCGCCTCGACGCCCGGCACGCCCGCTTCGCTCAAGGTCGGCACGGCGGACAGCCGCGCGGCGCGATGCGGGCTCGCCACGGCCAGCGCCTTGAGCTCGCCGCCTTCGATCTGGCCGACGACGCTCGGCAGCGTCGCGAAGGCGTAGTCAATGCGGCCGGCGACAAGCTCCTGCGTCATCGGCGCCGCGCCCCGGAACGGCACGTGCTGGGCGTCGACGCCCGCCTTCGCCTTGAACAGCTCGCCCGCAAGATGCGAGGCCGAGCCGTTGCCGGTCGAGCCGTAGTTGAGCGCGCCGGGCTTCTCCTTGAGAAGCTTTACCAGCGCTGCGGCGTCCGCGACGCCGAGATCCTTGCGCGTGACCAGAACGTGCGGGATTTCGGCGATGCCGGCCACGGGCGCGAAGTCCTTCACCGCGTCGTAGGGACAGTTCTTGAGCAGGCTCTGGTTGGTGGCGTGCGTCTGGTTGGTGCCGAGCACGAGCGTGTGCCCGTCCGGCTCCGCCCGCGCCACAGCCGCCGAGCCGATCACGCCGGAGCCGCCCGCGCGGTTGTCGATCACGATCGACTGGCCGAGATCGGCCGCCGCCTCCTGCGCGATCAAGCGCGCGACGAGGTCGACCGGCCCGCCGGCCGGATAGGGAACCACGATGGTGATCGTGCGGCTGGGGAACGGCTGGGCGGCTGCGGGGCGCAGCGAAAGAGCGGCGCTGCCGACGAGGCCCGCGACGACGGCGCGGCGTGAAAGCATGGGCATGTCTCCAACGTGGGAGGGTGGGGCGATTGTCCACGGGGCGTGGGGCCGGAGCCTTAGCCGGACGGACGCGCAACGAT
>JADGHE010000054.1 GCA_019689555.1 Variibacter sp. | reverse complement strand
GTCGAGGCCGTAGCGGCCGGGATCGTCGATCAGACGGCCGAGTGCGTGGCCCGGCACGGTGCCGGCGACCCAGAACAGCCACATCGTCACGCCGCAGCCGACGAACACGCCCGGGTCGCGGCCGCCCTCGCCGTGGTAGCGCATGGCGACGAGCCAGTTGGCGTCGACCGTGAACAGAAGCGCCGGATAGACCTTCCAGGCCGGCATCCCTGCGAGCCAGGGCCGCATCGAGGCCGTCATCAGGAAGTACCGGAGATTGACGGTGGCGGTCACGACCGCGACGACGAGCAGCGCCGTCCAGCCGAAGCGCGGCGTCCAGATCTCCAGCGCCACAAGCTGCGAGGCGCCCGCAAACACCAGCGCGCTCATCAGCGTGGTTTCGACGAGGCTCAGGCCCTTCTGCGCCGCCAGCGCGCCGATCGCCGCCGCCATCGCCAGCGTGCCGGGCACGATCGGAAGGCTGCGCCGCGCCCCTTCCGCAAGGCCGGCCCAGGTCCAATGCCGGCCATCCTCTCTGGCACCCATAGGGCGACCTCCTCGCGTCTTCTCCGGGACGGGGTGCCGCCGTCGCACGGTTGAGCCGCGCTGACAAGAGCCTCGCCTTCGTGCATGGTGGTCCAGCAAACATCCCTGAAAGGCCCTGGCCGATGTCCGAGATCCTGACGACCCGGCAGCTCGAGTTCCTGCGCTCGATCGACACGCCGACGGTGTGCAACCTCATCGAAATCGTTGCCCCGCACCGGCGCGGCTTCGGCTACACGACCCGGCACCTGCACTGCCCGTTCCCCGACCTGCCGCCGATCGTCGGCTTCGCCAAGACCGCGAAGATCTCGGCCAAGGACGCCCCGCCGGGCCCGGCCACGTCCTACCTGAACCGGCGGCTCGACTATCTCGACTACGTCGCCTCCGAGCCGCAACCGAGCATCAGCGTCATCGAGGACATCGACGGCGAGCACGTCGGCCACGGCGCGTTCTGGGGCGAGGTGCAGAGCAACGTCCACAAGGCGCTCGGGGTGCTCGGCGTCGTCACCAACGGCAGCGTCCGCGACATCCCCATGATCGCCAAGGGATTCCAGATGCTCGCCGGCTCGATCGGCCCCTCGCACGCCTTCGTGCGCATCGAGGAGTTCGGCACGCCCGTGCACGTGCACGGCATGGACGTCAAGAGCGGCGACCTCGTCCACGCCGATCAGCACGGCGCCGTGGTGGTGCCGATCGACAAGGTCGAGGAGATGATGAAGGCGCTCGAGGCCTTGACGGCGCGCGAGGCGGCGATCATCGAAGCGGCGCTCGATCCCGAGATGACGCTCGAGAAGCTCAAGGCGGCGATCCGCGGCTGAGCCCGGGAAGGCCGCGGAAGGCTTTCGCGTCACGCCGCAGAATCGGACGAAGGACTCAGATCGGTGGCCGATGAATGCATGCGACCGCGCCGCTGGTTCGGTCGGCACACAGGGCTTGGCCTCGCGACGGCCGCGACGGCCGGGCTGATCGACCAGGCGTCGAAGCTGTGGCTGATCTTCGCCTATGATCTCGGCGGCCGCGGCCTGGTGCCGCTCGCGCCCGGCCTCGACCTCGTGCTCACCTGGAATCCGGGCATCAGCTACGGCCTCTTCCCCCAGCACACGGAGCTCGGGCGCTGGCTGTTGCTCGCCCTGCAGGCGGTGGCGATCGGCCTTCTCGGCCTGTGGATGGCGCGCGCCGCGTCCCGGCTTTCGGCGGTGGCGCTGGGCCTCATCGTCGGCGGCGCCGCCGGCAACATCGTCGACCGGCTGCTCTACGGCGCGGTGGCCGACTTCCTGTTCTTCCATGTGGATTTCGGGACCTGGGAGTTCCGCTGGTACGTCTTCAACCTCGCGGATGCGGCCGTCGTTGCCGGGGTGATCGGCCTGATATATGAGTCCCTCTTCGCGCGGAACGCCGCAAAAGCGCCCTGATGGCGGGGCAGAAGAGCGGCTCGCCTCGGCGCGCGCCCTGCGCGCGGCGAGCGAGCGGTGTGGATTGCAAAGTCTCATGCTGGACACTTCGCCGACGAGACGCCTTCGCCGCATGGCGGCCGCATGCTGCGGGCTTGCCGTGCTGATGCTGGCCGCCCAGCCGGCGCTGGCGGCCGACGATGACGACGAGGACACGTTCGAGCAGGGGCTCATCCGCAGCCTCCTGGGGGTCGACCGCCCCGGCATCGACTATCGCGAGCGCTCGCCCCTCGTCATTCCGCCGACCACCGAGCTGCCGCCCCCGGACACCAAAACCGTGACGGAAATCCCGGGCTGGCCGCAGGACCCCGACGCCGCACGGCGCAAGCAGGCCTCCACGAGGGAGCCCGTTACCGATCCCTTCGAGCGCAACGCCCGGCCGCTGTCGCCGAGCGAGCTGCGCCGCGGCGCGGCGCGCAGCCGCACGCGCTCCAACGAGCCGGTGCGCACGCCGAGCGACGGCGAAATGGGCCGGCCCGTGCTTCCCTCCGAGCTCGGCGGAAAGACCTTGCTCGGCGGCTTGTTCGGCGGGGGCGGCGACTCCTCCGACAAGCCCGCCACCTTCGCAGGCGAGCCGCCGCGGACGGGGCTGATCGAACCGCCGCCCGGCTACCGCACGCCCTCGCCGAGCCAGCCCTACGGGCCGCCCAAGGACGACCGGCCTTGGTACAAGCCCTTCTCGTTCTTCGACAGGGGCGTGGACCGCGATCTCAAATGAGCGCGTCCACCGGGTGGAGGCCGGCCGTCGGCGCCTCACCGGGGCGGGGAGGCGCACCGGCGCGGCTCCTGTCGTGGCTCGACTTGCTCTGGAAATCTCGGAAAGTCGTCGGGAAACACCGGACGTGATGAAGCTTGCCCAGGCGGCCCTGCTCTTGGCGACCGTAGCTCTTGCGGCCGCGCCGGAGCGCGGCCATGCCGCCGCGGGGGTGAAGCCGGATCATTTCACCCTGGCGAACGGCCTCGAAGTCGTCGTCATCCCCGACCATCGCACGCCCGTCGTCACCCACATGATCTGGTACAAGGTGGGCTCGGCGGACGAGACGCCGGGCCGGTCCGGGCTCGCGCATTTCCTCGAACATCTCATGTTCAAGGGCACGGAAGCCCACCCTGGCCAGGAGTTCTCGCAGACGGTCGCGCGCCTCGGCGGCCAGGAGAACGCCTTCACCTCCTACGATTACACGGCCTACTACCAGCGGGTCGCGCGCGATCACCTGCCGACGGTGATGGCGCTCGAGGCCGACCGGATGTCCAATCTCACCCTCACCGACGCGGTGGTGCGCCCCGAGCTGAGCGTTGTGCTCGAGGAGCAGTACCAGCGCGTCGCCAACAATCCCGCCGCGCAGCTCGGCGAACAGATCCAGGCCGCCCTCTACCTCAACCATCCCTACGGAAGGCCGGTCATCGGCTGGCGGGCGGAGATCGAGACGCTCACCCGCGCGGATGCGGTCGACTTCTATCGGCGGTTCTACGCCCCCAATAATGCGGTGCTGGTCGTTGCCGGCGATGTCGAGACCCGCGAGGTCCGCCGGCTCGCGGAGGAGACCTACGGCAAGGTGGCGCGGCGCGAGATCGCCGCGCGCAGGCGCCCGCAGGAGCCCGAGCCGATCGCCGAGCGCCGGCTCGTCCTGGCGGATGCCCGGGTGGGGCAGCCGAGCCTGCAGCGCCTGTATCTCGTGCCCTCCGAAACCACCGCCCAGCCCGGCGAGGCGGAGGCGCTCGACGTGCTCGCCCACATTCTCGCCAATGGCACGACGAGCCGCCTATACCGCCGCCTGGTGGTGGAGAAGGGCGTCGCCGCCGGGGTGAGCGGCTGGTATCAAAGCACGTCGCTCGATCCGACGCGGCTCGCCCTCTCGCTCACCCCGCGCGAGGGGGTCGAGCTCGCCGCCCTCGAGGCGGCGCTCGACGAGGCGCTGGCGGAGGTCGTGGAGCGGGGCGCGACCGACGACGAGCTCAGGCGGGCCAAGGCGCGCATGATCGCCGACATGGTCTATGCCCAGGACAATCAGACGGCGCTCGCCCGCCTCTACGGCGCGGCGCTGACCACCGGACAGACGGTCGAGCGTGTCTATACCTGGACCGACCGGATCGAGGCGGTGGGAGCCGAGGCCGTGACGGCGGCGGCGCGGCGCTGGCTCGACAAGCGGCGTTCGGTGACGGGCTACCTCGTGGGCGCCCGCACCCCGCCGGAGGGAAAACGGTCGTGATACCCGCCCGGATGATCTGCCGCGCCGGCCTGGTGCGGTCGCGCGCGCCCGGCGCCGCCACGTTTGCCGCCGCGTTTTTCGGGCTGCTTTCGCTCTTTGCGCCCGCCGCGCAGGCCGTGACCATCGAACGGATCGTGAGCCCCGGCGGGATCGAGGCCTGGCTCGTGCGCGACGCCACGGTACCGCTCGTCACGATGCGCTTTGCCTTCAAGGGCGGCTCCAGCCAGGATCCTCCGGGCAAGTCGGGCGTCGCCAACATGGTGGCGTCGCTGCTGGACGAGGGCGCCGGCAACCTGGACGCTAAGGCCTTTCAGGAGCGGCTGGAGGAGCAGGCGATCGAGCTGCGTTTCGAAGACGATCGCGACCACTTCCGCGGTTCTCTGCGGACGCTGCGTGACCGCAGGGAGCAGGCCTTCGACCTCCTTCGGCTCGCGCTCACCGAACCGCGCTTCGACGCCGACGCCGTCGAGCGCATCCGCGGCCAGCTCATGGCGGTGCTGCGTCGCGAATCGACGGACCCGAGCGTGCTCGCGCAGCAGACCTGGTGGAGCACGGCCTTTCCCGACCACCCCTACGGCCGGCCGGAGAAGGGCACGCCGGAATCGGTCGCGAAGATCACAACCGACGACCTGAGAGCCTATGTCCGCCGCGTGTTCGCGCGCGCAACCCTCAAGGTCGCGATCGTGGGCGACATCGACGCCGCCGAGGCCGGCCTGTTCCTCGACCGCACCTTCGGCGCGCTGCCGCCCGAGGCGGAGCTCGAGCCCGTGCCGCAGGCGGCCCCCTCGGGGCTCGGCCGCCGCGTCGTCGTCAAGTTCGACGTGCCGCAGGCGATCGTGAACATCGGGAGCACCGGGCTGCCGCGCAACCACCCCGACTTCGTGGCCGCCTATGTCGTCAACCACATTCTCGGCGGCGGCTCGTTCACTTCGCGCCTCTACCAGGAAGTGCGCGAGAAGCGCGGCTATGCCTACGGCATCTCGACCTATCTTTACCCGATGGAACGCACGGCGCTGCTGATGGGGTGGACGCAGGTGCGCGCCGACCGGACCGCCGACTCGATCGCGATCATCGCGCAGGAAATGCGGCAGATGGCGGAGAAAGGCCCGACGGCCGAGGAGCTCGACAAGGCGAAGGCCTACCTCAAGGGCTCGTTCGCGCTGCGCTTCGATTCGTCCGACAAGATCGCGGCGCAGCTCGTGCAAATCCAGATCGACAATCTCGGCATCGACTACATCAACCGCCGCAACGACCTGATCGACGCGGTGACGCTCGAGGACGCCCGGCGCGTCGCGCGCATGCTGTTCGACGGGCGCCTGCTCATCACCATCGTCGGCCGGCCCGTCGGCGTGACATCGAGCGGGCCCGGCTGAGGCGGGACACGGCGTCCCGTACCGTGGCCTCCTGCTTGGCCCGTTTCGGCCCCGGAGTCCGGACGGTCATTTCCATGGGAGAACGCTGAATGCCGCTCGTGCAATCGATCGACCTTGCGCGCGCCGACCGCATCGGCGGGGAAGGCATCGCCGCCGCCGCACTGGAAGACGCGCTCGCGCGCACGCGCGACGCGCTCGCCTGGCTGCGCGCGCGCCACGCCGACGGCGGGCTGCCGCTGCTCCGGCTGCCGGCGGAGACCGGCGATCTCGCCGGCATCGAGCGCGCGGCCGCGCGGCTGCGCGAGGGCGCAAGCGATGTCGTCTTCCTCGGCACCGGCGGCTCGAGCCTGGGCGGGCAGACGCTGGCGCAGCTTGCCGGCCATGGCGTCCCCGGCGTCGGGGCGCTGCGGCCGGCGCCGCGCCTGCACTTCATGGACAATCTCGACCCGGACACCTACGCCGAACTGCTCGAGCGCCTGCCGCTTGCGACCACGCGCTTTGTTGCCATCTCCAAGTCCGGGGGCACCGGCGAGACGCTGATGCAGACCATCGCGGCCCTGACCGCGCTCAAGCGGGCGGGACTGGAATCGAGGCTGCCGGAGCTCTGTCTCGGCCTCACGGAGCCGGCGAGGCCGGGACGCCGCAACGGGCTGCGCGAGCTCTTGAGCGCCCACGGCATCGAGATGCTGGAGCATCATCCGGGCGTCGGCGGCCGCTATTCGGCGCTGACCAATGTCGGGCTGTTGCCGGCGGCCGTGGTCGGGCTCGACATC
Source organism: Variibacter sp. (assembly GCA_019689555.1). Lineage (GTDB taxonomy): Bacteria > Pseudomonadota > Alphaproteobacteria > Rhizobiales > Xanthobacteraceae > JADGHE01. The sequence goes on along the minus strand of JADGHE010000054.1, from coordinate 16,025 downwards.
CGTGCGATCCGCGCCGGCGCGGCCGAGGCACTCGCCCCGGTTCTCGCCGAGCGGGCGCCGGCGGAGGTTGCCCCCGCGGTGGGCGCGGCGCTCGCGGTCGGCCTCGCCGAGACGCGGGCCAAGACGATCTCCGCCATGATGGCCTATGCGGACCGCCTCGAACGCTTCACGCGCTGGTATGTGCAGCTCTGGGCCGAGAGCCTGGGCAAGGACGGCAAGGGCACGACGCCGCTCGGCGCCCTCGGGCCCGTGGACCAGCACAGCCAGCTCCAGCTCTTCATCGCGGGGCCGCGCGACAAGCTGCTCACCGTCGTCACCACCGACTGCGGCGGGCGCGGCCCGCGCATCGACGCGGCGCTTGCGAAGCTCGCCGGAGAGCCGGACTTCGGCGGCCGCACGATCGGCGATCTCGTCGCCGCGCAGGGGCGCGCGACCGCGGAGACGCTCGCCCGCAACGGCTGCCCGGTGCGCACGCTCCACCTCGAACGGCTCGACGAGCGGACGCTCGGCGCGCTGCTCATGCACTTCATGCTGGAGACGATCATCGCGGCGCACCTGCTCGGCGTCGACGCCTTCGACCAGCCGGCGGTCGAGGAGGGCAAGGTGCTGGCGAAGCGCTATCTCGCCTCCGCCTGAGGCGCGGTGCCGCCCGCGGCGCGGCCCGCGCGGCGGAGCGGTGCGACCGCAAGCGGCGGACTGAAGGCGCAGACTCCATGGCCGGCGGCATGATCCGCATCGCGCCCGACCTCGCGATCGCCGACGAGGAGATCGCGGAGTCCTTCGTGCGCGCCTCCGGCCCCGGCGGGCAGAACGTCAACAAACTCGCGACGGCGGTGCAGCTCCGCTTCGACGTGCGGCGCTCGCCGTCGCTGCCGGAGGAGGTGCGCGCCCGGCTCGAAAAGCTCGCCGGCCGCCGGCTCACCGCCGACGGCGTGCTGGTCATCACCGCCCAGCGCCACCGCACCCAGCAGCGCAACCGGCAGGACGCGCTCGAGCGGCTGATCGCGCTCATCCGCCAGGCCGCCGTGGCCCCGAAGCCGCGCCGGCCGACGAGACCCACCGCCGCCGCGCGCCGGCGCCGCGTCGAGGCGAAGAAGCGCCGCGCCGCCATCAAGGCGCTGCGCGGGACGAGCCCCACCGAGGATTGAAGGCGGCCGATCGTCGGGGCCGACGATTTGAAGCCGGCGTTTGGGGACGGGAATCTCGCGGCGCACGGCGGTACCCGATAGAATCGGCGCCCGACTCACCGCGCCGAGCCCGCATGCCCGTCCGCCAGCTCACCGAGGACATCGTCAACCGCATCGCCGCCGGCGAGGTGGTCGAGCGCCCGGCGAGCGTCGTCAAGGAGCTGGTCGAGAACGCGCTCGACGCCGGCGCGTCCCGCATCGAGATCGTCACCGACGGCGGCGGCCGGCGGCTCGTGCGCGTCAGCGACGACGGCGAGGGTATGCCGCGCGAGGATCTCGCGCTCGCGGTCGAGCGCCACGCGACCTCGAAGCTGCCGGACGGCGATCTGCTCGCGATCCGCTCGCTCGGCTTTCGCGGCGAAGCCCTGCCCTCGATCGGCGCCGTCGGCCGCCTGACGATCGTGACCCGGCATGCGAGCGAGCCGCACGCCTGGAGCATTTCGGTCGAAGGCGGCGCGAAGTCGCCGGTGCGGCCGGCGGCGCTCGGCCAGGGCACGCGGGTCGAGGTGCGCGACCTGTTCTACGCCACGCCCGCCAGGCTGAAGTTCCTGAAGAGCGAGCGCGCCGAGGCGGAAGCCGTGCGCGAAGTCGTGCGCCGCCTGGCCATGAGCCGGCCCGACGTCGCCTTCACCCTCGCGGGCGAGGAGCGCGCGCCGGTGACCTTTCCCGCGGCCATGCCCGGCCCCGTCGGGCGGCTCGCGCGCCTCGGCGATGTCCTCGGCGCGGCCTTCCAGGCCAACGCCATGGAGGTCGCGATCGCGCGCGAGGGCGTCGCCGTCGAAGGCTATGCGGCGCTGCCCACGTTCTCCCGCGCCAATGCGCTCGGGCAGTATCTGTTCGTCAACGGCCGGCCGGTGCGCGACAAGCTGCTGCTCGGCGCCGTGCGCGGCGCCTATGCCGACCACATGCCGCGCGACCGCTTCCCGGTCGTGGCGCTGTTCGTCACGCTCGACCCGCATGAGGTGGACGTGAACGTGCATCCGGCGAAGGTCGAGGTGCGCTTTCGCGACCCCGGCCTCGTGCGCGGCCTTGTCGTGCGCGCCCTGCAGGACGCGCTGATGCGCGGCGCGAAGCGCGCGGCGACGACCGGCGGCGCGGCGACCCTCGCGGCGTTCCGCCCCGACCCCGACGGAGCGGGCAATGCGCGCGGGTGGGACTGGCGCGCCTCCCCGGCCCGCCCGGCGGCCCCGCCGCCTGCCGGCGCGCCGCGCCTTGCGGGCTTCGCCGAGGCGGCGCAGGCGGCCTTCGACGTCGGCGATCCGGCCGCGGCGGCGGCGCCCCTCCCGGCTGCCGAGGCGGATGCGCTCGACCGGCCGCTCGGCGCGGCGCTCGCGCAGGTGCACGACACTTACGTGGTGGCGCAGACGCGCGACGGCATCGTCATCGTCGATCAGCACGCGGCGCACGAGCGGCTCGTCTACGAGCGCATGAAGGCGGCGCTGGAGGCGGAGGGCATCGCCCGGCAGGTGCTGCTGATTCCCGAGATCGTCGAGCTCGACGAGGCCGATGTCGAGCGCCTCGCGGCGCGCGCGGAAGAGCTTGCGCGCTTCGGCCTCGTCATCGAGCCGTTCGGGCCGGGCGCCGTCGCGGTACGCGAGACGCCGGCGCTCTTGGGCGAGATCGACGCGGCGGCGCTGACGCGCGACCTCGCCCAGCATCTCGCCGAATGGGACGAGACGCTGCCGCTCGAACGGCGGCTGATGCAGGTGGCCGCCACCATGGCCTGCCACGGATCGGTGCGGGCCGGCCGCCGCCTCAAACCGGAAGAGATGAACGCCCTGCTGCGGGCGATGGAGGCGACGCCCAATTCCGGCCAGTGCAACCACGGCCGGCCGACCTATGTGGAGTTGAAGCTTTCCGACATCGAGCGCCTGTTCGGGCGGCGCTGAGGGCGCGACCGCGCGGCCTCAGCCGTCGACCGAAGCGGTCGCCTCCCCTATCGCGATCTTGTCCGGCCCGCCGAGCGCCTCGAGGACCGGGTCGCCCTGGCGGCAGAGCGGCAGACCGTTGACGAGCACGGTCTGGGAGCCATCGATCACCAGGCCCGGACCGTGCGGCGGCACCGGGGTCGGAATCGGGCACGCATGCATGTCCGGCACGCCGCCGCGCGGCGCCGCCGCGCCGGCCGTCATCGCATTCATCGAGGCCGTCATCGCCGCGAGCGCCCGCGGCCTTGGCGGCCTGCTCGGCCGCGAGCGCCGCCGGGGCGCCGGGCGTGCCCGCCGCCGCGCGGCTCGCAGCCTCCGCCGCCTTGACGGTCGTGTCCGCCATCGCCTGCGCCGCCTGCAGCGCGGTCGCCGCGGCTGCCGGCAACCCGCGCCAGGCCGGCTTCCGGCCGATCAATACGTTCGGGCTGCCCGGACCGGGCTGCAACGGCGAACCGTGCTGGGTTGCGTCCATGACCCTTGCGGCCGGCCGGCCCATGCCCGCCTCTCCTCGGGAAAGCTGCGCCCGTTTCCTTCGTCGCCGGGCGCCCGCCGGAGGTTCGAGGCACGGAGCGGAGGCGGCATCCCGAGTCGGCATCTCCGCAACGGGGAGCGCACGGACAAGCGTCAATCGGGCAGGAGGAGCCGCCCGTCCGCCCCGACCGAAAGGCCCGGCGCCTGCACGACCTCCCAGAGGTGCCCGTCCGGATCGGCGAAGTAGCCGGCATAGCCGCCGTAGGACGTCGTCTGTGCGGGCTTGACGAGCGTCGCGCCCGCTTCGAGCGCACGCGCCATTACCGCGTCGACCTCGGCGGGGGAATTGCAGTTGCAGGCGAGAGTCGAGCCGCGAAAGGCCTGCGGGCGCGGCTGCGCCGCCGCCTCCGCGTCCGCCGCGAGCGCATCCCAACGGAACAGCGCGAGCACCGCCGGCCCCGCCTCGAAGAACGCGATCTCGTCGCCCGTCGCGCGAAATTTCCGGACAAGGCCCAGCGCCTCGTAGAAGGCGACGCTGCGGGCGAAGTCGGTGACGCCAAGCGTCACGACCGTCAGTCCGAACTGGCCTTCGTGCTCCGGCATGGCGCACCTCAGAACAGTCTCAGCTGCTCCGCCTCCCTGACCGGCGGCCGGAACTGCTCGCTGGAAAGCCGCGTCCGGACGGCGTTGAGGCCGAGCCGCGCGCAGGCGATCTCGAAGCGGCGGCCGATCATCCAGGCATAGGGGCCCGTGCCCTTCATGCGCTGCCCCCAGCTCGAGTCGTAGTCCCTGCCGCCGCGCATCTCGCGGATGAGGCGGAAGACGTGCTCCACCCGGTCGGGGAAGTTCGCCGCCAGCCACTCGCGGAAGAGATCCCGCACTTCGAGCGGCAGGCGCAGCAGCACGTAGCCCGCCTCCTTCACGCCCGCGGCGGCCGCGGCGTCGAGAATGCGCTCGATCTCGGCGTCGTTCACCGTCGGGATGATGGGCGCCACCATCACCGAGGTCGGCACGCCCGCCTCTGCAAGCTGCCGCAGCGCCTCGAGGCGGCGCGACGGGGTCGCCGCCCGCGGCTCCATGACGCGGGCGAGCCGCGCATCGAGCGTCGTCACCGAAAGCGCCACCTTGACGAGGTTGCGCCGCGCCATGCGCGCGAGAATATCGAGGTCGCGCAGCACCAGCGCCGACTTCGTGACAATGCCCACGGGATGCCCGGTGCGCTCCAGCACCTCCAGGATGCCGCGCATGACGCCGTATTTGCGCTCGATCGGCTGGTAGGGGTCGGTGTTCGTGCCGATCGCGATGGTGCGCGGCACGTAGCCCTTGGCGGACAGCTCGCGCTCGAGGAGCTGTGGCGCCTCCGGCTTCACGAACAGCCTGGACTCGAAGTCCAGCCCCGGCGACAGGCCGAGATAGGCGTGCGTCGGCCGCGCGAAGCAGTAGATGCATCCGTGCTCACAGCCGCGATAGGGGTTGATCGAGCGGTCGAAAGAAATGTCCGGGGACTCGTTGCGCGTGATGATCTTCCGCGACGAGTCGACCGTCACGCTGGTCTTGAACGGCGGCAGCTCCTCGATCGAGCGCCAGCCGTCGTCGAAGGCGATGCGGGCGAGCGGCTCGTAACGGCCCGAGGCGTTGGAGTGCGCGCCGCGCCCGCGCCGGCGCTCCCGGTCAACGCCGGCACCGAGAAACTCGCCCGCCGGCGCCGGAGGGGGCGGCGCCAGCGGGCTTCGGCGAAGGGCAGCGGAACGAGCCATGGCTTCTGTATACACCAGAAATAGAACAAATCAAGAACATTTGCGAGGAACGCCTTCGGGCCCTCGAGCTGTCGTCCCGGGCCTCCTCAGTGCTCGCCTGGTCCGCCGCCTCAGGCGCGCGGATGGGCGCTCGCATAGACCGCGAGAAGCTGCTCGGCATCGACCTGGGTGTAGATCTGCGTGGTCGAGAGCGAGGCGTGGCCGAGCAGCTCCTGGATGGCGCGCAGGTCGCCCCCGCGGGCGAGCAAGTGCGTCGCGAAGGAGTGGCGCAGCGCATGCGGCGTCGCCGTATCGGGCAGGCCGAGCGCGCCCCGCAGACGCGCCATCGCAAGCTGAATGATGCGCGGCGACAGCGGTCCGCCCTTGGCCCCGACGAACAGCGGTCCCTCCGGCTTCAACGCATAGGGGCACAGCGCGACATAGTCGGCGACCAGCGCCGTCACCTGCGGCAGCAGGGGCACCATGCGCCGCTTGTTGCCCTTGCCGAGGACGGTGATGGTGTCGCCCCGGCCCGGCTCGGGAAAGTCCTTGCGCTTGAGCGACAGCGCCTCGGCGATGCGCAGGCCCGCGCCGTAGAGCAGCGCCAGCACGGCGGCGTCGCGCGCGAGCACCCAGGGCTCGCGCTCCTCCCCCGCGCGCAGGCCGACATCGACGACGCGCTTCGCCGCCGCGGTCGGCAGCGGTTTCGGCAGGCTCTTGCCGAGCTTCGGCCCGCGCACGGCGCCGAGCGCCGCGACCGCTCCGTGGCCGTGGCGCTCGAGATAGCGGGCGAACGAGCGCACGCCGGCGAGCCCGCGCATGAGCGTGCGGCCACCGATGCCCTCCATCCGGCGGGCGGACATGAAGGCGCGCACATCGGCCGGCTCGAGCCGCGCGAGCGCCGCAAGCGTCACCCGGCGGCCGAGATGCGCGGCGAGGAAGGCGAGGAACTGCCGGACATCCCGCCCATAGGCTTCGACCGTCTTGGGCGAGAGGCGCCGCTCCGCGGCGAGGTGCGCGAGCCAGCGCTGCACCTGGAGCGCGACCTCCGCCGCCGCGCAGGGCAGTTCCATGTCGTCGTCGGCAGCCGTCTCAGCAGCCATGGCGCAACACCTTCGGCCTCCGCGCAAAAACGCCCGGTCTTGACTCGCCCGCCGTTATCGCACCGGGTTTCCTTTCCAATCGCTAACCGCCCCGACTCGGCCGCCGCAATCATGGCAGGGAATACCGTCGACGTGCTGGTGCCGGTCGCCCTCGACCAGGCCTATTCCTACCGGGTTCCGCGCGGGCTCAAGGTCGCGCCGGGCGATTTCGTGCGCGTGCCGCTCGGCCCGCGCGAATGCACCGGCGTCGTCTGGAGCGAAGGCCGGGCGCGGCCCGGGCTCGACAACCGCCTCAAGGACGTGGCCGAGGCGCTCGACCTGCCGGCCCTCAAGCCGGAGCTGCGGCGCTTCGTCGACTGGGTCGCCGCCTACACGCTGTCGCCGCGCGGCATGGTGCTGCGCATGGCGCTGCGCATGGGCGAGCATCTCGGGCCTGAGCGCGCGCGCCTCGGCGTGCGGCTCGCGGGGCCGCCGCCCCAGCGCATGACGGCGGCGCGCGCGCGCGTGCTCGGCCTGCTCGCCGACGGCATGGTGCGGCCGAAGGCCGAGGCGGCGCGCGAGGCGGGCGTTTCCATGGGCGTCGTCGACGGGCTCGTCGACGAAGGCACGCTCGAGACCGTCGTGCTGCCGCCGGAGCCCGCGGCCGAGCCGCCCGATCCCGCGCACGCGCCGCCCGCGCTGACGCCGGCGCAGAGCGCGGCGGCCGCGGCGCTGTGCGAGACGGTCCGGCGCGGGGGGTATTCCGTGACGCTGCTCGACGGCGTCACCGGATCGGGCAAGACCGACGTCTATTTCGAAGCCGTCGCCGAGACCGTGCGCGCCGGCCGGCAGGCCCTCATCCTCATGCCCGAGATCGCGCTGACGACGCGCTTTCTCGACCGTTTCGCGGCGCGCTTCGGCGTCCGCCCGGCGGAGTGGCATTCGCAGGTGAGCCCGCGCCGGCGCGCGCGCACCTGGAACGCGGTCGCGCAGGGCGAGGCGGCGGTGGTGGCCGGCGCGCGCTCGGCGCTCTTTCTGCCCTACGCCGATCTCGGCCTCATTGTCGTCGACGAAGAGCACGACGCCGCCTACAAGCAGGAGGACGGCGTGCGCTATCACGCCCGCGACATGGCGGTGGTGCGCGCGCATATCGCGCAAATTCCCATCGTGCTGTCCTCCGCGACGCCCTCCGTGGAGACCGAGGTGAACGCGCGGCGCGGGCGTTATCGCCGCCTGTCGCTGCCGGAGCGCTTCGGCGGCCAGGAGATGCCGGCGGTCGAGGCGATCGACCTGAGGCGCGAGGGGCCGCCCCGCGGCCGCTTCATCGCCCCGCGCCTTGCGGAAGCGGTGAAGGACGCCGTTGCGCGCGGCGACCAGGCGCTGCTCTTTCTCAACCGCCGCGGCTACGCCCCGCTGACGCTGTGCCGCAAATGCGGCTACCGCCTGCCCTGCCCGCACTGCGATGCCTGGCTCGTCGACCACCGCTTCCGCCGCGAGCTCCTCTGCCATCACTGCGGTTTTTCGACGCCGCGGCCGGCCGCCTGCCCGAAATGCGCGGCGGCGGATTCCTTCGTCGCCTGCGGCCCCGGCGTCGAGCGGCTCGAGGAGGAGGCGGCGGCCCTGTTTCCGGGCGCCCGCATCCTGATCATGTCGAGCGATCTCGTCGCCAGCGTCGAGCGCATGCAGGAGGAGTTCGCGATGATCGCGGCGGGCGAGGTGGACATCGTCGTGGGCACGCAGCTCGTCGCCAAGGGCCACCACTTCCCCAAGCTGAACCTGGTCGGCGTCGTGGACGCGGACATGGGTCTCGGCCACGGCGATCCGCGCGCCGCCGAGCGCACCTTTCAGCTTCTGCATCAGGTGGCCGGGCGCGCCGGCCGCGAGGCCGGCCGGGGCCTCGCCTATCTGCAGACCCACCAGCCCGAACATCCGGTGATGCGGGCGCTCATCGCCGGCGACCGCGAGGCCTTCTATGCGAGCGAAATCGAAATTCGCGAGCGGTTCGGCTATCCGCCCTTCGGGCGGCTTGCGAGCCTCGTCGTCTCGGGCACCGACAAGCACGCGGCCGAAGCTCATGCGCGCCGCCTCGCCGCCGCCGCGCCCGCCGCGCCGGAGGTGCGCATTCTGGGGCCGGCCGAAGCGCCGCTTTCGGTGCTGCGTGGCCGCCACCGCTACCGGCTTCTGGCGAAGTCGCCGCGCGCCTTCGACCTTTCGGGCTATATGCGCGCCTGGCTCGCGGCGGCGCCGAAGCTCTCCGCCGGCCTGCGGCGCGAGGTCGACATCGACCCGCAAAGCTTTCTTTGAAGCTTCATCCGCCGTTTACCTTAACATTAGAAAACGGTTCACCCGCGCTTTTTCCCGAAAGGCTTCTCGCGGCGGGTGCCCGAGCCGGCCGCAACGCCCGCCCTTTCTCTGGAAACAGACCATTTCCCGCCGACGCGTCTGTGAAACATGGTCCGGCCGGGCGCGAGCCGGTATCATCGCGCCCAATCAAAAAACAAAGACACCGGGAGGACCATGGATGGCCGCATTCTCGCCGCTTCGGCGCGGCGTTTGCCGCGCGCTCGCACTTGCCGGCATGCTTTTCGCCGCTTCGGCCGCGTTCGCCGCGGACCCGATCAAGATCGGGTTCAACGGCAGCCTGACCGGCGGCAACGCCGCCTTCGGCAAGGCCGACCTGCTCACCAAGCAGATCTGGGCCGACCGCGTGAACGCCAAAGGCGGCCTCTTGGGCCGGCCGGTGCAGCTCGTCTTCTATGACGACCAGAGTCAACCGGCGAACATTCCGGCGATCTACACAAAGCTGCTCGACGTCGACAAGGTCGACCTGGTGCTCGTCAGCGGCACCAATTTCGCCGCCGCCGCGATGCCGGTGATTACCCAGCGCAACAAGATGGTGATGTCGCTCCTGTCGCTCGCGGTGAACGACAACTTCAAGTACCCTCGCTACTTCCAGATCATGCCCTACGGGCCGAACGGCAAGGAGGAGATTTCCCGCGGCTTCTTCGAAGCGGCCGCAACCCTCGATCCCAAGCCGCAGACGTTGGCGATTGCCGGCGCGGACGCCGAATTCGCCATCAACGCCATGGAAGGCGCGCGCAGCCACGCGAGGCGCATGGGGCTCAAGATCGTCTACGATCGCACCTACCCGCCCAACATGGTGGAGTTTTCCTCCGTCATCCGCGCGATCCAGGCGACGAATCCGGACCTCGTGTTCATCGGCAGCTATCCCGCCGACACGGTCGGCATCATTCGCGCGGCGCTCGAAGGCAATCTCAAGACCAGGATGTTCGGCGGCGGAATGGTCGGCACCCAGTTCGCGCCCGTGAAGGCGCTGTTCAACGAGGGGCTCAACGGCATCGTCAATTACGAGCTCTATGTGCGCGAGCCGACCATGAAGTTCGCCGGCGTCGAGGAGTTCGTCGCCGAGTATCGCAAGCGCGCCGCGGTCGAGAAGGTCGACCTGCTGGGGCACTATGTGCCGCCCTTCGTCTACGCCGCCATGCAGGTGATCGAGCAGGCCGTGACCGGCACCAAGAGCCTCGACGACGGCAAGCTCGCCGCCTACATCCACAAGACCAAGTTCTCGACGATCGTCGGCGACATCGCCTTCGGCCCGGACGGCGAGTGGACCGAAGGCCGAATCCTGATGACGCAGTTCCAGAACGTGAAGGGCAGCGGCCTCGAACAGTTCGACAAGCCGGGCACGCAGGTGATCCTCTACCCGCCGCAGTTCAAGTCGGGCGCGTTGATCACGCCGTTCCCGCCGCCGAAGAAATAGCGGCTTTGGCCGGCGAAAAAACCGCGGCGCCTCCGCGAACCCGCGCGGGGCCGCACCTTTCCACAGCGCGGCCTGCGGCAAAGGCGCCGACGGGAATCCGACGCCGGCGAGGCTTTCTGCCCGGCTTCAAGCGCCGAACCGGCCCTCGGGCCCGCCCGGCATCGGGGCGGCGACCGCACCGGATACGGGGGCGAAGTTGCCGCCGAACCCGCTCGCGCCGCGCGGCGGTGCGCCTCTCGGGCTTGCGCCCCGCGCAGGGTGCGACGATGCGCCTCTCGAGCCGGCGTTTTCTGTTGTTTTCATATTGCCGCACAAGGTTGCACCGCGGCATGCCATATGTTAGCAACCCCTCGTTTTTCGAGGAGCGGCGGGGTTTTCTGGCGCCGCCGATCGAAATTCCGTTCCATCCACAGGCTTGGACCGCGCTTGAACCGGTGCCGGGCCTGTAGACTTGCCTAAAGCACAAGGTGCGAGCGAGCAGGCACGTGGCAGGCGAATACACAACCGTTTCCGGCATGGCCGGCCGCTATGCGACGGCCTTGTTCGAGCTGGCGCGCGAAGAAGACGCGCTCGAACAGGTCGTCCGCGATCTCGATGATTTCGACAGGCTGGTCGCAGAGAGCGCCGACCTTGCCCGGCTCGTTCGCAGCCCGGTGTTCTCCTCCGAGGAGCAGACGAGGGGTGTGGCGGCCGTGCTCGCCCGGGCGGGCATCGGCGGCCTTGCGGCGAATTTCATCAAGCTCGTCGCCTCCAACCGGCGCCTGTTCGCGATCCGCGACATGATCCGCGCCTTCCGCGCCCTTGTCGCCCGCCATCGCGGCGAGGTCACGGCGCACGTGACGGTGGCCGAGCCGCTCAGGGACGAGCACATGACCGCGCTCAAGGACGCGCTCAAGGCGGTGAGCGGAGGCAAGGACGTGAAGCTTCAAGTCACGGTTGACCCGGCGATCATCGGCGGCCTCGTCGTCAAGCTCGGCAGCCGCATGGTCGACTCCTCGCTGCGCACCAAGCTCAATGCGATCAAGTTTGCGATGAAAGAGGCCCGCTGATGGACATCCGCGCCGCCGAGATTTCGGCAATCCTGAAGGAGCAGATCAAGAACTTCGGCCGGGAGGCCGAGGTCTCCGAGGTCGGGCAGGTGCTCTCCGTCGGCGACGGCATCGCCCGCGTCTACGGCCTCGACAACGTGCAGGCCGGCGAGATGGTCGAGTTCGAGAACGGTGTGCGCGGCATGGCGCTCAACCTCGAAATCGACAATGTCGGCGTCGTGATCTTCGGCAACGACCGGGAGATCAAGGAAGGTCAGACCGTCAAGCGCACCCGGTCGATCGTGGACGTGCCGGTGGGCAAGGGCCTGCTCGGCCGCGTCGTCGACGCGCTCGGCAACCCGATCGACGGCAAGGGACCGATCACCGCCACCGAGCGGCGCCGCGTCGACGTGAAGGCGCCCGGCATCATCCCGCGCAAGTCGGTGCACGAGCCGATGGCGACCGGCCTCAAGGCGATCGACTCGCTCATCCCCATCGGCCGCGGCCAGCGCGAGCTGATCATCGGCGACCGGCAGACCGGCAAGACCGCGATCATTCTCGACACGATCCTCAACCAGAAGCCGCTCAACCAGTCGAGCGACGAGCACGTCAAGCTCTACTGCGTCTATGTCGCGGTGGGCCAGAAGCGCTCGAGCGTCGCCCAGTTCGTGAAGGTGCTGGAGGAGAACGGCGCGCTCGACTACACGATCGTCGTCGCGGCCACCGCCTCCGACCCGGCGCCGATGCAGTTCCTCGCGCCGTTCGCCGGCTGCGCCATGGGCGAGTACTTCCGCGACAACAGCATGCACGCGGTGATCTTCTACGACGACCTCTCCAAGCAGGCCGTCGCCTACCGCCAAATGTCGCTGCTCTTGCGCCGTCCGCCCGGACGCGAAGCCTATCCCGGCGACGTGTTCTACCTGCACTCCCGCCTGCTCGAGCGCGCGGCCAAGATGAACGACGACTACGGCGCCGGCTCGCTCACGGCGCTGCCGGTGATTGAGACGCAGGCGAACGACGTGTCGGCCTATATTCCGACCAACGTCATCTCCATCACCGACGGCCAGATCTTCCTCGAGACCGACCTGTTCTACCAGGGCATCCGCCCGGCGCTGAACGTCGGCATCTCGGTGTCGCGGGTCGGCTCGGCGGCGCAGACCAAGGCGATGAAGAAGGTCGCCGGCCGCATCAAGGGCGAGCTCGCCCAGTACCGCGAGATGGCCGCCTTCGCCCAGTTCGGCTCCGACCTCGACGCGACGACGCAGCGCCTGCTCAACCGCGGCGCGCGGCTGACCGAGCTGCTCAAGCAGCCGCAGTTCTCGCCGCTGAAGATGGAGGAGCAGGTGATCGTGATCTATGCCGGCGTCAACGGCTATCTCGATCCGATCCCGGTCGAGCGGGTGCGCGCCTTCGAGGAGGGGCTGCTCGCGCTCGCGCGCACGAAGCACGCCGACATCCTCGAGGACATCCGCACCACCGGCGACCTCACGGACGCCACGGCCGCCAAGCTCAAGGCGATGGTGGACGAGTACGCCAAGACGTTCGCGTAATGAGCTTTGCCCGACTCCTGAGGACCCCTCCCGTTGAAGGCGGGAGGGCGGTCGCCGAAGGCGACCGGGCGGGGAGCGCGCCGGCCATGACCCCCGCCTGCCAGGGTTCGCTTGCCGGCCTCCCCCCTGCGCGGGGAGGGATGGAGTTTGCCTGATGCCTAGCCTCAAGGACATGCGCAACCGCATCGCCGCGACGAAGGCGACGCAGAAGATCACCCGGGCGATGCAGATGGTCGCGGCCTCCAAGCTGCGCCGGGCGCAGTCCGCGGTCGAGGTGGCGCGTCCCTATGCGGAACGCATCGGGGCCATGCTCGGCAACATCGCCGCGAGCGTCGCCGGCTCCGAGACGGCGCCGCGGCTCCTCGCCGGCACCGGCCGCGATCAGGTGCATCTGCTCGTCGTCTGCACGGCCGAGCGCGGCCTGTGCGGCCCGTTCAATTCCGCCATCGTCCGCCTGGTCCGCGAGCGCGCGAACGCGCTGATCGCGCAGGGCAAGGAGGTGAAGTTCTTCTGCGTCGGCCGCAAAGGCTACGACCAGCTGCGCCGCCAATACGAGCGGCAGATCGTCGAGCATATCGAGCTGCGCGGCGTACGCACGATCGGCTTCGAGCACGCCCAATCGATCGCCGAGAAGCTGCTGTCGCTGTTCGAGGAAGGCGCCTTCGACGTGGCGACGCTGTTCTACTCGACCTTCAAGTCGGTGGTCGCGCAGATCCCGACCGCGCAGCAGATCATTCCGGCGACGCCGCCCGGCGGCGCGAACGGGCCGGCGGTCGTCTACGAATACGAGCCCGCCGAGGACGAGATCCTGGCCGAGCTCCTGCCGCGCTATGTGGCGACCCAGGTCTTCCGCGCGCTGCTCGAAAACGCCGCCTCCGAGCAGGGCGCGCGCATGACCGCGATGGACAACGCCACCCGCAACGCCGGCGAGATGATCCGCAAGCAGACTCTCACCTACAACCGCACGCGGCAGGCGATGATCACCAAGGAGCTGATCGAGATCATCTCCGGCGCCGAGGCGCTGTGAAATGGTTGGGGCGCGCGCCGTTCTTTCTCGCCCTCCCCTGAACGGGGAGGGTCGGATCGCTGGAGGCGATCTGGGGAGGGGTTGCGCGCCGCATCGGACCCCCTCCCGGCACGCTTCGCGTGCCGACCTCCCCGTACGGGGAGGTGGACACGCTTAGAAGAGGACCACAATGGCCAATCCAGTCGGACACATCACGCAAGTCATCGGGGCCGTCGTCGACGTGCAGTTCGAAGGGCACCTGCCGGCGATCCTGAACGCGCTGGAGACCGACAACCAGGGCAAGCGCCTGGTGCTGGAAGTCGCGCAGCATCTCGGCGAGTCGACCGTGCGCACGATCGCGATGGACACGACCGACGGCCTGGTGCGCGGCCAGGAGGTGCGCGACACCGGAGAGCCGATCCTCGTGCCGGTGGGTGAGGAGACGCTCGGCCGCATCATCAACGTGGTCGGCGAGCCGGTGGACGAAGCCGGCCCCGTCAATGCGCGGGAGCGGCGCGCCATCCACCAGCCGGCCCCGGCCTATGTCGAGCAGTCGACGGAAGCGCAGATTCTCGTCACCGGCATCAAGGTCATCGACCTCCTCGCCCCCTACGCCCGCGGCGGCAAGATCGGCCTGTTCGGGGGCGCCGGCGTCGGCAAGACGGTGCTCATCCAGGAGCTGATCAACAACGTGGCCAAGGCGCACGGCGGCTACTCGGTCTTCGCCGGCGTCGGCGAGCGCACGCGCGAGGGCAACGACCTCTACCACGAGATGATCGAGTCCGGCGTGAACAAAGACCCGAAGAAGCACGGCTCGGCCGTGGGCTCGAAATGCGCGCTCGTCTACGGGCAGATGAACGAGCCGCCCGGCGCCCGCGCCCGCGTCGGGCTCACGGGCCTCACGGTCGCCGAATATTTCCGCGACCAGGGCCAGGACGTGCTGTTCTTCGTCGACAACATCTTCCGCTTCACCCAGGCCGGCTCGGAAGTGTCGGCCCTGCTCGGCCGAATCCCCTCGGCGGTGGGCTATCAGCCGACGCTCGCGACCGACATGGGCGCGCTGCAGGAGCGCATTACGACGACGCACAAGGGCTCGGTGACCTCGGTGCAGGCGATCTACGTGCCGGCCGACGACCTGACCGACCCGGCGCCCGCGACCTCCTTCGCGCATCTCGACGCCACCACGGTGCTGTCGCGCGACATCGCCGCCAAGGGCATCTATCCGGCGGTCGACCCGCTCGACTCCACCTCGCGCATGCTGTCGCCGCTGATCGTCGGCGAGGAGCACTACCAGGTCGCGCGCTCGGTGCAGCAGGTGCTGCAGCGCTACAAGGCCCTGCAGGACATCATCGCCATTCTCGGCATGGACGAGCTGTCGGAGGAGGACAAGCTGACGGTGGCGCGCGCGCGCAAGATCGAGCGCTTCCTGTCGCAGCCGTTCCACGTCGCCGAGGTGTTCACCGGCACGCCGGGCAAGCTCGTCGACCTCAAGGACACCATCAAGGGCTTCAAGGGCCTGGTCGAGGGCAAGTACGACCACCTGCCGGAGGCCGCCTTCTACATGGTCGGCACCATCGAGGAGGCGATCGAGAAGGGCAAGCGGCTCGCCGCCGAGGCGGCGTAAGCCCTTTTCAGGCTCGGCTGCGCCGCCTGCGGGCGGCGCGCAGCGAACCTCGCAGGGCGGCGGCGCCGTCCGCCTTCGAGGCCCCGGCTTCGCCGGGCACCCCAGAGTGACGGCGCGCTGGCGGCACACGGGTCTTGATCATTATGGCCACCTTCCATTTCGAACTCGTCTCTCCCGAACGCCTGCTGTTTTCCGGCGAGGTCGATCAAGTCGACGTGCCCGGGGCCGAGGGCGAGTTCGGCGTGCTCGCGGGGCATGCGCCGCTGGTGACGATGCTCAAGCCCGGCATTCTCACCGTCTTCACCGGCGGCGGGCGGCAGCACATCGTGGTGTTCGGCGGCTTCGCCGAGATTTCGCCGGGGGGCATGACCGTGCTCGCCGACACCGCGGTGCCGGTCGAATCGCTCGATTCGGCCCGGCTCGCCGAAGAGATCAAGAACACCGAGGAAGACGTCGCCGACACGACCGACGAGCATCAGCGCGACAGGCTGCGCCGCAAACTCGAGCAGCTGCGCGCCGTGCAGGCGGCGGTGGCCGGCCTCAATGCCGGCGCCGCGGCGCATTAGATTTCCGCTCCCTCCCTCGCCCTTTCCGGGCCGCCGGGGGGCCGGTCGGGGTGGGGGATCTGGGGG
>JADGHE010000053.1 GCA_019689555.1 Variibacter sp. | reverse complement strand
ACCGGCCCCCGCCGGCCCCCGGACGAGCGACGCGCCCGCCCCTGCGGCCTATTTCCGCCCCCGCACCGCCTTCGCGATCTCGCCGACGAGCGAGGGCGCGAGCGCGCCCGTGACGGCGGCCTGCTTCTCGCGCGTGCGGCCGCTGACATAGACGCCGAGCACGCCGAAGCGCGCGCCGAAATAGGCGATCAGCAACCCCGAAAGCGTCGCGAAACCGTTGATGCCCGCCTCGTGTCCGCGCCAGAGCGCATGCAGAAGCGTGAGCGCGAAGGCCGGGCACTCCAGAAGCGAGAGTTCGAGAGCATAGAGCGGCCGCCACCAGCGCTGCAGCGCGTCGCCGCTCGCGGCCTCCGCACGCATGGTGCCGGCGACCTCGGCGACCTGGGCCCGCCCGACCTCGGCGAGTGCCGCGAGCCACCGCTCTTCCGCGACCCTTGCGGCCTGCGCGGCGGCCGCCGGATCGGCCTCGCCGATCGCGGCCTCGACGGCCGCGGGCGTCGGCTCGCGCGCGCCGAAGGCTTCCGCCACGATCTTTCCCGCCGCGGCGCCGAGCGGGCCGCCGAGCGCCTGCCCGAGCACCGGCGCGCCGAGCCTCACCAGCGGCCCGACGAGGTCCGTCCAGTTCATCGCCATGGATCCCTTGATGTCGAATTTTGCGCGGCGCGCCTGCGCAGCCCACGCAACGAATGGAGAGACGAAAGGAAGAGACGAAAGGAAGAAGAGCGAAGAAACCGAAGAGAAAGGCCGCGGAGCGCGGCCTTCATCGACTCGTCGCGGCGTCGCGCGGTCGCATCTGCCGAACGGCCTTGCGGCGCGGAAGGGGCGGCGCGCGGTCAGACGTTCGGCGGCGGCGCGAAGAAGCAGCGGCGCGAACCGTCCGGCCTGCGGCAGCGCCAGTAGTTGCCGTCCTGGCTCGTCAGCGTCTCGCGGAACGGGACCGTCTCGTTCAGGCGGACGAGGAAATAGCCTCGCCCGGTCACCCTGACGTCGTCGCTTGCGATCTTGAAGCAATCGTTCTCGCCGCAACAGTGCGTGCCGTCGACCGGACTGACGAAGTTGCCGTGGTTGATCCAGTGGTCATGAGCCAGAGCGATACCGGTCAACACGAGCACACAGGCAATCGACGCAGCGACAGAACGCATCATGGATAATGTCCCTCGCAAAAAAATAGGCCGCATCGCAGCGGCCTTTTCCATTCTTGTCGTAGCGGCGATCACCCGTTGCGGCCGTGCCGACGAGCGGGTGTCCGACTCTCCCTTCGGCCTGGCCTTCAAACGCCAGAGGCGGGCGATGGTTCCGCTTCCGGGCCTGTGCGCGCGCCCACCGCGACCTGCCGCCGCCGCCGGCGCCAGGACCAGAACACCCAGGCCGCGACAGCGACGGCGGCGAAGGCGAGCGCGATCGCCGCAACGAAGCCGGCCGGGGCGCCCGCGCTGTGGGCTTGGGCCGCCGCAATTGCGCCGCCCGCCATGATTGCGCCCGCGCTTGCGCGCTGCGCGCCGCGCGCAAGCGGAACATGCCCCTTGCCCGGCGCCGGCGCGGGCGGCGTCTGAGCACCGGCCGCGCTCGCCCTGGCGGCGCGCGCCATCGCGAGCGCCGCGGCGCGCACCTCGCTCACCCTGCGACTCCAGCCGCGACCGAAGACCGGCCATGTCTTCAAGCGCCGCAGGAACGCGAGCCGTTCGTCGCAGAGCCGCTCGATGAGTTGCATGGAGTCCGCCGCGCCGAGCGCGGCGATCGCAGCGTCGTCGAGCGTGTGCCCCCTCGCGCCGACGAGCGAACATGCGATCCGCGCCGCGCGCGCGGTGCCTGAGTTCACGCCGTAATCGAACAGCGCGTAATCGAATCCCGCCGGAAGGTCGTCGCAGCGCAGCGCGTCCCAGTAGTGGGCGCGGTAGATCGCCTTCGCCTCCTCGACCTTCATCGCGCGCACGTCGGCCGCGGTCGCGTTCGGCTTTGCGTATTTGCGGTAGTCGGCGAGCGTGATGCCGAAGTTCGTCGGCCCGCCGGGATCGGACGGATGGTTGGAATAGCCGCCCTCGTGCGCGAGCACGCGCGCCAGCGCGGCCTCGAACGAGGCTTTCGCCATGGAAACGCTCCGCGTGTGGAAAAGATGCCAGCGCCGCGTGTCTTGCGCGCCGGGCAGCGATGCGCCGCACGCCGCCTCGCATTCGGCGCACGCGGCCGATCGCGCATCGGGCCGCGATCACCCGAACATCTTGTCGTTCATCAGCACGCCGAGATTGGGGTCGAGGTTGACGTGCCCGAAGACGAAGCGGGGCATCGCGAAATAGATTTGCGAGCCGGCGGTCATCACGACGTGGAAGGCCTCGTAGTTGTAGAAATACGGGTTCGGGCCGGATTGCAGGTTTACGTACTTCCAGCCGTCCGCATTCTGCAGCTCGACCAGATTGCCCGAGCCGCCGCCGGGATAGAGCACGCCGTCGATATAGGCGCGACCCTTGTTCGCCGGTGGGACCACGATCGCCGCGCGTCCCGTCTTCACCTTCACGTAGAAGCCCACCGTGTACTTCTTGGGCAGCGCCGTGAACGTGTTCGTGAAGGGTATTGCGTAGGCGAAGCCGTTGAACATGATCGGATTGCCGATCAGGGTGGTCGCCTGCGTAACGATCACCACATACCACTCTGGGCCATATATGCGATCGGCCGGATTGGGTCTGATCTTGTCGATGAGGGCCTTGACCTCTGGATCGAGCGCTCCCCCGGTGCCGCCATAGGTGCTATTGCCGTGAATGAACTTGGCGTGCGCGACGATCGAGGCGCCGCTCGCCGGCGTCAGATAGCTCGGCGCCACATAGGCGATGCCGTCGAACTGCAAGTTGTTGTTGTTGCCGTTGAAGCGCCCGCTGTCCGGCAGCACGTTGATCACGGCGTCGCGGCCGACGCGCCAGCCGCCGACGATAACTTCGCCCGTCGTCCTGTCGGTGACGAGCGCCTCGAACCAGTTTGATCCGTCCGGCGACACCTTGAGGTGGAAGTCGTCGTCGCCGGCAAGCCCGAGCTCGGCGCGGCCGGAGAAGTTGGTCTGGAACAGCAGCGAAAGCGTGTTGCCGGAGGCCGCCTTGTTGAGCGTATAGCGCAGATCGCCCGTGCCCCCTTCGCCGGCGGTCTTGGCCGTCCACAGCGCCGTGTTGAGTTTGGCAGAGACACCGTTGTTGGCGTCCGCCGAGGTGCCGAGGCCGACATGGCCGGTGGCGTTGTCGATATCGATGGCCTGGCGGAAGTTCGCACCGTCCGGCGAGACCTTGATCTGGAAATGTTCGTCACCGAGGAGGCCGAACAGGGCCCGTGTGCTCCAGCCGGTCTGGAAGACGAAGCCGGCATCCTTCGCCGTCCCGGCCTTGTTGACGTTCACGCGCATGTCGCCCGTGCCGGGCGTGACGTCGTCGTGGGAGAAGGCAACACCGTTGCTCTTCACCGCCAGCTTGTTGTTGGCGTCGGCGGTGGTATTGATGCCAAGGTGGCTGAGATTGTTGAGCGCGAAGGCGATGGCCGAGACCCAGGCGCTGCCGTCCCATGCGAGCAGCGAGCTTTCGTCGACGACGTAGGCGAGCCAGCCGATCTTGGGGACCGAGAACTGCCATCCCCCGTCCTGCCACGCGGCGATGTGGTTCGCGTGCCCGGCCCAGGCGCCGGTGGGCGACGCGCCCACGATCCAGCGCTGGCCTTCGCTCGGCGATCCGGGCGGCGCCGAGAGATCGCGGTCGAGCACCGCGAGCTGCACAAGCACGTCGAGGATGCGCAGCGCCTCGTTGTGGGTGACGTAGTACTCCGCCTCCGGCCCTTCGATGAAGGGCAGTCCGAGATTGGTCGTGTCGCTCATGTTCAGGCCAGATGGTTGATGGTCGCCTCGGCGGGGATTCCGCGGCCCACCGTCGCGGAGAGCTGCGCGACGCGCACCGAAAGGCTCGCCTGCGGGGCGCCGAAATCAGCCGCCTCGTCGGCGGCCGCGTAGAGCGCACGCGGCGCGTTCACCGTGAAGCTGCGCACCACGGCCCTGCCCGAGAGGATGTCGACCGCATAGGCTTCGGTGGGCTCGTCGAGCGGCACCGCGACGCTGCCCGTGAAGGCATGGCGCCGCGCGCGCCGGCGCCAGGAGAGATGCACGCCGTCGTCCTTGCGCACGCCGCGGATATGCACGGGCGCGAGCGGCCGCAGCGCCACCCCGGCGGGCGAGGCCGAAAGCGCGAGCGCCGCCGGGTCGGCATGGTCGCGGCTCGCGGCGACGATGCGCAGCGCGAGCGCCCGCCCGATTGCTTCGGCGCCGCGCGCGAGCGGCACCAGATGCTCGTCGAGCAGCACGAAGGGCGCGCCCGGAGCCAGCTCCTCCGTCATCGCCCATTCGCTGCCGGCGACGCCGCGCAAAAGACGCGACAGCTCGTAGGTGCGCTCGCCCACCAGCACCGCGTTGGCGAACTGGAGCACCTCCCAGGCGCCCTCCGCGTTGCGCACCGCAGCGGCGTTGGCCCCCGTGAGCACGGCCATGTCGGAGACCGAGGCGAGCGCGCCGCCATAGAGGCGCACGCGCACGCGGCTTGCGCGATCCCAGCGGTTGGCGGGCCCGCGCGGCAGCGGATCGAGCGTCTCGCCCATCACCGCTGGCGCAACGGCAAGGGCGAGACGCTCGAAGCTTGCGCCGTCCGCCGAGCGCCAGATCGCCACCGCGCCCGGCCAGGGCGAGGCGAACACCGCCGCGTGCATCACCGTCGCCGGATCCTCGTTGCGCAGCGTCGGCAGCTCCAGCAGCGCCGCATGCACCGGCGCCACCGCAGCCGGCGGCTCGGGCGCGCGCCGGCGCGGCGCGCCGAGCGGCCGGTCGAAAATCTCCGGATCGATGGCGCGCGCCCTGATGGCGCGGCTTTCCGTGTCGACGATCTCGCGCACTTCGAGGAGGCGCCGGCGACCCCCGATCGTCGCGCCGACGACGTCGCCCGGCGCCAGCGCGAGCTTGCTCGGCCCGAGCGCGAAGCTTGCGGTCTCCCGCCCGGCCCACAAGTCCTGAAGCCAGATCTCCGCGCGCCGCAGGGCCGCCGCGTCCGTGGTGACCACCGCGAGGTCCGCGTGCGCGGCGCGCGCGCTGCCGCCGACGAGCCGCCGCGAGGTCACCGCGGCGCGGCGAAAGTCGCCGCCCGCATCCGTGAAAGCGACCGACACTTCGCGCGGCAGCTCGGTCTCCTGCGCGCGGGTCAGCTGCGCCGGCGCGCGATCGTCCGGCAGCACGAGATCGTCCTCGGTCAGCTCCATGACCGGGGCGCCCCCGCGCGGACGGAAGCTCAGCACGCTCCCGTCCTCGACCGCATCGAAGGCATAGGCGAGCGCGAGCGGCTCGAGCGCGGCGCGCGGCGCCATCGGCCGGTCGATCACGTAGCCGTCCACGGCCTCGACCAGCTTCGCGGTGTCGACATTGCCGACGCCGCTGTCGGCGAGGATGGCGGCGACGAGCGCGTCGAGCGGAGCCGCGCCGAGCCGGCCGTTGAGCCAGTGGCCCGTTTCCCAGTTCGGGCCGTCGCTCCAGACGTCGAGCGCGGCGGGGAAGGCGGGATAAGGCCGCGCGTCCCACGTCCACAGATGAATCGCCGAGGGGTCGATCATGCGCCCGCCATAGGCGGGCGAGATCGGATTGCTCTCCACGCTCGCGCCGAAGGCGGGATCGAACGCGCCCAGCACGGCTTCGAGATAGCGGCGCTGCACGAGGTCGTCGCGGGAACCGTTCGAGAAGTGCGGCACGCCGCCTTCGACCGACTTTGGATCGGGAAAAACGCTCGGCTGGTTCGCGCCCTTGTCGACCGCCGGACAACCCACCTCCGTCAGCCACAAAGGCTTCGACTGCGGGATCCAGGCCGTGGGGCTTTGCAGCTCGGCACCGCCCGTGCGCTCGAAATGCGCGTTCGCCCACCAGCTCCACAGATCCTTGACGCGGAAGACCCAGGGCTTGCCCGCCGCGCCGTCGGTGATGGGCGCGCGCGCCTGCGCCCGCCGCGCGGCGGCGTCGGCGTAGAACCAGTCGTAGCCTTCGCCGGCCCTGAGATTCGCGGCGAGATAGTCGCGGTCGTAAATCGTCGCGGCGCGCGCACGGTCAAGGTGCTCGGCGCCGTCGCGCCAGTCCGCAAGCGGGGCGTAGTAGTCGATGCCGACCACGTCGACCGCGGGTGAAGCCCACAGCGGATCGAGCGGGAAACGCACTTCGTTCGCATTCGGATCGACGACGTGAGCGCCGTATTCGGTCCAGTCGGCGGCATAGGTGACGATCGTGTCGCTCCCGAGCACGGCTTTCACGTCTCGGGCGAGCGCGACGAGGTGCGCCACCGCGGGATAGATGCCGGGCCCCGAACGCACGCGCGTCAAGGCCTTGAGCTCGGAGCCGATGACGAAGGCGTCCACACCGCCGGCCGCCGCCGCAAGATGCGCGTAGTGCAGCACCATGCGGCGCAGCGTCCATTCCTCGGGACCGGCATAGAGGACCGCGTCGCCCGCGACGGCGAAATCGCCGGGCGCGGCGGTGCCGAAGAAGGCGTCGATCTGCGCCTCAGCGGCGGCCGTTCCGTCCGGCGAGCCGGGCTGCCCCGGCGCCGGATCGCAGGTGATGCGCCCGCGCCAGGGGTAGGGCGGCTGCGAGGCCGCGCCGGTCCACGGATCGGGCAGCGCATTGCCCGGCGGAACATCCATCATGACGAAGGGATAGAGCGTGACCTTGAGGCCGCGCGCGCGCAGCGCCGCGATGAGATGCACGACGCTCGCATCCGACGGCGTGCCGCCATAGGCGGGGCGACCGTTGACCGTCGAGACGAGATGCGCCGTCGCGCGGTCGAGCCCCGCGACGCTCCATGTGAGCGGATGCGTCGTCTTCTCGCGCAGCTCGACGCCGGGCTTGAGCCGGCAATGCTGGGCACGCAGATCGGTGCCGAACCAGGCGACGACGATCGCCACCCGCTCGAGGTTCGGGCACAGCGCCTGCAGCTCGTCGAGAGAGGCCTCGATGTCGGAGGCGGCGTGGGCGAGATGACGATTCTCCGGCGCCGAAGCGCCGGGGCCGAGTGCGCGCGTCACCGCCGCCGGCTCGTAGCCGAACTCGGTCGTGCCGGGGATCAAGGTCACGGCGCGCACCATGCGCTCGAGCCGACCGAGCGGCCGGATCACCTCGAACGAAAGCTGAGGGATGCGGTTGCCGAACTTCTCCAGCGGCAGCCGCTCGAACACGACATAGGCGAGGCCGCGATAGGCCGGCGCGCCGTCCGCCCCCTGCTTGGCGAGGATGAGCGCGTCGGGCATCTGATCCTCGGTGCCCTGATAGACGCGGACCGTGACGCCGGAGAGATCGAGCGGCTTGCCGTCCGCCCAGATGCGGGCGACATGCGCGATCGGGCCTTCGCACAGGCCCACGGCGAAGTTTGCGAAGTAGCTGTAGGTCGTCGTGCTGACGCGGGGGCCGAGCCCCTTGCCGCCGGCACTCTCGGTGCGGGTCGAAATCACCTCTTCGAGTCGCGTCGCCCAGATCACCTGGCCGGAGAGGCGCGCGCGCCCATAGACGCGCGGGATCGGCGCGCCCTCGCTCGACGCCATCACGTCGAGGTCGGCGAGCCGCGGCCCTTCCACCTGGCGCTTGCCGCCGAACAACGCTTGGTCGATCAGGCTGCCGGCGACGGCGCCGACGATGCGTCCCGCGATCGCGCCGAACGGGCCGAACAGCGACGAGCCGGCGGCTGCGCCGGCGAGCGAGAGAACGAGCGCGGCCATGAGCACATTCCATCGGATCGAACGGTCGCGACGGGGCGTCACCCCGTCACGCCGGGAAAGCGAAACGCAAAGGCGAGGCGCCGCCGCCACCATGGCATGAGCGCAACCTCGGCGACGGCCGCGCCGTCATGCGCGTGCACCATGCGGTCGGGTGCGGTGGCGATCGCCGCATGCTTGGCGGGAAGCCCGGGGCGCCAGCGGAAGAGCAGAACGTCCCCCGCCCCGAACGACGCGCAGTCGATCGCGACCATGTGCCGGAAGGCCGCTTCGGCGAGCGGCTCGCCGCGTGCGGCCTCCGCCCAGTCCGGCGCGTAGGGCGGCACCGGCTCGGGCTCCGCGCCATAGAGCGCGCGCCAGACGCCGCGCACGAGCCCGAGACAATCGCAGCCCACGCCCTTGAGCGACGCCTGGTGACGGTAGGGCGTGCCGATCCAGGCCCGCGCTTCTTGCACGACGGCCGCAGCAGTGAGAGCGTGCGCCATCTCCTCCTCGCCAGAACGGTCAATCGCCGGCTTGCCACCGGATCATCAACGATGCGCAGCCGTGCAACCGAATGCCTTGCGACGTTCGCTCGCCGCAGAAGGGGCGCGCGACGTCGCTCCGTTCGCATTGGGCACCGTGATGGTTCACGACCGGCCGAGGCGGCTGCCGTCGTTGCCCGGCTCGCCGCTCACCGCGTATTGCATCACGAAGTCGTTGCCCGGGATGTGCGGGAAGCCGCGGAAGTTGACGGCGTTGGTGAAGCGGTCGCGGCACGTCGCGAAGCGCTTGTCGCAGCCCGCCGTCACCACGAAGGCGTCGCCGATCGCAAGCGGCTCGGGCATCGCCTGCCACAGCGCGAGGGTGACGCCCTCGGCGCCCGCGCGGTGCGTCTTCACCTCCACCGCGAGCCCGGCATTCGCGCCCGTGGTCCAGGTGAGCCGCCCGGACGTGAACCAGCCGTCGGCGAAGCCGTCCAGCCCGTCGGCGACGAGGAGCGAGCCGCCCGGCAGGCCGGCGACGACGCCGCTGCCGCGATAGGCGGGATTCGTGAGGTCTACCTTGCAGCGCGCATCGCCGAGGTCCGCGGAACAGGTCGCCGTGTAAAGCCGCCCGCTCTCCTCGGCGAGGCGGTGCGCGAGCCCGCGCACCTCCGCCGTGAAGTGCAGGCCTTCGCGCCGCACTTCGCCGAGCACCCCGCTCGACAGCAGCACGCGCAGGGCGGGCTCGCTCCAGTCGACGAGATAGAGCCTGACCTCGGCGGCGTCGAAGCGCCCGGCCGCGAGATCGTCCTCGTTGAGCGAATCCGAGGCGAGCGCGCCGCCCACCTCCGAGCCGCCGACGGCGAGCCCGAACTGCTGCTGCGCCTCCGATGCGGTGAAGCCGGTGCCGGCGCGGCAGCGCACTCCGTCGACGACGAGGTCCTCGTCATGCTCGGTGAAGCCGAGAACGACGCCGTCGCGCCGCGTGACGATCCAGCAGCGCGCAAGCGTGGTCGTGCCGGCGTCGAGCTTCGCCTGGAGAGCGGGAGGAATGGCGCGCATGGTGCTCCAACGATGAGCGCAATGTTCAGCGACGAGACCGGCCCCTCCTTCGGCCTGCAAGAGGGGCGGCGTGGGGGGAGAGGCGAAAGCCTGCGCTACGGCCTGATCTCCACGAGCGGGATGTGCGGGATGTGCCCGGCCGCGAAGGCGGAGAGATCGATCTGAAGGTAATCGGTGTCGAAGCGCACCGGTACGTCGAACAGAAATCCCGCCGTGATCGCCGCGCCCGCGGGCGGCACGCGGCCGGCGAGGAAGGTCACCACGCCCGTGGTGACGTCGCACGCAAAATCCACGGCCTCGACCTGCTCCACGCCGTCGACCGCGACGCGCACGCTGCCCGCCACGGGCTTGACGATCGGCCGCACATAGGGCGCATGCGCGCCGCCATAGGTCTTGGTGAGCTGGAATGCGGCGGTCGCGCCGTCGCCCGTGCCGATCGTCTGGTCGAGCGGGCTCACGGCGGCGCCAGGGGCCGCGGAGGCATGGTCGAGCCGATCGCGCCAGCGGAAGCCGTAGAGCCTGCCCCGCCGCTCCTCGAAGAACGCGACCACTTGGGCCAGCGCGTCGAGCGTCTTGACGCCGTAGCCCGCGTCGTAGCGCCGGCGCGAATGCGCCCAGCGCGCGTTGCGCTCCTCGCGGCCCGAGCCGAGCACGACGATGTCGGTCTTGCGTTCCGGCCCGCCCGCGCTGCCGAGCGCGATGTCGAGCGGGAACAGCACCTCGTGGAATGCGAGCGTCATGGCGGCGAACCGAATGGACGGCGCAGAAGGCGCGGACGATGCCTCACAGGCCGCGCTGGCCGCGCGCCACCGCGCGCGCGATCTGGCCGGTGATGTAGACTTCCGAGCGGCGGAAGCTGCCCGCGTCGGGCGTGGCGATGTTCACCGTCACGTGCGTCGCGGGCCTTCCCGTCGCGGCCACGACGCCGAGCCGGCCGTCGGCGCCGCGCGCGAGCGGCAAAATCGCCTCCGGCCCGGCCTCGCCTGCGAGCCCCATCGCGCCGGAGCCGAGCGGAAAATAGGTCGGGCTCGCGATCACGCCGCCGCCCGCGAAGGGACGGATGTCGCTCATCGCCGCGACGAGGCCCTTGTCGGCGCCGGTCGCGGCGCCCGCCGCGTCGCCGCCGAAAAGGCCGCCGAACAGGTTTTGCAGCCCGCCGGCGAAGGCCTGTTCGAGCGGCTTGAACGCGGCCTTCACGGCCATGTTCGAGAGCCGCAGCGCGAGCGACTTCAGCACGTCGTCGAAGCGCCGGCCATCCACGATCGCGCGGGAGAAGGCCTGTGTCATGGCGCGGGCAAAACCGTTGGCGCTCGCCTCGAGCCCGCGCACGCTCGCCGCAGCTTGCTCGGTGACGGCGGAGAATTCGTCGCCGGCCTCTTCGGCCGTCGCGCTGTCGAAGCTTTCGGGCATTTCCAGGTCCTCAAGTTCTCGCGACCTCGGGGCCGTCGGGAAAACGCCGCAGCAGCGCGGCGAGCTCGCTGCGCCGCATCGGGGCGGGCGAAGCGGGCAACGCCGCGCCGAGGGCAAGAGCGAGCTCGCGCGGCGTCATCCGCCAGAACGCATCGGGAGACAGCCGCAGCACGCCGAGCCCGAGGCCGATCGCGCGCGCCCAGGGAAACGGCGCGCGCGCCGTCGGCTCGGCGCCTGCGGCTAGGGAGGGTTTGCGCCCTCCTCCTCCGCGCCGAAAGTGGCGGCGACGAGCGCCGCGGCGATGCGCACATAGCCGGCGGCGCCGCCCGCCACCTCCATGCGCGCCACCTCCTCGTCGGTCACCGCCTCGCCCGCGCCGCGCAGGCCGGCGCCGATGATGCGCACGAGGTCGCGCGCGGAGAGCCGTCCGCGCCCGAAGCGCTCGGCGAGCGCGACGAGATCGTCGGCGCCGAACGCCGCTTCGAGCTCCGCGAGCGCGCCGAGCGTGAGCACGAGCCGGCGTCTCGCACCGCCGATCTCGGCCTCGATCTCACCGCGGTGAAGATTGGGCATCGGATTCCTGCTTCGAGACGACGTGAGTTCCACACTCCCTCTTTCCCCGGCGCTTGCCTCCCTCTCCTCGCTCGGAATTCGCGCGCGCAGAGAAGCGAAGGTGGGCCGGCGGGCGACAAGCGGAGCTAGAAGGGCGCGAAGGTGATCTCGCCTGCCGACTCGAGCACGAGCTCGTAGGTCACCTCGCCGTCGTGCTCGCCGGCGAATTCGAGATTGGTGATCTGAAACGGCCCGGCGACCGTGCCGAAATCCGGAATGACGACCTGAAAGTCCTTCACCGCGCCGTCGAAGAAGGCCTGCCTCACGAGCGCGTCGGAAGCGGCGTCCTTGAACAGGCCGCGCCCGGCGACCGAGGCGCGCTTGACGCCCGCGCCGTCGAGCAGTTCGCGCCAGCGCCCGGCGGACTCCGCATGGGTGACGTCCACGGTCTCGGCGTTGAAGGCGAGCCGCCGCGCCCGCAGGCCGGCGACGGTCGTGTAGCCCGCGCCGTCGGCGATCTTGACGAGCAGGTCCTTGCCTTTCTGGGCAGCCATGTCGGGTCACTCCTTGTCATCCCCGATGCCGCGCAGCGGCGCGCGCAAGCCGGGGCTCGGCTGTCGTGATGATCGGCACGCGGGGCGCTCACGCGGGCTCCGTCACCGCGCGGAAGCGCACCAGCGCATGGTAGGTACGCCCATCCGCCTCGCGGCGAACGTCGGCGAGCGCGAAGCGCAGATTGACGAGGCGATGCGCCGCGAGCTTAAGCGGCGCATCGTCGAGCGCCTGCATCACCGCGCCGGTGACGAGGTGCGCCTCGCGGTGGCCGCCCTGGCGCGACCACACATGCAGCGTGAGCTGGTGCTCCTCGGTGGCGCCCTCGCCGACCGCGATGTTCGTGACGCGGGCTTCGCCGAGCGTGACATAGGGAAACGTCACCGCCTTCGGCGGTTCGTCGTAGACCTTGGGCCCGCCGAGCAGCGCGGTGAGCGCGGCGTCGGCGATGAGCGCCTCGTAAATTGCGGCGCGCAGCGCCGCGGCGGCGGTGGACATGGGTCAAAGCTCCACGGGAGGGCATCGCGTCACGAAGGGCGGACCGCGGGGCGGGCGCGTGGATCAATCCCGACGCTCCTCGGCGTCGATGACGAGAAAGCGGCCCGAAGAATCCTCCTCACGCACCGCGACGATGCGGAAGAGGCGCGCACCCTTGCGCAGGCGATGGCGGGTGGTGATCGCAAGCCCCGCGCGCACGAGGATACGGTGCGTGACCGTCGCGCCCGCGCCCGCCGCGACGACCTCGCCGCGCGCGGCGACCGGCTCGACCGCAGCCCACAGCAGCGGCCCCGCCTCGAAACTGCGCACGACGCCGCCCGCGCCGTCGGCGGCTTCCACCGGCACTTCGAGCACCAGGCGCTGATTGAGTCTGCCGGGATCGGTCATAGCGCCATCACCCGGTAGGGCGAAAGCAGCGCGGCGACGGAGGCCGGGCCGGCATCCGCCGCCGCCGCGAGCCCGCGGTTTTCGTAGCGATGGGCGAGCAGCACGCGCATGGCCTGCCGCAGCGGCTCCGGCACGTCGGCGGCGGCATCGCCGTAGCCGCAGGCGACGTCGATCTCGATCCCGGCGACGGCGCGCCCCGGCGCCGGCAGCGCCCAGGACACGAACCCGATCACGCCGGGCGCCGCGGCCGTATCGACCACGAAGGCTTGCGTGTCGATCGCCTGCGCGATCCCGTTCTCGTCGTAGACGCGCGCGGCGAGGATCTCGCGCACCGGCGCGGGCGCAAGCGCGATGCGCCCGTCGCGCGGCCAGGCGTCGAGGATCCACCGCCAGCGTTGCGTGATGAGCGCGCGGCGCGTCTTCGCCTCCACTTCCGCGCGCACGGCGGCGACGAGCGCGGCGATGAGCGCATCGTCATCGTCGTGCTCGACCCGCAGATAGGACTTGGCCTCCGCGAGCGTGAGCGGCTCGACCGCCGGGCCGCTGAGGAGAATGGCTGCCATTCAGGATGCTCTTGCGTCTCGAGGTTGACAACGCGGGCGCGGCAGGGCTCAACGCGGGCCATGCTCCGCCCCCTCGCCGCCTTGATCGCCGTTCTCGCCGCGAGCGTTCCGGCCGCCGCCATGGTCGGCGGCGCCGAGCCCGCGTCGGCTGAAAGCGGCATGGCCCATGCGGTGCTCATCGTCGGCTCGCGCGGCAATTTCTGCACCGGCACGGCCGTCGCGCGCGATCTCGTGCTCACCGCGGCGCACTGCGTGCTGCCGGGCGCCGACTACAAGCTCGTCGAGTTCGAGGCGGCCCGGCAGCCGCGCCTGCGCGACGTCGCCGCCGTCGTGCGCCATCCGCAATTTTCGCTGCCGGCGCTGCTCGCCCACCGCGCGACGGCGGACGTGGCGCTCGTGAAGCTGGCGGAGCCGCTGCCGCAAGGTTTCGAGCCGGCGCGCCTGAGCGACGGCGAGGCGCCGCGGGAACCCGGCGCGCGCTTCGTCGTTGCCGGTTTCGGCGTCGCCGTGCGCGGCGACGGGCGCAGCGGCGGCACGCTGCGCGCGGCCGCCCTCGTCGCCACGGGCAGGCCCGGCGGCCTGCAGCTCCGGCTCGTCGATCCTCGGACCAACGGCGCGCGCGCCGGCCTCGGCGCCTGCACGGGCGATTCCGGCGCGCCGGTGTTCGCGGCGGACGAAGGCCGCCTCGCACTCGTCGGCGTGGTGAGCTGGTCCACGGGGCCGGGCAACAGCGCCGGCTGCGGCGGGCTCACCGGCGTCACGCCGCTCGCGCGCTACCGCGCGTGGATCATCGAGACCGCGCGCATGCTCGGCTCGCCGATCGCGCCGTAGCCGTTTGCCCGCCAGGCCGGCCGCCGCGAAGCGGCGCTAGGCCGCCGTGAACTTCAAAAACTTGATCGCGTCGAAGTCCTGCACGCCACCGCCCACGCGCTTGGTGGTGTAGAACAGAACGTAGGGCTTCGCGGAGTACGGATCGCGCAGCACGCGCACGCCCTGCCGATCGACGATCAGATAGCCACGGCGGAAATCGCCGAAGGCGATCGACAGCGACCCCGGCGCGACGTCCGGCATGTCCTCCGCCTCGACCACGGGGAAGGTCATCAGGCTCGCGCGCCCGCCCGCCACCGCCGGCGGCTGCCAGAGATAATTCCCGCTCGCGTCCTTGAACTTGCGCACCGCGGCCTGCGTCTTGCGGTTCATCACGAAGACGCCGTTCTGCCGGTAGCCGGCGCGCAACGCATAGACGAGGTCGATCAGCACGTCGGACGGATTGCTCTCCGGCCAGTCGCCGGCGACGCCGGTCGCCACATAGCCGAGGCTGCCCCACGTCCACGCGGCGTTGTCGACGGTGGGATAGGAGAGGAAGCCCTTAGGCTTGTTGACGCCGTCGCCGGCGACGAAGGCGGTGCCCTCCTGCTCGGCTAAGGCCTGCTCGACTTCCGCCGCGAGCCACTCATCGATGTTGACGGCAGCATCCTCGAGCAGCGTCGACGTCGCCGCCGGCATGGCGTAGAGCTCGGCCGTGGGGAAGGAGAGCTCGTCCAGCGCCGGCGTGTTCGTCTGCGGGCGTGGGGCCGTCTCGCCGACCCAGCCCACCGCCGGCCCCGCCGTCATGAACGGCTTCTTGTAGACGTTGGCGCTGACCTCGCGCACGCCGGCGATGGAGCGGATCGGCGAGACGGACGCGAGCCGCCGGCCGATCTCGCTTTCGATCTCCGCGGGCACGAGATATCCGCCGTCGGGATTGGAGCCGACCGACATTGCCTTCACTTCGAGCTGGCGCAGGCCCGCGCTCTCGCCGCGACGGACATAGGCCTCGAAGGCCGCCTTATGCTCCTCGGCCGCGAAGCGGTCGCCGCTCGCGCGGTCGCGCTCGAGTGCCGGCCGGGCCGCCTTCAGCGTCAGCTCGTCGATGCGGCGGGCCTGCGCGTCGAGCGCGGTGTTGAGACGGGCGACCTTCTCCTCGAGCAACGCGTCGCCGCTGCGCCGCTCCAGCGCCGCGAGCCGCTCGTCGTTCGCCTGCTTGAAGGCCTCGAAGAGGCGCATCATCTCCTCGTGCGTGGCATAGGCCTCGCCCGAAATGCCCGCTTTGATCTCAGGCGCGCGCGCGTTGATGTCGATGTCCATGTGTCCACCTCGGGGGTTGGGTTGACGGTCCTGTCACGGAAAGGTGCGCGCTCAGCGCGCGAGCATTTCGGCGCGGTGCGCCGCTCCGCCCGCGCACAGCGCCTTCCACTCCCGCTCCGCATTCGCGCGCGCAAAGGAAAGGCGCGGGTCGCGACGGAGGGGGCGCTCCGCCGGCGGCGGCAGCGACGGCGCCGCGGCGCGATGCGTCTGCGGCCGTGCCTTGACGGCGCGCACGCGCGCGCCCTCGAGCAGGGGAAAGGTGACGATCGAAATCTCCCAGAGATCGACCGCGTAGATTTTGCGCACGCGCGTCTTGGGATCGACGCGCGCCTGCGCGGTGCGAAAGCCGATCGAAAGGCCGTCGATCGCACCGGCCTTGACGAGCGCCAGCACTTCGCGCGCGCGCTTGACATCCGGGATCAGCCGCCCGCGCGCGTAGAGGCCCCGATGGTCCTCGCGCAGATCGAGCCAGATGCCGATCGGCTCGGCGGGGTCGTGCTGAAACAGCATCGGGATGCGGCGCAGCCCGCGCGCCTTGAGCGTCTCGGCGAATGCGCCCGGCATCACCATGTCGCGCGCCTGATCGACCGCGCCGAACAGGCTGGCGTAGCCCTCGACGGCGCCGGCGGCGTCGATGTCGACGCCCGCGCGCTCGGGCAGCGCAAATGCGTGCATGAGGGTCTCTTGTTGCTGGATTGAAAGATGCGGCGCCTCGCCCCTCCCCCCGCACGGGGAGAGCGAGGTCGCGCGGGCGGCGCTAGCGTGCGCGGACGCCGGTGCGGCGCGGCGCGGCCTTGGCGCCCTTCACCGTGCGCGGCGCAGGCGGCGGGCGCTTGCCGATGCGGTCGAGATGGCTCAGGAACTCGCGAAAGATTTGCAGGTGGTCGCGCCGCGGCCGGCTCTCACCGCGTATGGCGCGCAGCACCGTGTGGAGCGTGTCCATCCGTCTGGCCTCCGAACCTTTCGTTGAAGCGTGCAAGCTCGCGCACGAAATCGTCGAAGCGGCGCATCGCGGCGGCGAGCTCGCGCAGCGCAAAGAGCGCAAGCGCGGTCGCAACGCTCGCCCACAGAAACAGGGCGAGGTGCGCGAGATCGCCGCGCGAACTGAAGATGCCGATGAGGTCGTCCACCGATGTGGCCTCGCTTCTGCTGCGAAAGCCTGTCCGTTGACCGCCGCGGCGCCCTCGCCCACCGTCCTTCGGGGTCGGGCGGGAGCGGATGCCTGCGGCGGATCACATTCCGGGCGACCGCATCGCTTCCGGGCGACCGCACCGCGCCGCCGTGAGGCGGCCACCAACGGCCTGTGCAGGGCATGCGCCGCCATGGCCTCGCCGGATTGACCGGGGCGAAACGATCCCTCAGGGTCGCGGGCGCGGCCGCCATTCAAGGAGACGCCAGTGCGCCTCGTTCTGACCTTGCTTGCGCTTGCGGCGCTTTCCGCCACGGCCCGGCCCGCCGCGGCCGCGATCCGCGTCGCGGAGGCGCGGGTCGCGAACGGCTATCTCGTCATCAGCGGCGACACCGATCTGCCGAGCTTCCTCGTCGTGCTCGACGACCGCTACAGCGCCGCGCCCGACGGGCAGGGCCGCTTTTCGTTCCGCCTCCTCTATGTCCCGCCGGACTGCGTCGGCACGCTCAGGGCCGGCGACGAGACGCGCCGCGTGACGATCGCCGACTGTACGCCGCGCCCCGCGGCGCGGGCGCCGGCCGTGCCGGAGCCGCAGGCGCCGCAGCACGAAACGGGCGCGCCGGATGCGCCGGCCGCGCCGACCGCCGCACCAACGAACGACTCGGCATCGCGCGACGGCGAGAAGTCCGCCGGGAACGGCAAATCCGCCGAGGAACCGCAATCCGAAGGCGCACGGGCCGCGCCGCCGCGCCCCGCCCGTGCCCGCGCCCCCGCGCGCGCCCGCGCGCCGGCCGTGCAGCGTACGCGGAGCGCGCGCGCCGACGGCGCGGCGCGGCGCAGGCTTCGTGCGGCCCGACGCGCGCCGGGTTCACGCCAGACGGTCACCATCATCTATGGGACCGTACCCCAGGGCTTCCCGCTTTTCGTTGACGGTGAGGAACGCGGCCTCGTTCACCCGCTTCCAGGTGGCGGCGCGATCCGCACTCAGCGCGTCTACCCGATCGGTGTCGACCGTTATCCGTAGCGCCGCGCCGAAGGCGGGGGAAAGCCAGTGCGAGAGCGCGCTGCAGACGCGGTTCGCGAGCGGCAGAATCGTCTGCCGCCACAGGCTGCGGTTCGCCTCCTGCAGATTCGAGTAGGTGTTGTCGCCGGGAATGCCGAGCAGCATCGGCGGCACGCCGAAGGCGAGCGCGATCTCGCGCGCGGCCGCGTTGCGGGCCTCGAGGAAATCCATGTCCCGCGGCGTGAGCGACATCGCCTTCCAGTCGAGCCCGCCTTCGAGCAGCAGCGGGCGGCCGGCATTGGCGCTGCCTTGGTAGCTCGCCTCGAGCTCGCGCTTGAGCCGCTCGAACTGCGCGTCGGACAACAGCGCGCCGTCCGGCCCGGCATAGATGAGCGCGCCGGAGGGCCGCGCCGCGTTGTCGAGCAGCGCCTTGTTCCATTTCGACGCGGCGTTGTGCGTGTCGAGCGCGACGGCGGCGGCTTCGAGCGGCGCGAGCCCGTAATGATCGTCGAGCGGATGCACGAGCGCGATGTGCAGCACCGGCGGGATCGGCACGGCGTCCTGCACGAAGCGCACCGTGCGCCCGCCGGCGGTGTATTCGTAGGCGGCGGGCCATCCGTCGGGCCCCGGAACGACGCGCATGCGATCGGGACGCAGCGCATAGAGCTCGCGGACGGCGCCGCCGAGCATCGCCGCCTCGAGATAGGCGTTTCCGGCGAGCAGCAGATGCGTGTACACGGTCTCGAACAGCGCCGGGCCGTCCTGGCGGGGATTGGGCCGCGCGAGAAGATCGAGCAGAGGATGGCGGTTGCGCTCGGCGTCGCCCTCGTAGAGCAGGAACGTGAGCGCGGCGGCGCTTTCCGCCACGAGCTTCACGGCGCGATAGACGATGGCGTTCTTCGCATAGCCCTCGCGTGCGAGCGCGGCATAGTCGCGCGGCGTCCAGCGCGCGCGGGCGCCGCCCTCGAGCGCGATGAGCCTGGCCACGCGCGACGCCTTCGCCTCGGGCGCGCGGAGGAAGGATCGGAGACGTTGGAGCATGGTTCGGTTTCCGTTTCCGTGTCCCGGATGCGACGCGCGGAGCGCGGCGGCGCGCGGGATGCCTTGAGGCCGCCGCCGGCGCCCGCTACAGCCCGCGCACGCGCGGTGCACCGCCTTCGGCGAAGGCGAGCGCGGAGACCGCCCAGACGAGCGCGTCGAGCCGGTCCGGCGAGCGCCCCGACGACAGTCCGTCGAGCCCGAAGTCGCACATCTCGTCTTCAAGCGCCGGAAAGGCGCCGGCGTGCTTCACCCTGCCCTGCTCGTAGAGCGCGGCGACGGGTTCCGCACGCAGCCATTTTCCCCGATGCGCGCGCACGGACGTGACCGGCACGGTCGGGTCCGCCTCGCGGATCACCGCGCGCACCATGTCGCCGCCCTGGTTGACCTCGACCACGAGCGCATCGGCCGAAAGCCTGCGCCACAGCGCGACCGCCTTCGCTGCCCAGCCTGCCGGCGAGAGGCCGGCCGCCGTCTCGTCGGCGAGCACGTAGATGGTGCCGTCCTCGGCGCGCCCGGCGGCGACGAGCCCGCAGGCGTCCGCCCGCCGGGTGCTCGTCGCCGGCGGATCGACGGCGACGACGATGCGCTGAAGCGACGGCGCGGCCGCAACGCGCGCGGCCTCGATCAGCGCCCGCGACCACAGCGCGTCGGGGCGGTCCTCGATGATCTCGCCGTCGAGCTCCTGGCGGCCGAGCCGCGTGCCGGCGTAGCGGCCGACCACGGCCTCGAGGAAGGCGGGCGCAAGATGCGCGGCATTCGCCTGCGTCGCGGCGCGCGTGACGACGGTGCGCGGATCGGCCATCAGCCGTTTGATGAGCGGGATCGGCCGCGGCGTCGTGGTGACGACCTGCCGCGGGTTCTCGCCGAGCCGCAGGCCGAACTGCAACATGTCGAAGGCCGCCTCCGCGTAGCGCCATTTGGCGAGTTCGTCGCACCAGGCGGCCTCGAACTGCGGCCCGCGCAGGCTCTCCGGGTCCTCGGCCGAGAACGCTTCGGCGACGGCCCCGTTCGGCCATTCGAGCCGCCGGCGCGACGGAATCCACTGCGGCCGCTCATGGCGCGGCGAAATGCGCAGCAGGCCGGACTCGCCCTCGATCATCACCGCGCGCACGTCGTGCTCGGTGTCGGCGACGAGCGCGATGCGCCGATGCGCGCGCCGCGCATAAGGCGGGCGGCCGAGCGCCACGCCCCGCACCCACTCGGCGCCGGTGCGCGTCTTTCCCGCGCCGCGGCCGCCGAGCAACAGCCAGGTCGTCCACGGCTCGCCGTTCGCCGCGGCGGCGGGCACGTCCTGATGCGGATGGCAGAGCGTGGCGAAATCGCGTTCGAGGCGCCTAGCCCACCGCGGATTCACCGTCGCCGCGAACGGCTTCGTCAGCCCGGCTTGCGACAAACGCATCAATGCGGCGCGCAAGCTCGCGACGGAATTCATCGATGTCGGTGGGCATGTCGTCGTCATCGGGGTGTGCGGGCGGGGCGACCGCGCCGCGCAGGCGCTCGACTTCCCCGAGCGTGCGCGCGAGCGTTGCGAGCGTGCGCGCGGTGCGCTCCGCGTCGCCGGGGTTTTCCGGCGCCGGACCGAGCTGCGCGCGCAGGCGCTCGACGGCGGCGAGCTCCTGCTCGACGGCGGCGTGCAGGCGCGCGATCAGGCCCGCGGTGTCTGCGCTTTCGAGAGCCGAATCGGGAACGGCGCCGTCGCTGCGGGCGGCGCGCGCGTCCGGCTTTGCGCGCGATGTCGAGCGGGGCGCCTTGCGCGCCGCGGCGAGCGCGCGCTGCGCCGGAGAAAGGTCGAGCGGGGCGCGCTCGCAGCGCAGCCTGAAGCCCCACTTTTTCATGTAGGTGTAGAACGTGCTCACATGCACGCCGAAATCGGCCGCGATCGAGGCGACGGGCTCGTCCGACTCCTCGTAGCGGTAGCGACCGTTTTCGATGAATTCGGGCGTGTATGTCCTGCGTGCGGCCATGGATCGTCGTAACGCGCGGACGCCCTGCGGAGCGGCCTTCTGCGGAGCGGCCACGCGAGAAGCGGTCTTGCTTCTGAACGGTCTCACTGGGGAACCGTCTCGCTTCTGAACGGGCGCGCTGCGAAACGGTCTCGCGGAAAAACCGTCTCGCTTCCGAACCGGCGGGCTGCGGAACGGATTGGTCTCGCTGCGGACCACTCTCGCGGGGAAGCCCCCCCGCTGCGAAGCGGCCCCGCGGATAGCCGGCCGGATGGTTCGAGTACCGCGCCGCTCAGGGCGCAAGTGTCGAACCTGCGCGAACCCTATAGGACCATCGTCACGCTGTCAAGGTCTTTTTTCCTATTGCCGTGACCCGTCGCCCGGATGAGCGCAAAAGCCCCGCGATTGCGCTCGCGCCTCAATTGTCGGATGAATTTAATTGGGGGGTGGGCCATGTGGGACTGGCTTAAGCCGAGAGAAATCGTCGAAACCCGGACTCGCGATGATCTTGTGGGCGCGACCATCGTCCGCGTGACTGAGACGACCACGCGCATCGGCCGTGGTCCGGCTCCCAAACTGCCGGACTTTGTGGTTGCCGTCGATGTCGAGACGACTGGCGTGGCCCCGGATGATCGCATTGTGAGCCTGGGTGCAATTTGGCTCGCGACCGCCTCCCTTGCCGAAGGCTGTTTCCCGGTTAGCTACATCCATTTGGTTTTCGATCCCGGCAAAAAAAGCCATCCAAAAGCCGCGCAAATCCATGGATTCGACGATTGGACTTTGCGACACCAAGAGCCGTTCGCGAGCTACGCCGCTCGCATTCGCGAGTTCCTCCACGCCGGCGATGTGATCGTCGCGCACAATGCCGACTTCGACCTAGGCTTCATCAATCGCGAGCTTGCAATTGCGGGTCAGCCGCCAATTGCGAAACCTATTTGTTGCACTATGGAAGGCTACCGCGCCCTAGGATTGAACGGCAGCGCTTCTTTGAGCTCCGTCTGCTTTGAGATGGGACTTCATCGAAAGGGCACCATACACGGCGCGCTCGAAGACGCGTGGCTAGCCCTGATGGTTTATCTTTGGCTGCATGGCTATGAGCACTGCAAACCCTTCAGCGCGTGTGGGCAGCATCTAGAGTTATTTAATCTGCGACCTGCCCCACCACGGCCGGAACGCGCACTTCCGCGCCGGAAAAGAAAGAACGAGGCAGAGAAAAGCTGGCTGCCTCAAGAAATGGGCGGTTCGAATACGCGATCAAGGACCAGAGGAGACCCTGTGGAGAAACGCTCAGGTTCAATGCTTGGCTAAAAGCCGCCCGCAATCAAAGCAAATCGTCCCGATGAGCGCAGCGACATCCGGGCAACGGCTGGATTGTCGATCATAATCCCGCATTTCGCTGCGCTCGTGCGGGCTGTTGCTTCACGCAACGGAGTTCTTGCCGCGCCGTCACCCTGAGGCGGCCGCCGAAGGCGGCCCTCGAAGGGCGCGGCGCCCCGCGATGCGCGGCCGCATTCGCGATCCGTCATCCTTTCGAGGCTCGCGCTGTCGCGCTCGCACCTCAGGATGACGAAGGTTGTTTTCCACGCTCGCGATCGAGGATGACGAAAGTGTTTTTCCGCGCCCGCGCGTCAGGGCGACGCAGTCATCCCCGCGCGGCCAGCCCTCGCGGACGGAGGGAAGCAGGAGTCCTCACGCCACGAGGTCGGCGTAGGCCGGGTTGTTGCGGATGAAGGCCGCGGCGAAGGGGCAGCGCGGCACGACTTTCAGCCCGCGGGCGCGGATGTCGTCGAGCACGGCGGCGATGAAGCGCGCGCCGTGGCCCTGCCCCTGCAGGTCCCGCGGCACTTCGGTGTGATAGACGGTGACAACGCCGCCCTCCTCGCGCACGCGCGCGAACGCCATCGCGCCCCCGCCGAGATCGCGCTCATAGCGCGTGGGCGTGCGGGTGAGGGCCTGCGACATCGATGCTCCTTGTGCTGGGGGGCGGACGGCGCGCCGCCTTCTGCGAAAATTCCGTGGGACGGGCAGCGCTCGCCAGACGGCCTCCGCCGCGCCGGCTGCGGACGCCCCGCCCCCTCCGCACGGCCCGTCGCGAACCCGCTCAGCCCCCGGGGG